>NZ_JAQBOI010000214.1 GCF_028288105.1 Mucilaginibacter sp. | reverse complement strand
ACACTATAGCAGGTACGGTCCATCATGATGGGGTATTTTTTGGCTTGATCTTTAGGTACGTAAACCGATGTGAACAGCTTTTTGCCATCGCGCATGGGGATCTGGTATTCAAACTTGGTATAGTTCTCTTTAATGTATGCAGCATCGCCCTGGGCAAAAGAGCTGATAGCAAAAAGAATAAAGGTTAAAGTAAAAAGGAAAGTTCTTTTCATTGTATTTGGGTTGATGCTTTAAAAGTAATGAATTAAACAAAAAAGGCACTGATTTATCAGTGCCTTCAACAAAATAGTTACTAAGGTTATTTACCCTGTTTGCTGCGCAGGTATTTATCCGAGAAGTTACCCATATCTGTATTGCGCAGATAATCATACATCGCCCAATCTTCTACATCCTTTGCTTTTATCAATACCGGGTCGCCCATTTTTATATTTTTTAGGTAGATGGCCGAGTCTGCGAAGATACCTGTGAATTTCCCATTCGCATATTTATATACCACACTCCACATATGTTCGTGGTTTTTGCCTTCCGCAAAATCCGACTTAACCAAAAACCGGTAATTGCTATCTAATGCGTGCGGTTTCAGGCTATCCAAAAAGATATGCAGCTTGGCCTGCGCGGTATCTTTTAAAGCAAGAACCCGGGTATCCCCTTTTTTCAAATTAACAACAGCAACACCTTCTACTTTATCCTTTTCTGATTTATCCTTTTTTGCATTATCCTTTTTTGCATTTTGGCAGGCGCTAAATAGCACAAGTAATATGGCCGATAGCTTTAAACAATTTTTCATCATGGCAGATAGATTTTATAACCTGTTTAAATAAAAAAGGCAACCATTTGCATGATTGCCTCCGTTTAGTTTATCTCTAATTAATCTTCGTTAATAGCTTTAACACCCGGTAACTCTTTACCCTCCATATATTCAAGCAAAGCACCACCACCTGTTGATACATAGCTAACATCAGCTGTCATATCAAACTTGGCTACTGCAGCGGCCGAATCACCACCACCAATTAGTGAGAAAGCGCCATTGTCAGTTGCTTTAGCAACCGCTTCGGCTATAGCTTTGGTACCCACCAGGAATTTCTCCATCTCAAAAACACCCATCGGGCCGTTCCAAAGTATGGTTTTTGACTCTTCAACCACTTTGCTGAACAACGCAACGGTTTCCGGACCAATATCTAAACCCATCCAATTATCAGGGATCTCGCCGGTTTTGGCAATATTTGTACTGGCATCGTTAGAAAAAGCATCCGCAATAACATTATCAACCGGTAATAACAGGTTAACACCTTTTTCTTTTGCTTTTTTTACCAGGCTCAAAGCCAGGTCTAATTTATCAGCCTCTACTAATGATGTACCTATGTTGCCACCATCTGCTTTAGCAAATGTATAAGCCATACCACCGCCGATGATCAGGTTATCTACCTTATCCAGCAATTTTTCTATCAATTCTATTTTGTCAGATACTTTAGACCCACCCATAATAGCGGTGAATGGTTTTGCAGCATCGTTCAATATTTTTTCGGCATTAGCTAATTCGGCGGCCATCAGGTAACCAAATACCTTTGCATCGGGGAAAAACTGCGCTATGATTGCTGTTGAAGCATGTGCACGGTGAGCGGTACCAAAAGCATCATTCACGTATACATCGCCTAATTTTGATAGTTTTTCGGCAAACGCCTTATCACCTTTTTCTTCTTCTTTATAAAAACGAAGGTTTTCTAACAACAACACTTCGCCTTTTTCAAGCTCTTTTGATTTCTGGATAGCATCTTCGCCAATGCAATCATCAGCAAAGTCTACATGCTGGCCCAATAGGTTGGCCAGGTGCGGTACTATGTGTTTTAAACTAAATTCTTCGGTAGGGCCATTTTTAGGGCGACCTAAATGCGACATTAATATAACGGCACCGCCATCTTTTAAAATCTTTCTAATGGTAGGCAAGGCCGCGGTCATACGGTTATCATCGGTAATATTGTAGTCCTTATCCAAAGGCACATTAAAATCTACACGGATAAGCGCTCTTTTACCGTTAAAACTGATCTGATCTATTGTCTTCATATTGATGTATGTAATTTACGAACGGCGGCAAGTTGTCAAAATTTATCCTAAAAGCCAACGTAAAAATTAAAAAGGTGTTGGTTTTTACTTAAAACTTCATTGTATCTTAACATACATTACATAGTGCGGGCCTATACCAGGCACCTCAAACTCAGGGGATACCACCTCGAAACCCACACCTAAATAAAATTGAAGCGCCTTTTTACGGGCATTGCACCAAATGTAATTTACCTTTTGCCCACGCAGATAGGTAATAGCAAAATTTACCAGGCGGTTGCCTAAGCCTTTGCCCCTATATTTTTCTGTAGTGGCCATGCCACGCAGTTGGTATGCCTTACCCTTAAACTCGCCATACGTTTGCGGGTGGAAAGATGCAATGCAGGCCAGTTCATCATCCATATAAAAACCTAAATGGAAAGCACCTTCCTGGTCATCATTTAGAAAACGACATTCATCTAAGGTCAGTTTACCTTCGCGTAGTACCTCATTACGGATGGGTAGCACATCATCAGCTGTTATAAATTTTATCATTATTTAAGCAGGCTTATTTTTTCAACCAGATCTGCCAAACGGCTGGAGTAACCCATCTCATTATCGTACCAACCCACAACTTTTACCAGTCCGCCTACTATTGAGGTAAGCTGTGCATCAAATATGCAGCTATGCGTGTTGTCTAATATATCTGTTGATACAATTGGGTCTTCGGTATATTCCAGCACATTCTTCATGGGGCCATCGGCGGCGGTTTTGAAAGCCGTGTTTATTTCGGCTACTGTTGGCATTATATCCAAACTGCAGGTAAAATCTGTTAATGAGCCGTTTAGCACCGGCACACGTATGCCTGCCCCACCCAGCCTACCTTCCAGATGCGGGAATATATTGGTGATAGCCTTAGCCGCACCTGTTGTTGTTGGGATGATAGATGCCGAAGCCGCCCTTGCCCTGCGCAGGTCTTTATGTGGTGCATCGTGCAAGTTTTGGTCGCCGGTCATAGAGTGTACTGTGGTAATATAACCATCCTTTATGCCCCAGTTTTCGTCAAGTATTTTCACCATAGTGGCCACATTATTGGTGGTGCACGATGCATTGGATAATATTGGCGAACGCAGGTCTACCTCTCCGTCATTCACGGCCAGTACAACAGTGGGTATGCTTTTATCGCCCGCAGGGGCAGATATAATTACCTGTTTAGCCCCGGCTGTAAGATGTTTTGCTGCACCATCGGTGGTTATGAATTTGCCGGTTGATTCAATTACAAGGTCAATATTCAAATCCTCCCACGGTAATAATGCCGGGTTGGCTTGTTGCAGCACCTTTATTTTATTGCCGTTAACGTAAATATTACCCTCATCATGAGTTACCGTGCCTTTAAAGCCGCGGTGTACAGAATCATATTTAAAAAGATGAGCCAATGTAGCAGTATCAGCCTGATCATTTATAGCAATAACGTCTATACCTGGTTTTGCAAGAATGGTTCTTAGAAATATACGGCCTATACGGCCAAAGCCGTTTATAGCAATCCTCATTACATTTAAATTAAGGATGCAAAATTAGCAAAATTAAACAGGTGCTGTAGCTTATATAAACAGGTTACGTAATGATAGGCTTTCTCTTTCTTTTGAGCGGAGAAAAAATGTTATAGCCCAGTTAAACAGTAGTGATATTGAAAATATCAGCACAATTAAGTTGAAGTTACCCAAACCAGCAAACATTAGTACCATACCAATTAAAAGAATATTGATACCGCCTAAAATAAAAGTAGTTTGAAGGTGTGTATAGCCAAGCCTTAACACACGGTGATGTATATGGTTACGGTCGGCCATAAAGGGTGATTTGCCATTCAGTACACGCAGGATAAATACCCTTAGCGTATCAAATATCGGCCCCATTAATATGGCAAACGTTAATGCCGGCGCCGAAATAATTTCGGCCGTGCTTGCGGTGGTAAACTTATTTAATTCAATAAACCTTACGGCCATTATTGCCGATATAAGCCCTATAAGTAATGAACCCGCATCGCCCATAAATATTTTTGCCGGGGTTAGGTTATAGCGTAAAAAACCAAATACAGCCCCCACTATAGTTAATGATACTACAGCCAATTCATAATGTTTCATGTAAATGAACAGTGCAGAGAATGTACCATTCACAATAATACAGGTAGTACCTGCCAGCCCATCTATGCCATCAATTAAATTGAAGGCGTTAATAATAAGAATGATAAACAGGATAGAAAGTATAGCGCTGGTAATATATGAAATATCATAAACGCCAAATATGCCATACATACTGGTAAAACGGATATCGCCTAAAATAACAAGTATAGTTGCTACTATAAATTGTATTAAGAATTTGGTACTGGAGTTTACTCCCGAAAGGTCATCCTTTAAACCCATTATAAACAAAACTATGCTGGCGGTAAGCAGGTAGCTAACCGGTATGGTTTTATCAATAACGCTGAATAGTAAAAGGGTGATGGTAAAACTTACAAATATTGCTACCCCGCCTAAACGTGGTATACCGTGATCATGCTGTTTGCGAAAATGGCCAACGTCATCATATAAATGCCTTGTGCGGGCAACGTGTAATATTGAAGGGATAGATAGCAGTGTTATCAGAGTTGATAACGTTACCACTAACAAATAATATAAAAAATAGTACGTACTTATATCTTCAAGCATCAAAATTAAATATAATTGTCAGGGTCAGCTATATGGCGCAAATGTATCAATTTATCCAAAATTAAAAAAACTGCTTAAGCTTTCTTAAAGGCTTGAATATCAGAGTTATAAGCGGGAATGGTATTTTATTATTGTACATTGCCTTCATATCAAAAAATAAGGCTTTAATACGATTACTAACCCCGCTGTTACTAACTCCTCCTATGCTCATTTTAACCAATACCCTTTGTACGTAATAAACTGATAAATGGTTTAGGTGTATAAATCTTAACATTAATTCGTAATCTGCAGCGGTGCCAAATTCAAGGCTGTAATTACCATACTTATTAAATAACTCTCTTTTACAGTAAAATGCCGGGTGCGGTGGCATCCAGCCACGCTTAAACATCCCTCTTTTGTATTGCCCTGTGCGCCACTTACGACTAACGCTACCATCCAACTTTACATAATCCAGATCACCGTAAACTATATCTGTATTATGATTTGTAAAAGCCGCGGCTATATCACTAAGAATGTGATCATCTGCAAAAAAATCATCGGCATTAAGTATGCCAATAACATCTCCCTGCGCTAAGGCGATACCCTTATTCATGGCATCATATATCCCCTTATCGGGTTCTGAAATAAGAAATTGAATGTGTTTTTTATATTTTTCAATTATTGAAACAGTATTATCTGTTGAGCCCCCATCAATAATAATATACCCGATATCGTTATAATTTTGGCTTATAACCGATTGTATACATCGCTCAATTGTGCTTTCGGCATTGTAAGAAACAGTTATTACAGATATCTTAGGGTTAGACACGTTTGAAAAATACATTTATTATGTGCAAATTATGTAAATTTGGAGTGTCTGCCTAATTTAATTAATAACATTGAGTGGTAATTATTAATATGCGTGCTTTATATTTTATTTGTTTTGTTGGTATAATGATGTTGGGCAGTTCATGCTCCTATAAACAAAACCAAATACTTTTCGAGAAAAAGGCGCCAATAGCCGATACCCTATCACAAACTACAGCTACAATTAGCTATCATATACAACCACAGGATATTTTGCAGATCCGGAATCTTCAAAACCTGAAGTATATTGTTGATGAAGCGCCTACCTTTAATTCATCGGGTGGTAGCGGCAACTCTGCGGCCTCGCAGGGGCAAACCTTCCAGGTAGAAGAGGACGGCACTGTTGCACTACCGGCTATAGGGCACATACAGGTTTCCGGTTTAACCCGTACACAGGCTACCAAACTAATTGAAGACCTTTACCGTAAAAGCTTATTAAAAGATCCTATAATTGAGTTAAAGGTTATTAACTTAAAGGTAACTTTATTGGGCGAAGTAAAATCACCTGGTAATTTCCCTATTTTAAAAGACAATACAACTTTGGTAGAACTTATTGGGCAAGCCGGCGGGCTAACCCCGGCAGCAAACGAGAAAAATATTAAAATTATACGGGGCAAAAATAAAACTCAAAACGTAACAGAAATTGATTTGAGTAATTTAAACTCGTTATCAGACCCCAGAACTTTATTGCAAAATGGCGATATAATTTATGTTGCCCAAAACAAACGTGCTATACGTACCGATAACTTACAAAACCTTAACACCTGGGTGCAGCCTGCGCTGCTGTTGTTAAACACTGCGCTGATCATTTTTACCCTTAGCAGGCAATAATGGAAGAAAACGAAAAGATCGTAACGAAATTACCAAACCAGGAAATTGACTATTTTAAAATAGGTAAAATATTAATAAGCCGTTGGTACTGGATAGCAGGTTCGCTTTTTATATTCATGCTTTGGTCATATGTTTATTTGTGGTACACACCTAAAACATTTGCAACATCCGGCACGATGAAGCTGGAAGAAAAAAAGTCAGAAATATCAGATCTGGTAAATGTAATGAGCACTTCTGACAGGGGGCCTTCAAAAATACAAAGCGAAACATCGGTAATACAAAGCCCCACGGTTATTTTAAGTGCCATTAAAGACATTGATTACGACATTAGCTATTATATAGAAGGCCGTGTACGCACAAGTGAGATATACCCCCTAAAGCCGCTTGATATACAAACCATACAGTTTGATAGTTTAAATTTTTACCGCGATATAATAACTTTTAAAGCCCTTAATAAAAATAGCTTTAACCTTTCCTATAAAGTAGGCGCTAAAGAGGTTTCCAAATCCCATAAGTACAATACCCCAATTACCATCGGGCCTACTACATTTAGCATAAAACCTCCTGATTATATAGGTAACAGTACCTTGTATCTTTTTAAATTTAATATTCCCGAAGATTTTATTGGCCGGGTAAGAGGCGGTTTACGCACCAGTGAAATGGTAAAAAACTCCAATATACTTTTATTGCAACAAACCGATGCAAACCCACAGTTTGCTGCCGATGTATTAAACGCGATAATGAGGGAGTATTTAATATACGACCGAAACCGCAAAACACAATCGGCTACGCAAATGATCAATTTTATTGATGATCAGTTAAAGTATCTGTCGGGCGCGGTAAAGGGTTCAGAAAAATCTATTCTGGAGTTCAAGCAGAAAAATAAATTAATGGAGGTTAGCTCTTCTGCCGAAACAGCTTTATCCAAGGCAAAGGATATAGAATCGCAGCAAGCTATATTAAAGCTACAGCTAATAGCTATTGAGCAGTTAAGGGATCAGATAGATAAAGAAAAAAACAACGTAAATCTTAATTTTAACGCCGGTAGCGGTATTGACCCTGCACTAACTACGCTAATAGAAAGGCTTGATAATTTACTTAACCAGCGCTATGAGTTATTAAAAACGTATAACTACAATTCGCAACCAATACAAGATATTAACCGGTCTATCTTACAGTTAAAAGGCAATGCCTTAAACAGTATTAATACTACTTACACAACCGTAAAACGAAACCTTGATTATTTAACATCGCAACTAGCGGTGGTTAATAAACAAATATCTATTTTCCCGGTTGCCGAGCGTGATCTTATCGCCCTAAACCGCCCTTATGAGGTAAATGAAAAAGTTTTATCGTTTTTATCTGAGAAAAAACTCTCGGCCCAAATAAGCCGTGCGGGCATACTGCCTGGTGCAACAATTATCGAGAAAGCCCAGGCTAACTTTTCTCCCATATCACCAGATGAGCATGGCATTCGCCGCTCGGCAATGATGTTTGGTTTAGCTACAGGCCTTGGACTGATTATTTTAATAAGGTTACTAAACCCATACATATATGATAAGGAGACTATTTTCAATATCATAGTATATATGATCATTGCAATAAGTTTATATTATTACACCCGTTACCAGGATAAAGCCATTTCCGTAAATGCAAAAAACTGATCTTTCTATATATAACAATCATCCTTATTACCCTGGTGCCGGCGCTATAAAACGTGCATTGTGGTATTATGTTAATACTATATTTTTCAGATCGGGCCTATTACCGGTGAGTGCGTTCAAAGTGTTTTTATTGCGTTTATTTGGGGCGCAAATTGGTAAAGGCGTGGTTATAAAACCGGGCGTAAATATCAAATACGCGTGGCACTTAAAAATTGGCAACCATACATGGATCGGTGAACGGGTTTGGATAGATAACCTTTTATTGGTTACTATAGGCAGCAACGTATGCATATCGCAGGGCGCTATATTACAAACCGGCAGCCATAACTATAAAAAAACATCGTTTGATCTGATAACAGGAAGCATTGTGTTGGAAGATGGTGTATGGATGGGCTGTGGCGCTATCATTAACCAGGGAATTACTATGGGCTCACACGCGCTGTTAACCAGTGGCTCGGTAGCTAATAAAACTATGGAACCTTATTCCATTTACCAGGGAAACCCCGCGGTTAGGGTTAGGCCCCGTACCATTGAATAACAATATCTACTATGCCCAATAACACTAAGCTAGTACATAAAATTATCCTGTTCGCTGTGTTTGCCATAGTCGCTATTTTAGGCCTATTGGTAATTATAACGCCATCTGCTATCTTCCCAGATGCAAGCTGGGGTTTCCATGTTTTACGGTCAATGCAAATGGGTGGCGGGTTCAATATCCTCACCAAACCCGATCAGCAAAATATAGCGCTAAATAGCACTGAGTTTATATCGTGGTGGTCGCCGGGCCAATATTTGGTTCCTTATCTTTTCAAGATATTGTTTGGGTTAAATACGGGGCAGGCTGCTGCTGTTACTACTGCCCTTTGCCAGTTGGTGGGTCTCACAGGCTTTTACCTGTTCTTTAAAAAAGCTGGCTTTTCACCCGTTATCAGCGCTTTAAGTTTGCTTGTTATTATCTGCCAGCAGGCATTTTTCACTCCTTACATTTTCTATATAGGCGGCGAAACTTTACTTTTCGCTTTTGCAGGCTGGTTCCTGTACGGCTGCTTTGTGTTAGATAAGCCTGATTGGAAGCTTGTTTTGTTTGTATTACTTTCTGGTTGGATAGGCTTTATTTGCAAATCGTCATTTATATGGATCTATTTTGCAGGCCTTTTATTTATGTGGCTGCAAATCTCTAAAGGGTTAAGGGGGATAAAAAGCTGGATACTAAAAGGTTTTTGGGTGGGGGTACCTGCGGTTTTATCCGTGGCTGTAATTATTTTAGTATACCTGTCTAAAGGGGTTAACCCATCTTCCGGCTCAAACGGTATCGACATTAGCTTAAAAACCCTTGCATTCCCTATAGCTTCACCAATACTTTCGGGCTTTTCTATAGATGACCTGGTGAACGGCTTCATTTTCCATAACGATACACCTATTTTATCGCCCGCATGGGCCATGGTAATTATTTCGTTATTAGCCATTTTAAGTGCTGTACTTGTTTACGTGATCTGCGTCTACGTACCAAACAAAAGTTACAGATCGATCCTGATAATAGTTTATGGGGTATCCCTTATATTTTTTGGTTCGGCATTTATGCGCAGGTTGGATATATCTTACGAGGCCAGACACTTCAGGATAGTTGGCTTACTGATAATACCGGGAACATTATATTTGTTTAGTCGCTACAAAGTAATATACCAGGTGGCATTGGGACTGGCTATTCTATTTATCGCGTTTTTTACAGTAGAATTTTATCTAAAAGGATATAACGGCTTAAGAAATTATACCGCCTATGGCACATCGGGCATTGGCCAGCAGTTTATAGATCAGCAAAGTCTTAATTATATTAAATTGCTTGATGATAAGCATAAGGACGCGATCTTTGTTTTCTTTAGTCCTGATCTTGGGCTGGAGATACAGCATAACCGGGTTATTACCCTGCCCGAGCTGAATAAGGATATCAGCATAAACGTTGACGAATACCTGCACAAAGGCCATGCAGGGACCTTATACATATTAATGCCAAGCTATTACATAGGTATAAGGGCAAATGTTATTCTCAAATCTTTCCCGGGGTATAAGGGGTTTTCGCTTAAAGAGCTAAGCGATAGTTATGTGCTGTACTTTGCTACAGAAGCCCGCTAATTATTTGTTTATCTCTTTCCAGAGCAGGTCTTTAAGCTCAACAATATTTTTCTGAGCTACTGACGATATAAACACGTACGGTATATCTGCCGGTACTTCCTTCTCCATCTCTTCCTGCAATTCCTCGTCCAGCATATCCGATTTGGTTATAGCCAATACCCGCGGCTTATGCATCAGTTCGGGATTATATTCGTTCAGTTCTTTTAAAAGGATACTGTATTCTTCTTTAATAGTACGATTGGTATCAGTAGGCACCATGAATAACAATACTGAGTTACGCTCTATATGGCGCAGAAAACGGATCCCTAATCCCTTACCTTGCGACGCACCTTCTATAATACCCGGAATATCGGCCATAACAAACGATTTGTTGTCACGATAGGCCACAATACCCAAATTGGGCACAAGCGTTGTAAAGGCATAATCGGCTATCTCCGGCTTAGCGGCAGATACCACAGAAAGCAAGGTTGATTTACCCGCGTTAGGGAAACCTACCAAACCTACATCGGCCAGTAATTTAAGCTCAAGTATGTTCCAGGCCTCTTCACCGTCTTCGCCGGGCTGCGAGTAACGTGGGGTTTGCTGGGTAGCGGTTTTAAAGTGCCAGTTACCCTGGCCGCCCCTGCCACCTTTTGATAATATTTTGGTTTCGCCGTCGGCGCTTATCTCGAAAAGTATTTCGCCGGTTTCGGCGTTTTTGGCTATTGTACCCAGTGGTACTTCCAGTATCTCGTCGCGGCCGGTTTTGCCCGAACGTAACGAGCTGCCACCAGAATCACCGTCGCCGGCAATAACGTGCTTGCGAAATTTAAGGTGTAGCAATGTCCATAACTGGGCATTACCTTTTACAATAACGTGCCCTCCGCGGCCGCCATCACCACCGTCGGGGCCGCCTTTTGAGGTTAAAATATCACGGTGCAGGTGCGATGAACCCGGACCACCATGTCCCGAACGGCAGCATATCTTTACGTAATCAACAAAATTTGAGCCTTGAGACATAGTTTTATATTTTGAGTCGGAAAGTTATTAGACGGAAAGTCCGAAAGACCGTAAACAATATTGCTTACTGACTTCCGGACTTTCCCGACTTTCGGACTATTATTTTACATTTACAAGCCACGAAGCAATAACGTCGCAGATGCTTTCGAAGATATCTTCTACAGCGCCTATACCGTTAATACTTGTAAACTTATTTTGATTTTTATAAAAACCTGCAACCGGTGCGGTTTTATCATTATACTCTTTAATACGCTTACGGATAACTTCCGGGTTGGCATCATCTGGCCTTCCAGAGCTTTTACCGCGAAGTAATAAGCGTTGTTCTAATTCGACATCAGTAACCTCCAGCGCTATCATGCCGGATATTTCTGAGTCTTTTGATTCAAGTAATTCGTCCAGAGCTTCGGCTTGTGCAACCGTGCGTGGGAAACCATCAAAAATAAAACCTTTTGCATCTTTATTAGCATCAAGTTTATTGCTGATCATACCAATCACTACGCTATCCGGTACCAAAATACCCTCATCCATCAGTTTCTTTGCTTCGATACCCAACTCGGTACCTTGTGAAATTTCGCCACGTAGCAAATCGCCTGTTGAAAGGTGTATTAAGCCAAATTTATCGATAAGTTTTTGTGATTGAGTACCCTTCCCTGCTCCGGGCGGACCAAACAGTACTAAGTTAAGCATCCCTTTGTGATTAAAGTTAAAAGCCTTTCTGTAAAAACGGAAAGGCTTAAATTAATGTGCACTTGAAGGGAGTCGAACCCCTAACCTCCTGATCCGTAGTCAGGTGCTCTATCCAATTGAGCTACAAGTGCGCTTTCAGTATTTGAAAATTCTTACATCACTAACAGATATAAGACCTTTTTTAAAGGACTGCAAAAATAGGATTTTCTGCATCCATTGCAAACTTTTTGTTAAATTACTTTACTTTTTCGGCAATAATCTCAAAATTTGGTAAATCTCCGGCGTTTTCTAACACCTCGGCGTATATCACATTCTGATCCTCATCTATCACAAAAGCAGCACGTTGGCTCACTCCTTTCATGCCAAAAGCAAACTCTTCGTACAAGGCGCCGTAAGTTGCAGATACTTCCTTATTAAAATCTGATAATAACGGAAACTGGTAACTATTCTCTTCTTTAAACTTAGCCAGCGTAAAAGGAGAGTCGACAGATATGCCTAAAATTTGCGCGTTTAGGCCGTCATAATAACCAAAGCTATCGCGCATGGTGCAAAGCTGTGTGGTGCAAACACCGGTAAATGCCAACGGGAAAAAATGGAGAACAACTTTCTTTCCTTTAAAATCGGATAATGAAACTTCTTTAAGCTCTGATGAGGTTAATTTGAACTGTGGTGCCGCCTGGCCTACTGCTATTGACATGCTTTTTGTGTTTTTTGTGCCGCAAATAAAATAATAAATAAGCATGCGTTTATCATAGCCGTGTTATTTATAGGATTTCAATAAAAAAAATTGAGTATCGTCCTTCCGCTTACTTTAGTTGCGGGGAAAATACCTGATAATTAATACTAAGACTGCATGATAATTAATTTGCATAACTAAATATTTAGTTATAGGTTTACTTTGCTTAACAACCTGCAATTAAATCTATAACCATGCTAAAAAACTTCCTTAAAACAGCCTTCCGGAGCCTTTTAAAAAACAAGGGTTTTACTTTTATAAATGTTTTGGGGCTTGCCCTGGGTTTGACAACCTGCCTGCTTATTGTGTTTTATGTGGTTGATGAGCTTAGTTACGATAGGTTTAATACCAAATTCGATAGAATTTACAGGGTAAATACTAATCTTAAATATGGCGGTACTACAACCTCATTTGCAATAGCCGCCCCACCCGTTGCAAATGCGCTGGCAAAAGAATTTCCCGAAGTCGAGAGCTCGGCGAGATTATCCGCAGCTATAAATATCCGCTTTAAAAAAAACGATGAGATCATAGAGGAGAAGACGGTTTTTTATTGTGACCCAACCATCTTTAACATTTTCAGCCTTCCATTGATGGAGGGCGACCTTAAAACCGCACTTGCAGAACCAAACTCAATTGTTATCAGCAAAAGCGCTGCATTAAAATATTTTAATACTACTAATGCGGTTGGTAAAACCATTTCTATGGTTACTGACAGCACTGCCTATAAAGTAACGGGCGTTATGGAAGATATGCCCAGGCAATCGCACTTTAAGGCTGATTTTTTCCTGGCACTTGCGCCGAATCATGATAACAGCTGGGCACACTTTAGCTTTAACACTTATATTTTGCTTAAACCGGGAAGTGACCATAAACTACTGGAAGGGAAATTTGATGCCCTGGCACGAAGAAACATGAATACCGAAGCTTTTAATTATGATAAGTTTGTGGCAAAAGGCAATTATATTAAGCTTAATTTAACTCCACTAAAAGACATCCATTTGCAATCGAACAAGCAGCGGGAGCTTGGGGTTAATGGCGATATACAATACATCTATATATTTTCGGCTGTAGCTGTTTTCATATTGATACTGGCCTGCATTAATTTCATGAACCTTTCAACAGCCCGCTCCGCCAATCGTGCACGTGAAGTAGGCGTGCGCAAGGTTTTAGGATCGCCCCGCAAATATTTGATTGCCCAATTCCTTTCCGAATCTGTTTTGGTAACCATTATTGCAACAGTAATAGCAGTGTTAGCAGCATGGGCTTTACTGCCATTGTTCAATCAAATGTCTGGTAAAAATTTAGTTATAACCACGCAAACTTTTATGTGGCTACTGCCATCGTTATTAATTATAATTGCAGTGGTAGGCATACTGGCAGGTGGTTACCCGGCATTCTTCCTATCCGCCTTTCAGCCTATCGATGTTTTAAAGGGCAAGTTATCGGCAGGTTTTAAGGGCAGTACCTTAAGGAGTTTTTTGGTTGTCTTCCAGTTCTCCATATCTATTTTTTTGATCATAGGTACATTGGTTGTTTATAATCAGCTTGCCTATATAAAAAATAAAGATCTGGGTTTTAACCGTAACCAGGTACTCATTGTAAAAAATGCGGGTGCATTGGCTAATCCTCAAACCCTAAAACAGGAAGTTAAGCAATTGCCGGAAGTAATTGATGCCACATTAAGCAGCTTTTTGCCAACAGGCACCCTCAGGTGGACAAATACGCTGTCCGCGATATCAGGAAAATCAGTCCAGACAGAGTTTTGGAGAGTGGATAAAGATTATTTAAATACAATGGGAATGAAGCTGGTACAAGGCAGAAATTTTTCTGATCAGTTTTTAACAGATTCATCTGCCCTGATCATCAACGAAACAGCGGTAAAAATGCTCGGATATAACGGCGACCCTTCGGAGAAGATCATAAATATAAACAGAGAATACCACATAATCGGAGTAGTAAAAGACTTTAATTTTAACTCGTTAAAAGATAACGTTACCCCGCTTGTAATGACAATGACGAGCGATGATATGGCATCATTAAGCATCAAAATAAGCACTGGTAATTTATCTGCACTAATGAATAAGCTGGAAAATAAGTGGAAGGCTCTGGCCCCAAATCAGCAATTTGAGTATTCGTTTATGGACGAAGATTTTAATACCATGTACAACAATGAGCAACGTATGGGCAAGCTGTTTATAACCTTTACCACTTTAGCTATCATAATTGCCTGCTTAGGTTTATTTAGCCTGGCCGCCTACGCTGCCGAACAACGCAACAAGGAAATTGGCATCCGCAAGGTTTTAGGTGCGAGTGTATCAGCCATAGTAGGTATGCTGTCAAAAGATTTTATTAAACTGGTACTCATATCATTTATCATAGCAGCACCGCTTGCCTGGCTGGCAATGCACAAATGGCTGGAAGGGTTTGCCTACCGGCAGAACATGCAATGGTGGGTTGTGGCTATTGCCGGTATAGGGGCGGTTGTTATTGCCTTTGCAACCATCAGCACCCAATCTTTTAAAGCGGCGGTTGCTAACCCGGCAGATAGTTTGAAGAGCGAGTAAGCATACTCAAAACATATCCAGCATAAAAGCTATTATTGTTGATGATGAAAGCTATTACAATAACCCAGCCCGGCGGCCCCGAAGTTTTGCAGTTGACCGAAAAGCCTGAACCGGCTTACACCGACAACGAAGTACTGGTAAAAGTAATGGCAGCCGGTATAAACCGCCCGGATGTAGCGCAACGCAAAGGCAATTACCCACCACCTGCAGGTGCACCGAAAGATATCCCGGGATTAGAGATAGCAGGAGTTATCACAGCTGTGGGCGCCAATGTTAAACGATGGAAACCTGGCGATAAAGTATGCGCCCTTGTAATTGGTGGCGGTTACGCCGAATACTGCAACGTCCCCGAAGGGCAATGCTTACCCGTACCGGATAACCTATCCTTTGCGGAAGCGGCCTCCCTACCCGAAACCTTCTTTACCGTTTGGAGCAATGTGTTTGACCGTGCGTACCTGCAACCCGGCGAAAGCCTGCTGGTGCATGGGGGATCGAGCGGAATTGGTGTTGCGGCCATACAAATGGCAACAGCGCTGGGCAGTATCGTTTATGTTACCGCAGGCAGCCCCGAAAAGTGCAAATTCTGTGAAGATCTGGGTGCCGTAAAAGCTATCAATTACAATAAAGAAAACTTTAGCGAAGCGATAAATAGCCTCACTAATGGTAAAGGTGTTGATGTTATATTGGACATGATAGGTGGCGGTTACACCCCTTTAAATGTAAAAAGCCTTGCCAACGAAGGGAGGTTAGTACTCATCAATAGCATGAAAGGCAAAACCGCTGAAGTTGATCTATCCGAAGTGATGCGCAAACGCATCAGCATAACCGGCTCCATGTTACGGTCGCGGGATGTGGAATTTAAAAGCGCTATAGCCCAAAACCTGGAAAAACACATATGGCCTTTACTGGCATCGGGGAAAATAAAACCTGTTATCTACAAAACTTTCCCTGCTGCCGCGGCTTCAAAAGCTCACGTACTGATGGAAAGCAGCGCGCATATGGGTAAGATAGTGCTGAGTTTTGAATAAAAATAGGGCTTGAAAGTGGAAATTTGCAGCCCAAATTTTAAAAAAAACTACATTTTTAAATATAAAAAACAGGCAAATTTTAAACCGTTACCAGTAAACTAATTTTCCGCCTAAAAAATCTCGTTCTGCTATTTTAATATTTGGCAATAAACCTTAACTTTGCGCCTCTGAAATAGTAGCGTGTAACATAAACGATACCTGTTTCATTTTAAATTCTTTAAATACCAGGTTATATATGCCAAACATTGGAAAAATATCACGGATCATCGGTCCGGTAGTTGACGTAAGTTTCGCTGATGATGCACATCTTCCTAAAATTTATGATGCGCTTGAGATCACAAAAGACAACGGACAAAAAATTATTTTAGAAGTTCAGCAACATTTAGGTGAAGACCGTGTGCGTGCAATCGCCATGGACTCAACCGATGGGTTACTGCGCGGCATGAAGGTTTTAGATACCGCAGCTGCTATTAAAATGCCGGTTGGTGAAGGTATCAAAGGCCGTGTATTTAACGTAGTTGGTGATGCAATTGATGGTATTCCTAATTTGGATAAAACTAATGGCCGCCCTATCCACGCAACGCCTCCACGTTTCGAAGATCTATCTACCGAAACTGAAGCCTTGTTTACAGGTATCAAAGTAATTGACCTTTTAGAGCCTTATGTAAAAGGTGGTAAAATTGGTTTGTTTGGTGGTGCCGGTGTTGGTAAAACAGTATTAATTCAAGAACTGATCAATAACATAGCGAAAGCTTATGCAGGTTTATCTGTATTTGCAGGTGTAGGTGAGCGTACCCGTGAAGGTAACGATTTACTTCGCGAGATGCTTGAATCGGGCATTATAAAATATGGTGATGCATTTATGCATTCTATGGAAGCAGGCGGATGGGATTTGACCAAGATCGATCCTGAAGCTTTAAAAGAATCAAAAGCAACATTCGTTTTCGGACAAATGAACGAGCCTCCGGGTGCACGTGCACGTGTGGCACTTTCTGGTTTAACCCTTGCAGAATATTTCCGCGATGGTGATGCAGAAGGTAAAGGCCGTGATATATTATTCTTTATTGATAACATCTTCCGCTTTACACAAGCAGGTTCTGAGGTATCGGCACTATTAGGCCGTATGCCATCTGCGGTAGGTTACCAGCCAACACTGGCAACTGAAATGGGTACCATGCAAGAGCGTATCACTTCAACAAAACGTGGTTCAATTACATCTGTACAGGCCGTTTACGTACCTGCGGATGATTTAACTGACCCTGCACCGGCAACAACATTTGCCCACTTAGATGCTACAACAGTACTTTCACGTAAAATTGCCGAGCTTGGTATATATCCAGCGGTAGATCCATTGGATTCTACTTCACGTATCCTTAGCGCGGCTATCTTAGGCGATGAGCACTACAACACCGCTCAACGTGTTAAAGAAACTTTACAACGTTACAAAGAGTTACAGGATATCATCGCCATTTTAGGTATGGATGAGCTTTCTGAGGAAGATAAATTAATTGTATCACGCGCACGTCGTGTTCAGCGTTTCCTTTCACAGCCGTTCTTTGTTGCTGAGCAGTTCACCGGTTTAAAAGGTGTATTGGTTGACATTAAAGATACCATTAAAGGTTTTAACATGATCATGGATGGTGAAGTTGATGAATACCCAGAAGCAGCGTTTAACCTTGTTGGTAGCATTGAAGATGCTATTGAAAAAGGTAAAAAATTATTAGCAGAAGCTAATAACTAATAGAATCAAGACATAAGAGACAAGAATCAAGACAAGAGAAATCTTACATCTTGATTCTTAACTCTTGAATCTAACAAAGCATGACATTAGAAATTCTTACTCCTGATAAAAAAGTTTACGAAGGCGAGGCCACCTCGGTTACCTTACCCGGTACATTAGGATTTTTAGAGATCTTGAATAACCACGCCCCTATCATTTCTACTTTAAATGACGGCAAGCTTACCATACGTGGTGCTGCCGGTGCTAAAGAAGAAATATTTTTTATACAGGGTGGTGTAGTGGAAGCCTTAAACAATAAGGTTACTGTATTAGCCGAAGGTATTATTCACAAATAGAACTTTTTATACTGATAGTAGAGAGTCCGGTCAGTATTGGCCGGACTTTTTTTTGTTCTTTGAAATTTATTAGTAGTTATCGGAGGGGTAGCAAACGTGGCCTTTTGACATTAGCTTTTTAAGCAAATTTTTTTGTTCGCACTCCCATTTCACGCCGAATTTCGGCAACTTACTATGCATGCATAAAAAACATACCGAATACCGTTTTAAACTTTGGTATAAACTACTAAAAATATAATTCTATATTTATATAATTATAACATATATAATATTGAATAATTAACTATATACGAAATTATATACTTTTTAAAAATAAAATTTTAAACTATTGCTATTCTATATAGCTATCTCTAACTTACAAATACACAAAATAACATAAACAGTAAAGGCAATTTTTAGCTGTTACTACAAAACGTAAAATATAAAAAATGAGTTCATCATCAGATACTTTAAACGCTGTAGAGATAAATAAATACAGCAAGAATTTAACGCAAGACCCAACTCAACCAGCGGCGCAAGCCATGCTTTATGGAATTGGCCTTACTGATGATGACATGAAAAAAGCACAGGTTGGTGTAGCCAGCATGGGTTACGATGGTAACACCTGTAATATGCACCTGAACGATCTGGCTAAACTTGTTAAACAAGGGGTATGGGATGAAGACCTGGTGGGCCTTATATTCAACACCATTGGCGTAAGCGATGGTATGAGCATGGGTACCGAAGGGATGCGTTACTCTTTGGTAAGCCGCGACGTAATTGCCGATTCTATCGAAGCCGTTTGCGGCGCTCAATATTATGATGGTTTAATTACCCTGCCGGGATGCGATAAGAATATGCCGGGTTCTGTAATTGCTATGGGTAGGTTAAACCGCCCGTCTATAATGGTATATGGCGGTACTATAAAACCAGGCCATTATAAAGGCGAAGACCTAAACATTGTATCTGCTTTTGAGGCTTTAGGTCAAAAAATAGCAGGCAACATCACTCCAGAAGATTTTATGGGCGTTGTAAAAAATGCCTGTCCAAGCGCGGGTGCTTGCGGCGGTATCTATACTGCTAATACTATGGCTTCGGCAATTGAGGCCTTGGGCATGAGTTTGCCTTACTCTTCATCAAACCCTGCACTAAGCGACGAGAAAAAAGCCGAGTGCCTGGCAGCCGGTAAGGCAATAAGAGTATTGTTAGAGAAAGATATTAAACCATCAGACATCATGACCCGCGCGGCATTTGAAAATGCTATCGTAACCATTATGGTATTAGGTGGATCTACCAATGCGGTACTACACCTTATAGCAATGGCTAAAAGTGTGGATGTTAAGGTAACGCAGGATGATTTCCAGTCGGTAAGTAACCGTATACCTGTATTGGCTGATATGAAGCCGAGCGGTAAATATATGATGGAAGACCTGCACAAAATTGGCGGTGTACCTGCTGTAATGAAATACTTGCTAAAATTAGGCTGGATCGATGGCAGTTGCTTAACTGTAACCGGTAAAACCATCGCCGAAAACTTAGCAGACGTTCCTGAAATTGAATTTGAGAACCAAAAAATAATTTTCCCGGCCGAAAACCCTATTAAGGCAACCGGTCACTTACAAATATTATACGGCAACCTTGCCGAAGGCGGCAGTGTTGCCAAGATAAGTGGTAAAGAAGGCGAGCGTTTTGAAGGCCCCGCCCGCGTATTTGATGGCGAGTTTGAATTGATCCACGGTATTACCAGCGGCCATGTGCGCGCCGGCGATGTAGTGGTTATCCGCAACATTGGCCCTAAAGGCGCGCCGGGTATGCCCGAGATGCTAAAGCCAACAGGCGCCATTTTTGGTGCGGGCTTAGGCGCTTCGGTAGCTTTGATTACCGATGGCCGTTTTAGCGGTGGTACACACGGTTTTGTGGTTGGCCACATTACACCGGAGGCTTACGACGGTGGACTTATAGCTTTTGTAAACGATAACGATATCATCGAAATAAGTGCTACTACTAATACAATGGTATTAAAAGTATCTGAAGAAGAAATTGCAAGGCGCAAAGCAAATTGGGTACAGCCTAAGCTTAAAGCTACAAAAGGCCTGCTATATAAATACGCGAAAACGGTAAGCACAGCTGCCGAAGGCTGCGTAACGGATGAAATGCCTTAACAGGATTAAAGACAAAAGACTAATAGATAAAAGACTAACAAATCGGTGTATCATAAAGCATCGGTGTAATCAAGGTTAATAATGGAAACACAAACAATCACACAGGAAGTAAGTGAAAAAGCAGCAGAGCCTGCAAAAACACCAACAACAGAGGTTTCAGGGTCGGTAGCTTTATTGGAAGCATTGATCGTGGAAGGTGTGGATACCATTTTTGGTTACCCAGGTGGCGCTATTATGCCTATTTACGATGCTTTGTATGATTATAACGATAAGCTGAACCACATCCTTGTCCGCCACGAGCAGGGCGGTATTCATGCAGGTCAGGGTTATGCGCGTACATCGGGCAAAGTAGGTGTTGTGTTTGCTACAAGCGGCCCCGGCGCTACAAATTTAGTTACCGGTTTAGCCGATGCACAGATAGACAGTACGCCTTTGGTTTGTATCACCGGGCAGGTTTTCGCGCACCTTTTAGGAACCGATGCCTTCCAGGAAACAGACGTAATAAACATCACTACCCCGGTTACCAAATGGAACTACCAGGTAACTGATGCTACCGAGATCCCCGAAGTTCTTGCCAAAGCATTTTATATTGCCAAAAGCGGCAGGCCAGGGCCGGTATTGATCGATATCACCAAGAATGCGCAGATCCAGAAATTTGATTACGCTGGATATACCAAATGCGACCATATCCGCAGCTACAGGCCAAAACCTATAGTTCGCCCGCAATATATACAGGAAGCTGCCGAATTAATTAATTCAGCAAAAAAACCGTTCATTTTATGGGGACAGGGCGTAATATTAGGCAGTGCCGAGCAGGAGTTTAAAGCTTTTGTTGAAAAAAGCGGTATCCCGGCAGCATGGACTGTTTTAGGTGCGGGCGCTATCCCAACAGATCACCCGCTTAACGTAGGTATGCTGGGTATGCACGGCAACTATGGGCCAAACGTATTAACTAACGAGTGCGATGTGCTTATTGCCATCGGCATGCGTTTTGACGACCGCGTAACCGGCCGCCTTGATAAGTATGCGAAACAGGCAAAGGTTGTCCATTTGGATATTGACCCTGCCGAAATAGATAAAAACGTGAAATCAACCGTACCTGTTTGGGGCGATTGTAAGGAAACCCTGCCGATGCTGAGCGCATTAGTAGATAAAAAAGAACACACCGAATGGCACGCTAAATTCAAAGAATATACCCGCCAGGAAGTTGAACAGGTTATTGAAAAAGAATTGAACCCTACTACTGTCGAAATGACCATGGGTGAGGTAATAAAACAACTAAACGAAATTACCAAAGGCGAAGCTGTTATTGTGACCGACGTAGGCCAGCACCAGATGGTAGCTTGCCGTTACTCTCAATTTAACAATACCCGCAGCAACGTAACCAGCGGTGGTTTAGGTACTATGGGCTTTGCCTTGCCAGCAGCTATCGGAGCTAAATTTGGCGCGCAAAACCGTACTGTAGTTGCCATTATTGGCGATGGCGGTTTTCAGATGACCTGCCAGGAATTGGGTACTATTATGCAAAGCGGTATCGACGTAAAGATCATCATCCTTAATAACCGCTTCCTGGGCATGGTTCGCCAATGGCAGGAACTGTTTAACGCTCGCCGTTACTCGTTCGTAGATATTGAAAGCCCCGATTTTGTGGCGTTGGCCGCGGCCTACCGTATCCCGGGCAAAGTAATTGACAACCGTAAAGATCTGCCATCGGCATTAAATGAAATGCTGAACAATAAAGGATCATTCCTTTTAGAAGTAATGGTTACCAAAGAGAATAATGTATTCCCGATGGTACCGCAAGGTTGCAGTGTAAGCGAGATCAGGTTAAAATAGGCCTCACCTAAATCCTCTCCAAAGGAGAGGACTTAAAACAAAAGAAATAAGATGGAAAATCAAGATAACGAGAAGCAGGAATATAACATAACGGTTTATACCGAAAACCAGATTGGTTTGCTAAACCGCATCGCTATTATATTCACCCGCCGTAAGATCAATATTGATAGTTTGAATACCTCTCCTTCCGAGGTCGAGAGTATTCACCGTTTCAATATCGTGATAACAGAATCTGAAGAAGTGGTGCGCAAGCTAACCCGCCAGATAGAAAAACAGGTGGAGGTGCTTAAAGTGTACTATCATACCAATGAAGATGTTATCTGGCAGGAACTGGCCCTATATAAGGTATCTACCGATGTTATTGCCGAGCGTGTAAGTGTTGAACGTTTGCTTCGCGAGAACGGCGCCCGTGTAGTAGTGCTTCGTAAAGACTATACGGTATTTGAAACAACCGGCCACCGCGAAGAAACCGATAACCTGATCAGCATTTTGCAGCCTTTTGGCCTTATAGAATTTGTACGCAGCGCACGTGTAGCTATCATCAAAGACAGCGAAGGCTTTAACTCTAAGCTGCGCGAATTTGAAAGATTGGAACCGGGTGAAGATGTTATCGAAAACGAATACCTGAACAAGGGGCAGAAAGTATTTACGATGTAACCCCCCCCAAGCGTCATTGCGAGGTACGAAGCAATCTCCGAACTATGCATATCGGAATTGCTTAAAGAGATTGCTTCGTACCTCGCAATGACGGACAGAAAACAAAACGAATTATAAATCAGAATAGAAAATAAACGTCATCGGTGAAATCAAAAAACCATCGGTGAAATCAAAGTAAAAACAAAAAACAATGGCAAAACTAAATTTCGGCGGTAGTGAAGAAAATGTAGTAACCCGCGAGGAGTTCCCTTTAGCAAAAGCTCAGGAAGTATTAAAAAACGAAGTTGTAGCAGTAATTGGCTACGGTGTTCAAGGTCCGGGCCAGGCGCTCAATCAAAAAGATAATGGCATTAACGTAATTGTTGGTCAGCGTAAAGGCACAAAAACCTGGGATAAAGCTGTAAATGACGGCTTTGTACCGGGCGAAACCCTTTTTGAAATTGAAGAAGCCCTTGAAAGAGGAACTGTTATTTGTTATTTGCTAAGCGATGCAGCGCAGATAGCTTTATGGCCAACTGTTAAAAAACACTTAACCCCGGGTAAAGCACTTTACTTTTCTCATGGTTTTGGTATCACTTTTAACGAGCAAACCGGCATTATCCCTCCTGCGGATGTGGATGTATTTTTGGTTGCCCCTAAAGGTTCTGGTACGTCATTACGCCGTATGTTCCTGCAAGGCCGTGGCTTAAACTCAAGCTACGCTATCTTCCAGGATGCTACAGGTAAAGCTTTTGAGCGTGTTATCGCTTTAGGTATAGCTGTTGGTAGCGGTTACCTTTTCGAAACCGATTTCCGTAAAGAAGTATACAGTGATCTAACCGGCGAGCGCGGTACGCTAATGGGTTGTATCCAGGGTATTTTTGCTGCACAATACGAAGTATTGCGTGCTAACGGCCACTCACCTTCAGAGTCGTTCAACGAAACTGTTGAAGAGCTTACTCAATCGTTAATGCCTTTAGTTGCAGAAAACGGTATGGACTGGATGTATGCTAATTGCTCAACTACCGCTCAACGTGGTGCTTTAGACTGGTGGAAAAAATTCCGTGATGCAACTAAACCTGTATTCGAAGACCTATACAAAAGTGTTGCAACTGGTGTTGAATCACAAAAGTCAATTGACAGCAACAGCAAACCAGATTACCGCGAAAAATTGGATGCTGAATTAGCAGAATTACGTGAAAGCGAATTATGGCAGGCAGGCAAAACTGTACGCAGTTTACGCCCCGAAAACCAAGCTGTAGAAGCATAATACCCCCTAACCCCCTGAAGGGGAATTAGAGAAATAATATTTAGCGATGGGTTTATACCCATCGCTATTGTAGATAATAAAAACATGGGACAGACATTATTTGATAAGATTTGGGATGCACACGTCGTCAGTAGCAACGAGGGCTTTCCTGATATTTTATACATCGACACACATTTCATACACGAGGTAACCAGTCCGCAAGCATTTGATGGTTTGCGTAACAGAGGGTTACCGGTTTTCAGGCCACAACAAACCGTTGCCACGGCCGATCATAACGTCCCAACCTGGGACCAGCACTTACCCATTAAAGAAGAACTTTCCCGATACCAGGTTGATATGCTCACCAAAAACTGCGCGGAGTTCGGCATCGAACTGTACGGTTTAGGACATCCATTCCAGGGTATCGTCCACGTTATAGGCCCCGAGCTGGGCATCACCCGTCCCGGTGGTACTTATGTTTGCGGCGATAGCCATACTTCAACACATGGCGCCTTTGGTGCTATAGCGTTTGGTATAGGCACCTCGCAAGTAGAGCAGGTAATGGCTACCCAATGTTTACTGCAATCGCGCCCAAAAAGGATGAAGATTGAAGTGAACGGCAAATTGCAAAACGGCGTTGGCGCAAAGGATATTATCCTGTACATCATTTCAAAAATTTCTGCCGCAGGCGGTACGGGCTATGCTGTAGAATATGCCGGCGATACCATCAGCGGGTTAAGCATGGAAGGCCGCATGACCATCTGTAACATGAGCATCGAAATGGGTGCGCGTTGCGGATTAATAGCGCCTGATGAAACTACCATTAACTATGTAAAAGGCCGCGAATTTGCCCCTAAAGGCGAAGAGTGGGATAAGGCAGTAGCTTACTGGCAAACTTTGTATTCTGATGAAGATGCAGATTTTGACAGTGTATTAAGCTTTAAAGCCGAAGATATTGAGCCAATGATCACCTACGGAACAAATCCGGGTATGGGCATTGGCGTTACACAGCACGTTCCCGAAACTGCTTCTTTCGAAGCTAAAGAACAGGGATCGTACAAAAAAGCCCTTGATTACATGGGCCTGCACGATGACGAGCAGTTGTTAGGCAAACCTATTGATTACGTTTTCATAGGTAGCTGTACCAACAGCCGTATTGAAGACCTGCGCCAGGTAGCCGAATTTGTAAAAGGCAGGCACAAGGCAGATAATGTTACTGTTTGGGTAGTTCCGGGCTCTAAGCAAGTGCAGGAACAAGCCATCCGCGAAGGATTGGACAAGATCTTCGACGCCGCAGGGTTCCCATTACGCGAACCGGGCTGCAGCGCATGCCTGGGCATGAACGAGGATAAGATCCCGGCAGGTAAATACTGTGTTTCAACCTCAAACAGGAACTTTGAAGGCAGGCAAGGGCCAAATTCACGTACATTCCTGGCAAGCCCGCTAACCGCGGCAGCAAGCGCAATAACGGGGGTGGTTACAGATATACGCACCTTCCTGAAAGAGGAGGAATTAGTTTAATTAACTATGGCAACTAAAATATTTAAACATATACAAACCAGCGTGGTGCCCCTGCCTATCGAGAATATTGATACGGATCAGATCATTCCTGCTCGTTTTTTAAAAGCCACTACCCGCGAGGGTTTTGGCAATAACCTGTTTCGCGACTGGCGTTTTGATAACGACGGCAACCCGAAACAAGATTTTGTGCTGAACAACCCTACTTACAGCGGTAAAATACTGGTAGCGGGTAAAAACTTTGGTTGCGGTAGCAGCCGGGAGCATGCTGCCTGGGCACTCGCCGATTATGGCTTTGATGCTGTGGTAAGCAGTTTCTTCGCTGATATTTTTAAGGGCAATGCCCTAAACAATGGTTTACTGCCTGTACAGGTAAGCGATGACTTTTTGAAGAAACTCTTCGAGGTTATTGATGCTGACCCGCACGCGGTGATAGAGATAGATCTGGTTGATCAGTTCATAAAAATTGTAGCAACCGGCGAACAGGAAAGCTTTGAGGTTAATCCTTACAAAAAAGCCTGCATGACCAATGGTTACGATGATATCGACTATATCCTGAGCAAAAAGGAACTGGTTGAAGAATTTGAAGCTGCTAAGTAAGTAGTGAATAGAGAGTAGTGAATAGTTAAAGCTACAAACTATCTCCCAATGAACTATTGAACAAATGAACCAGTGAACTAATGAATAAAGAGATAAAACGGGAAGGCGAAGGCACCGCTAAGTTATTTGACGAGCGCAGCCTGGAAGCCGATTATGCCACACTGCCGCCCCTGCTTAAGCAAGGCTGGCGCGTGCTGGATATCGGTTGCGGAACCGGGGCTATCTCTAAAGGCATCGCTCAAAAGGTTGGTCCAACAGGCCACGTAACCGGGATAGATAACACGGCATACTTTATCGAAAGCGGTAAAGAGACTTATGCTGATGTTGAAAACCTGGAGCTTGTACATGCTGATCTGTTCACGTTTGAACCAACAGAAAAGTTTGACCTGATTGTAGCTGCAAGGGTGCTGCAATGGTTAAACAACCCGCAGGAAGCTGTGGTAAAACTAAAAAGCATGTTAAAGCCGGGTGGCATATTATCCGTACTAGATTATAACCACGAAGCTTTAGAATGGCAGCCCGAACCACCGGCAAGTATGCGCCAGTTTTATGCCACCTTTTTAAGATGGCGCGGCGATGCAGGCATGAATAACCATATAGCCGAAGACCTGCCCGGTTATTTTAGCGAAGCAGGTTTAAGCCAGGTAGAGGTTTTGGATGCGAATGAATATTACAAAAAAGGCGAACCAAATTTCCTGTCGAAGGTAGGGATCTGGTCGTCGGTAGCTAAATCAACCCAAATGGTTGAGGAAGGTTACATTGATGATGCCGACCGTTTAAGGGCCATCGAAGATTATAACAAATGGATTGAAAGCGACGCGCAACTGATGGTGATGAAACTAAAAGAAGTACGCGGGACTAACGCATAAATAACAATGGGAGTTAAAAAACACATATTAGTAATACCCGGTGATGGCATCGGCCCCGAGGTTACCACCTGGGGTAAAGCCGTATTAGAAAAAATTGGTGCCGATTTTGGCCACGAATTTACTTTCGACGAAGCCCTGATGGGCCATGCCGGAATTGAAGCTACAGGCAACCCGCTACCCGATGAAACATTAGCGAAAGCAAAAGCCAGTGATGCCATCCTGTTTGGCGCTATCGGCCATATCAAATACGATAACGATCCATCAGCAAAGGTAAGGCCTGAGCAGGGATTGCTGAAGATCCGCAAGGAGCTTGGTTTGTATGCCAACCTGCGTCCTATCATGCTTTTTGATGAGCTGCTGGATGCATCAAGCTTAAAGCCCGAGATCTTGAAAGGAACAGATATCTTGTTCTTCCGTGAGTTGACAGGCGACGTTTACTTCGGCGAGAAAAAACGCAGCGAAGACCGCAACACTGCATCCGATCTGATGATCTATCACCGTTACGAAGTGGAGCGCATTGCTACCAAAGCATTTGAAGCTGCCCGTGTACGTGGTAAAAGATTATGCTCAGTAGATAAGGCTAACGTGCTGGAATCATCACGCCTGTGGCGCGAGGTGGTACAGGAACTGGCCAAACAATACCCGGATGTAGAAACCGAACACATGTTCATCGACAACGCTGCCATGCAACTGGTTAAAAATCCTAAAAAGTTTGATGTGGTATTAACCGCCAATCTTTTTGGTGATATCCTTACCGATGAAGCATCGCAAATTGCAGGCTCGATGGGTATGCTGGCATCGGCATCAATTGGTGATGGCACGGGTTTCTTTGAGCCTATCCATGGTTCGGCACATGATATTGCCGGTCAGGACAAAGCAAATCCGCTGGCCTCTATCCTATCTGTAGCACTGATGCTCGAGATCAGCTTCGGGTTAAAAGATGAAGCTAAAAAGATCACAGCAGCTATAGATAAAACATTGAAAGATGGTTACCGCACCGGCGATATTGCCGATGCAAACACTGATAAAAGCAAAATATTAGGCACAAAAGCCATGGGACAAAAAGTACTGGAGTACTTGTAGTAAATGTGCAAATGTGCAAATGAAGCTATCCTAATGAATTAATGAACCATTGAACAAATGAACTAACATGAAATGGAACGCTGAATTATATGACCAGAAACACGCATTTGTTTACCAGTTTGGTGAGAATGTACTGGAAGTACTGAATGCCAAAGCCGGCGAGCATATTCTTGATATTGGCTGTGGTACAGGTTATTTAACACAGCAAATTCAAAATGCAGGGGCAATTGTAAAGGGGACCGATTACTCGCCCGATATGATAGCACAGGCAAAAGCAAGCTACCCCGCGGTTGAATTTGAAGTTGCTGATGCAGGCAACTTTAATGAACCAGATAAGTATGATGCTGTGTTTTCTAATGCTGCTTTACACTGGGTAAAAAACCAGGACGGTATGATGCAAAGCGTTTACAAAAGCCTTAAACCCGGCGGCCGTTTTGTTGCCGAAATGGGCGGTAAAGGCAATGTTGCCAAACTGATAGCTGCAACTAAAAAAGTATTGATAAAACACGGCTACCCCGAACAGGCAAAAACACAAGTATGGTATTTCCCATCGCTTGCTGAATATGCAAGCCGTTTAGAAAAGCATGGCTTTAGGGTAACCTTTGCTACGCATTTCGACCGTAAAACACCGCTGCAGGATGGCGACCAGGGTGTGGCTAAATGGATAACCATGTTTGCCCCTTTATACCTTGTTGGTATCCCGAAGGAAGAAAAACAGCAAATGCTGGAAGAAGTTACCGCACTGCTTGAACCCGAATACAACGAGAACGGGCAATGGTATGCAGATTATAAAAGATTAAGATTTATAGCAGTAAAAGAGATTTGAGTATTGAGATGTGAGATAAGAGATCTTGCATCGTAGGACTAAAAATCTAAATTAAAAAGAATTAAAAATTGAATTAACCGATGGCAGGTGCGAGTCTAAAACCTCATATCCACCATCTCAAATCTAAGAATTATGTTACACGACCCTAACCGCGTTTATGTTTTTGATACCACGCTTCGCGACGGCGAACAGGTACCGGGCTGCCAGCTGACAACCCCTGAAAAGATCGATATAGCCCGCGAGCTGGAAGCGCTGGGCGTGGATATTATAGAAGCTGGTTTCCCGGTGTCAAGTCCGGGCGATTTTTTAAGCGTTGTTGAAATATCAAAGGCTGTAAAAGAGCCGGTAGTTTGCGCGCTTACCCGTGCCAATAAAACAGATATTGATGTAGCCGTAGAATCGTTAAAATATGCAAAACGCCCGCGGATCCATACGGGTATCGGTTCGTCAGATCAGCATATTAAACACAAATTTAACAGCACCCGCGAAGAAATTTTAGAGCGAGCTGTTGAAGCAGTTAAATACGCTAAAAAATCTGTTGAGGATGTTGAATTTTATGCGGAAGATGCCGGCCGTGCCGATGTGGCCTATTTAGCACAAATGGTAGAGGCGGTTATCGCTGCCGGTGCAACTGTGGTAAACATCCCCGATACTAACGGCTATTGCCTTCCGGATCAATACGGCAGCAAGATCAAATATCTGAAGGAAAACGTTAAGAACATTGATAAGGCTATCATATCGGTACATTGCCACAACGATTTAGGTTTGGCTACTGCTAACTCTATAGCCGGTTTACAAAATGGCGCCCGCCAGATAGAGGGGACCATTAACGGTATTGGCGAACGCGCAGGTAACACTTCTATTGAGGAAGTGGTGATGATCCTGAAAACGCATGCGGTGCTTGGTTTACATACCAACGTAAACAGCAAAAATTTCTTTGAAATGAGCCGTATGATCAGCAGCCAGATGCGTATGCCGGTACAGCCAAACAAAGCAATCGTGGGCAGCAATGCATTCGCGCATAGCTCGGGCATACACCAGGATGGATTTTTGAAGAACCGCGAGAATTATGAAATTATTCGTCCGGAGGATGTGGGCTTCCCAAGTGCAAGTATTGTTTTAACTGCACGTAGCGGTCGCCATGCCCTTAAATTCCATTTGGAAAGATTAGGACATAAGCTGGATAAAGATGAGCTTTACGAGGCATACAAACGCTTTTTAACGCTTGCTGATGCTAAGCTGGATATAAATGATGAAGATCTGCAGACCTTAATGGCCCACAGGTTGGTAAAGAACTAAGTGATGGATACAGCAACTGAAGTGCATTTGGATTTTGATGCGGCCTACGAGCGTCTTAAAGACGTGGTGAAACATACTCCGCTGGAGTATAACGAGCGCCTGTCTGAAAAATATGAATGCAAAATATATTTAAAGCGCGAAGACCTGCAGATAGTGCGGTCGTACAAGCTAAGAGGCGCCTATAACCTGATAGCACAGCTAAGTCAGGAACAATTAGATAAAGGTGTGGTATGCGCCAGTGCGGGTAACCATGCGCAGGGCGTAGCTTATTCATGCAAAAAGAAGGGCATTAAAGGGATTATTTATATGCCCGAAATAACCCCGAAACAAAAGGTTAAACAAACAGAAATGTTTGGTAACGGCAATGTAGAACTGGTTTTAACCGGCGATACTTTTGACGATTGCCTGCGCGAAGCTTTGATCTATACCAAAGAGCACGACGTGGAGTTCATCCCTCCTTTTGATGATTACCGTACCATTGAAGGCCAGGGAACTGTTGGTGTTGAGGTACTGCAGGATTTGCCGAACATTGATGTAGCCATAATGCCTATTGGTGGTGGTGGTTTGGCTGCCGGTATGGGTACTTATCTAAAACAAAAGCTGCCTAACATAACCCTGATAGGTGTTGAGCCGGAAGGCGCGCCTTCTATGCTTACTTCCATTACTAATGGCGAAAACACAGCTTTAACGGATATCGACCGTTTTGTTGACGGTGCTGCTGTAAAACGTGTGGGCGATAAAACCTTCGCTATTTGCCGCGAGATTTTGGACGATATGCTTACCGTTCCGGAAGGAAAGGTTTGTACTACCATATTAAAACTTTACAACGAGGATGCTATTGTAGTTGAACCTGCAGGTGCATTATCGGTTACTGCTTTAGATGCCTGCCGCGAGCAGATCAAAGGCAAAACGGTAGTTTGCGTTATCAGCGGTGGTAACAATGATATCGACCGCATGCAGGAAATCAAAGAGAAATCTTTACTGTATGAAGGATTGAAACATTATTTCATCGTTCGTTTCCCGCAACGCCCGGGTGCTTTAAAGCTGTTTGTGAATAATGTGCTTGCCCCGGGTGATGATATTACCCGTTTCGAGTTCATCAAGAAAAACTCTAAAGAGAATGGCCCTGCATTAGTAGGTATCGAACTAAAAAACGCCGAGGATTATCCAGCTCTTTTAGAACGTATGGCAGAACATCGTTTTGAGGTAATAGAACTGAACAGGGATCAAACTTTGTTTGAGTATTTGGTGTAAGATTTAATCCCAGAGTACGCAGAGGTTTTCACAGAGAACACAAAGAAATAATATTGAACGCCGGGTGTAAGCCTGGCGTTTTTGTTATACGCCGAATTTATTTAGCCTTACCCACCATGTCATTTCGAATGAGCAAGGGCAAAGCGCTGGCCGCGAAGAGAAATCTTTTACACTTAGCAGGTAGGAGACTTGGCTGTTGTAAAAGATTTCTCCTCGTACCTCGTTCGAAATGACATGGTGGTAAGAGGGTCTCTACTTCCCTTCCAATATCTTCATCGCCTCTGTCGCTGCTATCTGCCCCGATATTAACGCAGGCGGTACACCCGGCCCCGGCACAGTTAACTGGCCGGTAAATAATAAATTTTTGATATGTTTTGCCCGCATGCTGGGTTTAAAGAAAGCTGTTTGGGCAAGAGTGTTAGCTAAGCCATAGGCATTGCCTTTAAAGGAATGATAATCGGCTTTAAAATCTTTTAAGGCATAGCTGCGTTTTACCACTATATTATCCCGGATGCTTTGGCCTGTGATGTTCTCAAACCTATCCATCATCACATCAAAATACTTTTCGCGGGTGGTATCGTCATCATCCAGTCCGGGGGCAATGGGCATCAGGAAGAAAAGGTTCTCCCCTCCTTCGGGTGCTGCATCGGCATCCGTTTTTGAGGTACAGCAAACATAAAACAACGGTTTGGTTGGCCATTGCGGATTTTTATAGATCTCTTTGGCATGCAACTCAAAATCCTCATCAAAAAACAAATTATGGTGCTGTATGCCCTCTACCCTTTTGTTTGTGCCTATGTAAAATAACAAACTGGATGGCGACATGGTGCGCTTATCCCAGTATTTTTCGGTGTAGTTTCTATCAGGCTTTTCTAAAAGATACTGGTCGGTATGTTCATAATCTGCACCGGCAATTATAAAGTCGGCTTGGTAGGTGCCATTGTTTGTTTGGATGGTATTTGCCTGCCCATCGGCAACATTAATTTTAGTAACCTCAGTATTTAGTTTAATCTCTACCCCATAACTTTCCGCAACACTAACCATTGCTTTTACTATCTCATTCATGCCTCCCATGGGATACCAGGTACCAAGGGCAAGGTCGGCGTGGTTCATCATGCTATACATGGCGGGGGTATCCTGTGGTGTAGCACCCAAAAACAGCACCGGGAACTCTAATAGTTTTATCAGCTTTGGATTTTTAAAATATTGGCGCACATGTCTGCTCATGCTGGTAAGCAGTTGCATGCTCAGACTTTTACGAATCAGATTAAAATCAATAAACTCGGTTATAGAATGCGATGGACGGAAAACATACTCTCCCATGCCTACTTTGTATTTGTAAGCGGCTTGTTCTAAAAACTTCCGAAGGCCTGTACTACTCCCCGGCTCAATCGCGTCGAAAAGTTTTTCCAGTTCGGCCATGTTGGCGGGTACGTCCAGCATATCGCCTTTGCCATAATAAACGCGGTAACCGGGATCAAGACGTTTCAGGTCGTAGAAGTCCGACGGCTTTTTATCAAACAGGGCGAAAAAGTTCTCGAAAACATCGGGCATCCAATACCAGCTTGGCCCCATATCAAACTTAAACCCGCCCTTTTCCCAAACCTGCGCGCGGCCACCGGGCTGGTCGTTCTTTTCCAGAACGGTTACTTTATATCCCGCTTTTGCCAGTACGCAGGCCGAAGCCAGCCCGGCAAAGCCTGCTCCAATCACAATAATGTGTTTATCAATACCCATCTTCTGCCAAATTAAACAAATAGTTGTAAGCATGTAAAAATGCCTCACCTAAATCCTCTCCAAAGGAGAGGACTTTAAGAAATTAGCCCCTCTCCTTTGGAGAGGGCTGGGGTGAGACCTAATTAAGTTACAATTCATTTGTCCCGGTAAAAAACAATACAGCATTCATTTTGTACTTTTGGGTAATGGACCTGTTCAACGAAACGTGCTTTGAATGCAGTAAGCTTATTACCAATAAATACAGTACATCTTTTAGTACAGGTATTAAGGCGTTCGATAAACGTTTTAGGTATCCTGTATATGCTATTTACGGTTTTGTGCGCTACGCGGATGAAATTGTAGACACCTTTTACGAACACGACCAGCGCCGGTTAATAGACGACTTTAGAGAAGAAACTTTTAAAGCGATAGACCGAGGCATAAGTACCAACCCGGTTCTGCAATCTTTTCAGCAGGTAGTAAACCAATATCATATTGAAAGAGGGCTGATAGATGCTTTCCTTACTTCTATGAAAATGGATTTGGATAAAACTGCTTATGACGATGATAGTTATAAAACGTACATCTATGGTTCGGCAGAGGTGGTTGGCTTGATGTGCCTGCGTATTTTTTGTGAGAATAACACAGCGTTATATGATACGTTAGTCCCTAAAGCCCGTAGCCTGGGGTCGGCATTTCAAAAAATAAACTTTTTGAGAGATATTAAGTCCGACTATGAAGACCGTGGCCGCACGTATTTCCCCCAGATAGATTTTAGTAATTTTACAGAAGCGGATAAACAACACATAGAAACCGATATAAAAAGAGATTTTGATGATGCACTGGAAGGGATAAAGCAACTGCCAAAAGGTAGCAGGCTGGGTGTTTATGTAGCCTATATTTATTACCTGCAATTGTTTAAAAAGATAAGCGCGACATCTGCCCGTACCATAATACAAAAAAGGATAAGGGTTTCTGATACACAAAAGCTTGGCTTGTACTTTAAAGCCATGCTGCATCAAAAGCTAAATGTAATTTAAAATACCCCATACCATTAATAATTTGCCGATGCTTTTTAAGCTAAAATATATACTGATCACTGCCATACTGATGTTATTTGCCCCGGTTAATCGGAGCAGTGCGACTACTGTGCACGCTGATACAACTGAACCTAACCTGCACGTTATACGTAAATTGCTGGTGAGCGCTATAAACAGTGGAAAAGTCACCGACTCGCTTTATCGTAACCTGAGTGCTATAAAAAACCGCCCGGCGCTTATCAATGGGTATATAGCTACGTTGGAAGCCTTAAAAGCTAAACATACCTGGAACCCGTATTACAAGATAAAGTACCTTAATAATGCCGAAAAGACTTTTAAAAGCGCCGTAACGGGCGACCCGCATAACATCGAGATCCGTTTTATGCGATTTTCGGTAGAGCATAATGTACCGGGTTTTTTGGGGTATACTAAAAACCTTATTGCCGATAGGGAAGAAATTATCACACAGCTCGACCGGAAGCATTATTCATCGGCAGATGCGGCGTTGGTTAAAACCATTATAACCTTCCTGCTCGATTCTAAAAGGTGCACCCCTGCCGAACAAAGTAAATTATCACAGCATTTAGCATCATTATAGTGAAATACACATATCTTATCATCAACGTATTAACCATTATTTTCCCGGTTATGTTATCGTTTGATAAGCGTGTGGCTTTTGCTAAAAGCTGGAAGTTTATTTGGCCGGGCATGGCTATAACAGGCTTGCTTTTTTTGTTTTGGGATGTGCTGTTTACCATTCATGGGGTATGGTCGTTCAATGATAAGTATATCATCGGCCTAAAATTCTACGGATTACCTTTAGAGGAGATCCTGTTCTTTTTAACCGTTCCCTTCGCGTGCCTCTTTATTTATGCCTGCTTAAATTATTACGTTAAGTGGCAACTAAATAATATAGTAACAAGGATGGTATCCAATTTACTTATCGGCTTATCAGTCCCCCTGCTGGTACTTAATTACACCCGGTTATACACAGCGGTGACTTTTGGTTTACTGGCGGTTTTATTGGTACTGTTAATGTATTACTTTAAGGTACAATGGCTGACCCGGTTTTACATGGCGTTTATTGTATCTTTAATTCCCTTCTACATCGTGAATGGTATTTTAACAGCCTGGCCAATTGTGCTTTACAACAATGCGCAAAATATGGGTATTAGGGTTGGTACCATCCCTTTCGAAGATCATTTTTACAGTATGGCCCTCCTGCTAATGAACGTTGGTTTTTTTGAATATTTTAAGAATCGTAAAGCCCTTGCTGTATGATAGATCTGCCCTTATACACAAAATCGCAACTGGCCCTACGCAACGGGCAGGATAAGCCACAGATTTGGGTGGCTTACAAGGGCATCATATATGATGTAACCGAAAGCCGTCTTTGGAGTAAGGGTAAACATTACGAACATTGGGCAGGCCAGGATCTTACCGACGAATTACCGGATGCACCACATACCGAAACTGTGTTTGAGAAATTTACGGCGGTGGGAAGAATTGGGTAAAGATTAAGAATCAAGAATAATAGTACGTACGTCGCGCTCAACATAGTGAAGCATTTAATCGCCATTATTTAAATTTGCTAATAGATTCTTTGCTACCAGGATTACAATTATTTTTTGCGTTAGGGATAGAAACGGATACCGGCTTGTGGCTAATGCCTGTGCGCGTATGAGTGGATAGCCCGGGCCGAAGGCAACGCCCTGTAAGACAGATAAGACTTTAGAACCAAGAGTCAAGATAAATTAATCCCACAAAAAAACCCGCCCGAAGGCAGGTTTATATACTGAGCTAGCTATTAATATTCGGCGTAGATAGGTCTTGCAACACCATTATCATAAGCTTTCAAATTCTTTTTAAGCAATTTGCGCGCTACGTGAATGCGGGTTTTAACAGTACCAATTGGTATGGTTAAATGGTCGGCAATTTCGTGGTATTTATGGCCTTCAAAGTACATGGTAAAAGGCACATAATAATCTGCAGGTAATCTATCTAAAGCTCTTTTAATATCATCCATTACAAATTTAGCTTCGCCCTGGTTTTTGGTAGAACTGAATACCAGGTTTGGAGAAGATATCTCGTCGCTTTTGGTAACAAAAGTGCTCATTTTAACAAAACGGCGATAGTTATTGATGAAGGTATTTTTCATGATGGTATACAACCATCCTTTCAAGTTAGTACCTTCTTTAAACT
>NZ_JAQBOI010000181.1 GCF_028288105.1 Mucilaginibacter sp. | reverse complement strand
GGTATTACCTGTCCCGAATAAGGCGGCTTACCCGCCGGAATTTCAGGACAAAAGTCGGCTCTGTTATTACGCCTCTCTTTTCAATAGTATCGAGATCAACAGTTCCTTTTATAAAATCCCGCAGGCCACTACCATCCGCAAATGGCGCGAAAGCGTACCCGACCATTTTAGGTTTACCTTTAAATTATGGAAGGGCATTACTCACGAGAAGGAGTTACTGTTTAACCCGGAAGATATTACCCGTTTTATGGATGCAATTGGCGAAGCCGGCGAAAAAAAGGGCAGTTTACTGATACAGTTTCCTCCCAGCATCCGCGCAGGTCAATTTCCGCAGATTAGCCGGCTACTGGAGGCGGTCCGTGAGGCAGATGATTCCTGGAACATCGCGGTAGAACTGCGCCACTCTTCTTTGTATCAGGAACAAACCGACCAACTGCTTACCAGTCTGAATATGACAATGGTTATCCATGACCTGCCTGCCTCCGCCGCCCCGCCCGAACCGCTCGATCTCGATTTTATTTACCTCCGGTTTCACGGCCCTAACGGCGGTTATCGCGGCAGTTACGCCGACGACTTTTTAGCCGAATACGCGCAGAATATCAACCAATGGCTCGCTGAAGGCAAAAGGGTTTATACTTATTTCAACAACACCATGGGCGCAGCCGTACATAACCTGGCCACGATAAACCAACTCATACAGGACTTGTAAGTTAAGCACCATGCAAATGAGCCAGATCACCCTCTATCCTGCCCTAATTATCTTACTTGCTCAATTCTGTTTGATATAAAACTGTACCAGCGGCATTTATGGCTTTAACATTTAGCTTGTTTTTGTTGATAGCAAAATACATAAACCCATGGTCTGAAGCCTGAAAACGGCTGTAAGGTATACCTGTGCTTACCCCCGTTAGCTCAGATCCCGCGCCCGATATAAACTGGTGTGTATACCCTTCCGGTTTCAGGTGCTGTAAAGAGTGATCATGGCCGGATAAATAAACATCCACTTTATGTGTTTCAAAAACCCGGGCAAGCTTTGCACGCACCGTTAAGGTGTCATAATTTTTAATACGGGGGCCTACCGTATAATAAGGATGGTGCCCTACTACAATTTTCCATTTAACATCTGCCGATGTATTTTTTAGGGTATCGTTTATCCAGATCATTTGCTTCTCTACCTCTTGCTTTTTGTTGTCATGGAGCATTGGGTCGGTGTCTATCATCAGCATCAAAACTTTATCACCCGTCTTGCCTAACGAAAATTCCTTTGTGTAATACAGTGCCGGCATATTCCACCGGCGACTCACCTTGCTATAACGCACCTGGGCCTCTGGTTCCGAGCCATAATCATGATTGCCCAGAACAGGGTACCAGTCGCATTGTAGGGAGTGCGCCGTATAAATATTTTCAAAGGAATAATGCCATAATGGGTCGTTCTCGCTTACTACTCCTCTCGGATAAAAATTATCACCAACCGATATTACAAAATTGTTTGGATTGGCTGCAGCCCAAATCCCCATTTGTTTAGCAACCTCCTGCTGGTCGTACTCACCATTTCGGCCCCAATCGCCAATAGCTATAAAATGCACATCATATTCATCTTTCAACACTGCCTTTGACAGATCATCACTTTCCAGGTGGGTAACGCCACTACTTTCTGCTAAAGATGCTAATGGTGAAATAAGTGCCGCTCCCAGGGTGGTAAGGGCGGTGTTTTTGATGAAGTTTCTGCGTTTCATTTTCTGTTGATATGTTATAATGATTTATAAAAAATGGAGTATGTCCCGGCTAAATAAGTAAGATTATTGTACCTGTGCAAACAAGGGATTCATCCTGAAATAGCCGCCATCGGGGAAGCGGATGACATAGTCAGATTTAAAAGATTCGCTTTTTTTGTAATAATCTGTAGAGATGATCTGCGCACCCGACTGCATAGCGGCATTAAAGCTGCTTTTGTCATTTTCCCTGGCCTCTTTTGTATCGCTATCTGCCCTTGTACGGATGATGTATCCTTTTTTTACTAACGCCTGGATACCGGCCAGGTCTTTCTTAGAATTGTTCATTACATGTATGGCTGCCTCGGGCGTGCCGGGTTCTGAGTTGGTGAAAAGCACCCTACCCTTTAGCGATGGGTGGCCGGCTATATAAACAGCTGTTTTAGGCCCCCCTTCGTCCAGCAGGAAAATGAATTTACCTTTTGCCTGTTTTAATGTTGGCCAATTTTGGTGCAATACTGCTTCCTCGAGCGTTTTGTATCCGCCTCTTACCTTATCAGGTGTAATTACGTGATCAATGCCCAGGTAATCTGCTATTTCCTTATCCAGTTTATCATATATTGATGAAGTGAACTTGTCCGGAACGGTGAAGCCGCTTTTTTTCAATGGCTCATCCTTAGCATTCATGGTGATAAATACGGGATGATGACCCGGGTGCGCGTCAGACCATTTCCTTAATTCCTGCAGGCATAGCTTAAAGGTGGGGCAATTACTGCGGTAATCTATATCCTGGATATGAAAAACCTTGAAGCCGGGTTGCTTCATTAAGCCCTCTGTATCATAAGCCGGCTGGCCGGGTGCCCAGTCAAGCCCTTTCGGATGCGCGTATTTTCCACCGGCGGTATCCGCATAAACATCTATCTCCAGATCTAACAAGCCTAAATTAAGCTGTTCAGTAAGGCTGATATGGCTGTAATCTATCTTACTCATTGAAGTTGAATCTGCCTTTTGCAAGATCTTGAATAGCTTAGGGTCAATCGCTTTTTTATAGCTATTGTGTGAACCAATAACCTGTATACGGTTAATTGGAATATTATCGCCAGGTTCATTTAAGTTTGAAAGAGGCAATAGTGTGATAAGCAGTAAACCAGATAAATATCTCATATATCTTATATTAAACAGCCGGTTGTTACCCGGCTGTTGTTTCTTAATTTATTTTATTAATAACCAGGGTTTTGAACCAGGTTCGGATTAAGCCTTATTTCTGCTGCCGGTACAGGGTATATCCTGCGGGTAACACTCTTATCCATGGTTAGCACATCGTTAGGCAGCGGGTATTCTACTTCAAATTTCCCAAAACGGATCAGGTCATTACGGCGCCATGCTTCCCACGAGAACTCGCGGGCACGTTCGTCCAGCAAACCGTCTAAATCAATACCTGCAACCGCCGGGGCACCTGCACGCGCACGAATTTTGTTAACCAATACGTCGGGTGTTTGTAATTCGCCATTAACCGTTGTAGCTGTTGCGCCACGTAATATAGCTTCAGCCTTCATCATCATTACATCGGCTAACCTAAAAACAGGCACATCGTTACCATTTAATCGGGTAGCTTGTATAATGGTTGGATCCGGATAGTACTTTATAGATCTGACACCTTCTGACTGGCTGGCAATGGTGTTACCCAAATCCATAGGCTTACCAGGAACCAGGGTTAGTTTTGGCTCGATGTAAATTTGAGTTGTAGTACCCGGGTAATAAACCGGCTGGTTAGTAAAACCGCCGCTGCCATCAGGTGCAAATTGCGGGCCTGCAAGCCAGGTTTTAGTACGTGCATCTCCGGGTAAGTTAAACCTGTTATAAAATTCGGGTGTGGTGCTCATTGCTATGCTTAAGCCCACATTAAACCCATAAGCATTTACCAGATAGTAGAAGAAACCAAACCTGGTAAATTGATTGCCGGGGATTTGCTGATCATAAGGGATGGCAAATATGGTTTCGTTTATCTGCGGGCCGTTATTTGGCAAAAATATATCGCGGTATTTGGCGTCAAGGCTATAATTACTATTCTTTAAAACGCTATCGGCCATAGCAACAGCTTCGGTATATTTTGCCGTACCTGTGTACACTTGCGCATTTAGGTACATTTTTTCTAACAAAGCAAAAGCCATGGCTTTAGTAGGGCGGCCATAATACAATGTAGCATTGCTGCCATTTTTTACAGGCAACTGTGGTATAACATTTAGTAATTCGCTTTCGATAAACTGGAAAGCCTTAGCACGTGATTGTGTTGCCGGCAGGTTGGCAACCGGGAAATCGGTAATGATGGGAATGTTACCATACAGGTCCATCATAAAGTAATTGTAGAGTGCCCGCATTGCCCTTACCTCGGCAATAGAGGCGGTCTTTTTCTCTTCTGAAGATGGTGAAGCGTTTATAACACTTATGATACGGTTACATGTGTTTACACCGCCAAAGCCCCATTGCCATACACCTGTAACGTTGGCATGGTCAAACGTCCAGGTGTGATAATGTAACTGGCGGTACTGCCCACCGTCGTCAAAGTTACCATCGCGGGCGGGTAGTATGGCTTCATCTGTAGATAGCTCCTGCATTCGCCAGTAAGGCACCGCGTAGTTCGACGATAAGTTGGAGTAGATAGTCCCTAATAATGCATTATAATCTGCATCGGTTATGGGGAAATTAGATTTTACGTACTGCGATTCTACAGGCACATCTAATTTAGTACATGAATAAGCGCCGGCAAGCACTGCTAATACGGCACATAATAAAATTATCTTTTTCATCTATGTTATTGATTGATAGTTAAAATGATGCGGTTATACCTACGCTTAAAGTGCGGGTTTTAGGATAAAAATCCTTATTATCGATACCCGGGGTTAAACCGCCTATATTAATCTCGGGGTCGATACCCCTGTAATTTGTGATTATGAATATATTATTGCCAGATAAGTACAGGCGTACACTCTTTATCGTTTTTAGATTTGGCCTGATGGTATACCCTAATGTTGCGTTATCTAAACGGAGGTAAGCACCGCTCTCCAAAAAACGGTCTGACATCAGGTAAGCGTTTATATCCTTAAACGATTCGCCAAGGGTAAACCTTGGGATATTCTGGAATTTAGAATCAGCCGGGTTATTAAGGGAAGCAAGTGTTCCATTTAATATTTTGTTGCCGGTAACTCCCCGAACTAAAAAGTTAAAGTCGAAATTTTTGTAAAGGAAGGTGTTGCTCCATCCGTATATAAATTTAGGTTGTGCGCTGCCGGCGATACGCTGATCTGTACTTAGCGGTTGGCTTGCGGTTATTGACCCATCGGCTTTTTGATATGTACTTACACCATTTTCATTTTTGCCCACGTAATGCCATAAGTTATAAGTACCAACGGCATAACCAGGCTGTATGATCTGGCTACTTAATGACGATTGGCCTTTACCACCTAACTGTGCTGTTTGGATGAAGTTGATGGCAAACTTATCATTAGATAAACTTTCTACCACGTTCTTATTGTGCGACACGTTAAATGATGTACGCCATGTAAAGCTTTGAGATTTTACAGGGACAGCATTTAACACTACCTCGATACCACTATTTTTAATTCTGCCAACATTGGTTGTAAAAAATGGATAGAAGTATTGTGTTGTTGATACCTGGTAGGTATAGATCAGATCTGATGTTTTCTTGATATAATAATCAACTGAACCGGTTAAGCGGTTGTTTAGCAAACCAAAATCTAAACCGATGTTAGTAGTAGATGTGCTTTCCCACTTTAAGCCTGGGTTATCATTACGAACCGGGCCAATAGGGTTGGTGATATTTCCGTTGCTTAGAAATTTACCCCCACCCGGAGGGATACCATAAATTAACTGGGCGGTAAAAGCATCAAAACCCAAACTGTTACCAGATACACCGTATCCAGCTCTCAATTTCAGGTCGGAGATAACAGGCAGGCTCTCCATGAATTTTTCACTTATAATTCTCCATCCCGCAGAAACTGCCGGAAAATAGCCATGTCGCTGATCTAAACCAAAGGCTGATGATCCGTCTTCCCTTAACGATGCCTGTAAAAGGTATTTGTCGTTGTATTTATACTGCACACGACCATAGTAGGATATCAATCGTAAGGTTGATATATAATTTTGGTTGAACTGGATCTGCGACAGGTTGGTTGGGTTTGAAAAGAACAGGTTATTATAAGTAAGGTTATCATTAGAAAACCCTTGTGTTTGTACACCAAACCCATCATTTGTACGATCTTGCTGGTAAGAGTAACCTCCCAATAATTTAATTGAATGCAGGCCAAAATCTCTGTCGTAATTTAAATACGCCTCTGCAACGTTGGTAGTACTGTTAAAAGCACTACGATTTGCAACACCATTTGCGCCTATTGCCAAACCCGATTTGCTGTTTAAATAGGAGTTGATATTGTTTTGATCTTTTTGAGTAGACCCGCTAAGCGTAAAACGTAAACCTTTTAAAATGTCAACCTGAACAATACCGTTAATCAGGGTTTTGTTGTTATCTGTTTTTGTAAAGTTATTATCAATTAACGATAGTGGGTTTAACGGGCCACTGCCTGTACGTGTCAAATTCTCTTTATAGCTTCCGTCGGGGTTATACGGGCTAACAGTTGGCAAATAAAATAATATACCGGGAAGCACCTGGGTTTGAAACACATCGTTCTTTTTGGTAACGCTGTTTGTTAGGGTAAGGCCCAGCTTAAGCCTGTCGTCAAAAAAGCGCTGATTAATGTATCCTTTAAAAACAGTACGCTCCAGATCGGTATTTTTTAAGACACCGTTGTTTTTATAATAGTTTACGCTTGCGCCGTAGTCTGAATTTGTACCCGCCCCGCCATAAGAAAGGTTATGGTTTTGTGAGTAGCTTGTTTTTAAAGCCAGATCTTGCCAATTGGTATTAGAGCCATCGTCATCCAAGGGCTTTGCTAAAGGAGCTACGCCATTATCTGCCAAATATTTACGTAACTCATCGGCACTTAACATATCTATATTTTTAGATACTTTTTCCATTGCGCCATAAGCGCTGTAGCTAAGCCTGGTTTGCCCCGTCTTTGATTTTTTTGTTGTTACGATAATTACCCCGTTAGAGGCCCGTGAACCGTAAATTGCTGTTGAAGATGCATCCTTTAACACATCTATGCTTTCAATATCAGCCGGTGCTAAAAGATCTATTGAAGCGCCCGGTACACCATCAATTACATAAAAAGGCTCTTGAGCTGCGCCTTCACGAAAGGTAGACGGCCCTCTTAAAATAGTAGCAGGCTGTTTGTTAGGGTCGCCGCTTTTAGTAATATTTAAACCGGCAACCTTACCTTGCAAAAGCTCTGCGGGGGTGGTTAATACACCTGCATTAAAATCCTCGGCCTTTACAGAAGTAATAGCGCCGGTTACATCTTTTTTGCTTGATGTTCCGTATCCTATTACCACTACATCTTTTAATTGTTTAGCATCAGGTAACATGTTAACGTTAATTGTAGAGTTTGTGCCAACCCTAACCTCTTTTGAAGTGTACCCAATTGAAGTAAATCTTAACACAGCACTTTCACCGCTTACATTAAGCGAGTAATTACCTTTTGCGTCGGTCATAACACCTACAGTTGTGCCCGCCACTACTACAGAAACGCCGGGGAGCGGCTCATTCTTTTCATCGGTAACGGTACCTTTAATTGTTCTTCCGGTTTGCGAGAATACCGGCGACACACTAAAAATAATGGCGCACAGTAACAGCACCCATTGCCGGGAATGAATGCAGGCGCCATTTAATAAGCGTTTGTAAATTTGTTTCATAAATGATGTGATTATTTGTGATGTAGATATTTAAATTTCATTTAATGCAAAATAACAGATGCCTTGTTATCAAAACATCAACTGATTATTAGCTTATTTGCCATTATCTACCCTACAGATGAACTATCTGGCTTCAATATGAATTTAAAGTAACTAAACGTTTACGTAGGTATGTAATTGGCGAAAGGATGGTATACGATGATGCCGCTTTATTGGTTTCCTATTTATTGAGAGGGGACAATAATGATAACAGGCCTCACCTATTTTACTTATTATTGAAATTGCTTGTTTAAAGCTTAACACAAACTTAATCGGACTGATTGCTGCCCAACCCTATAGCTCATTAAATTTGCGCTGGCTAAAGCGAACCAAGCTCAGCACACTTTTTATCTATGGTATTTAAGATGTTCGTACAGTGAGGACTTTCAGCCTAAATTTTAATAATAAAATTGACATGACATTCGAAAACACCAAGAGCCCGATACTATTTACGGGCATTAAATGTACCGTACTGCTCCTTACTATAGCAGCTTGCATCAGCAACCCAGTATTTGGCCAGTCAAAGAAGATTGCTAAGCTGCCCCCAAATGCCAGCCTTACCGACGGCGTGTGGCTAAAGGGCGATCTGCACGTACATTCCCGCCACAGCAAAGAATCCTCTAACAATCCTGTTGCAAAGATCATCTCCTTTTCCAGATCAGTGGGTATGGACTACCTCTGCATCACCGACCATGATAACCACGTAGATGGTGATGTTGCACATAATACCTGGGCCGATCCGGAGTTTAAGTCAGACTCCCTGTTGCTGCTTTATGGCGCTGAATGGACAACAACCCGTGGCCATGGCAATGTGTTCTCGGCTAAACCTTACGATCATAAGCGATTATATGATGTTCGTGATCAGCGCGATACAGTGATCGGCAGAGTTAAGAACGAACTTGGCATTCACCTGTCGGCTAACCATCCGAGCGGGAAGGATCATTTTGGATATTCTTATGATATTATTGAGTCGATAGAAGTATGGAATTCTGCCGTATGGTCCAGAAATGCCAATGCCATCATGATTTGGGACGACATGCTTTCATCAGGCCGAAAACTTACCGGCAGAGGCGGGAGCGACGCGCATCACGGTAATCCGGATACGCCAGATAAGGCAACTGCGAACAGCGGCCAGGCTAAAGCAAACTATGTTGGTACGCCAACAACCTGGGTTTTTGCGGTAAAACGGACCACACAAGCGGTTGTAGACGCGCTTACAAACGGTCGGGTTTCCATCAGTGCCAACCCGTATGCGCCCCGGGTAGAATTCTACGCAGACCTGAATGTGGATGGTAAAATGGATATGATGATGGGCGATAATGCCAAAGCGACGGGTAAACCTGTAAAGTTTCGCGTTCAGTTAACGGGCAATGCTTTACCGGAGGGGAACTATACCATTAACATTGTAAAGAACGGCAGTAAATTTGGCACCTACCAGGTTACGGGCAAAACGCCTGCAGTGGAGTTTACCGATACGCCGGCAATAACGGGTCGTAGTTACTATCGCGTAACGGTAGAAGGACCGGCTACAAGCTACCCACAGGTTCCACAATCTATGGCTTTAAGTGGATCCATGGTAGGGCTATCTAACCCTATTTGCTTCAATTTCGATCCCAACTTTTGATGATTAACTGGAAAGATCCTTATTATTAAAATTAACCAGTATTGTTTAATGTCTATTTTGCGTGCCTTTTCGAGTAACCACGGCTATGGTACGGACAACACCGACCACAGGGCTAACGATTAAAACTTGTTTAGGTTTAATTTTTTGACAAATCGATCACGTCAGTCTTTCGTGAGGCAGGTGTAACTATCAAATCCGTAAGCTTGCCATTCACTATCCTACCCTGAACAGTGGTATTATAAGGCGCGTTCAGTTTAAACTCCGTATTGCCCCACTCTTTCGGCCAGGCCGGCAGCAGAATGATTTTTTTACCGTCTATCTGCATTAGCATTTCCTGCAAGCCGTTCTCACCATTACCGCCATTGTCTTCATCCGGCGCATAATCATGTCCGGTTGCCCAAAATGCCGGAAACTTAAGGGTAGGTTCCTTACGGGCCAAATTAAAAGTTACATAAGTCCTGGCAATATCTGTTAAACCAAGCATGGCAGCCTGTATCGGGTCCTGTACCCAGCATCCCTTGTCTTTAAATGCGCGCGCATTAAAAGTATTGATCGCTAATTGCAGGTCGGGCTTACTCAGTCCGTATAACCTGAACGGATAAACCGCGTATAATTCCGGATTTTCCAGGTTTCGCCCTTTAACAGTTTGGGGACCAGTATACGGCAACAATACCTGTTGACCGTCTTTCTCACCCACCGGCAGATCAGGAAGTTCACTGTAAAACCTTTTCCAGTTTTCCCGCGATTTCTCATCGGTTAAATTGGGCGGCAGGGCCATTAACCGTGCCACAACTGCATGTAAACCGGCAATATCGGGCGCCGGATCATGCGCTTTCCAGAACATTTCAATGGAATTGTCGGGATCAAGCAATAATTTCCCCCAAGCATCCCGGCCAAAATGTTTGTCAAAAAATTCCACGCCTGCTGATGCTATTGGCAAAAGCATTTCCCTGGCAAATTTTTTGTCGCCAGTATATTCATAGTAATCCAGCATCATCATGCTTAACTCCAGTATCGGGGTAAAGTAGTGTCCTGTCCAATTTTCCTCCACCTCCGGCCCCATGTAAGGCAAGCCGCCCCAAAAAGGCGACGTTTCCTGAAAATAGCAGCCACCGTGATGGTAATAACTCTCTACCTGCGCTTTATTACCCGGTAACATACCAAGGTACATTTTAAACAGGGGCTGCATTTCGTCAAAATCACCAGCCATAAGGCGCGGCCAATACATCGCGCGGGTGTTTTGCATCCAATATTGCCCACCCCATTCGCGGTAATCCGCATCTATCGCTATTACCGGGTCTCTTTCGTTCGCCTTAAATTGCGGATTATCCACGACGAAAATGGAGCCATTAAACTTAACAGGATAAGCTCCCCTGCCGGCGCAAGCTGTAATATAGCGTTGCAGGATATACCCTTGTGTAGTTGTTTTAGCAACATCGTCGCCATTTACAAATATCCAGCTGCGGAGCCAGAATTTACTCCACCATTGCTGATGGGCCAACCTTTCTTGTTCAAGGGGCTGGGCGTCTATTCCAGTAATTTCGCTATTCAGTTTGGCGCGCCATTGGTCTGGGGTCAGGTTCTTTGTAGTTAAAGGATAAACCGAGATTAACTGACTACTAACAGCTTTAATTGTTTGCAGGGTAGTATCATCCCTGGTCGCCAGCCCTTTTCCTTTAATAATTCCGCCAAAAATAATGCCATGCAAGTGCTGGTCGGCATAATCCGGATTTTGATGATACCAGGTAATTTTATTGGCTTGTTTTGGTAAGATGATATCACCCCTGCCAACCCGCCAGTTATCCAGCGTGACTTTTACTGAAACAGGCTTTACACTTTTTGATTCGACCCTTATAACCGGGTGGTTCGCATCCACCCAAACTCTCAATTGAACGGCATTGGCACCGGTACCTTCCTTAACCAATATCTCGCTGTTATGCAGCTTTAGTACTTGCCGGAAGGGGCTTCCCTGTTGTGCCATCGGATTTGGGCTTACGGATATCCGCACTTTTCCCAATTTCATTAACACGCCACCATCTTTTATCCAGTTGTTCTTTTCCGTAGCCGCGGCTGCTCCCCAGGCATCGGTCTTCCCTATAAAAAAGCAAAGGTCGCCGTTGGGTTCAACCCATAAGTTGAGGCCAATATCTCCGTTGCCGATTGGCATCGATTGCATTGATGTTGGCCCGGGTGTGTTCCAATTTACATTATATGCATTCAAAAAGGGAACGATATTAAATTCCTTCTTTTTTACCTGTGCATTGGCCGTTACCTGTAGCAACACGCCTGTCAATAAGGCGAATAAGGCATTTGAAAATTTATTATTCATTTATTACAAGTATTTCCTTTTTAACAGGCGGGTATTTATAGGTTTAATTTTTGATAAGCTAATAAAAAAAGACCGATAACAATATAGCGCACTTCATTTTTAGCTATTAGAAATTATTTTAAGCGATATTAACGAGAACTCATTAATAAACTATTAATTATTGCTTAATTCATACAAATAGCTGCAAGTTAATGGAGTTTGAATAAAATATAATAGGGAGCAGCTTATTGATCAGCTTTAATAATTAAGATGCCAGGATTCGCATCATTTTGGTGATTTACAAACATTTGTACAAATGTTATTATAAAAACAAAAACCGCCTCTAAATCTCTTTAAAGGCGGTTCTCTTGGTATCGTTAGGACGGGAGTACAATTCTCGAACCATTTTTTGCAGGATTTAAAAAAATTTGGCTGCTAAAATTGGACCTGTGTTTATCTGTTCAGGTGAGGCTCAACCATGCACTTCATATTCGATATAAAAATTTTTCTTATCAACAACAGGTTTAAACGGAAGTTTTGCCCATGATTGCTTCGCCGCGCCATTGGGGTCACAATCAGCATCAAAGCCTTTTTCCATTCTTAAAACCCGGTTAAAGGTTTTTTCCTTTAGTTTCTTATACAAGTTTACGGCTGGCATTTTCCAGCCCTTCTTTTTGGTAATATTCGGATCTGTTTCATCAACGGGGATCATAGCAACCAAGTCGGGATGCGTTATTTTATCGTCAAGATATTTCTTTAACGTGGCATTATGGCTGCAATGGTGGCCCACTTTGTACAAAACCGTATTGTTTAGTAAATAATCTAATGAAAAGCCCGGTTTTACTTTGTCCTTGTCCCATTGAATATTTTCCCATGACAACCAGTTACCCGTTTGTGCATCTCCCACAAAAAGCAGCACCTTACCCGATTCTACCAGTTCAAAAGCCATTACCAAACTGCTGTTATTAGTGTATGAATCCAGATACAGCGAAAGCCTTCCCGCCTGGTCGAGCCACTCATCATCAATTTTCCGCCAACTGTCTTGTAAGAAATAGGCACTGTTTAAAAACTCCGGTTTGGTCAAATTCTTTTCAAATTTTTTGTCGAAAGGAAAATTCCTTTCATTCGATCCAACCTCATTACCGCTGTAATTGGTTAATGCCGCAAGGTAACCATCCGCAAGGTTGCTTATAGCGGTAAGCTTGATATCATAAGTTTCATCTTTGCTGGGGTTAATATCAAACAACAATTTTCCGCCCCTTGGCGGGCCAAGTACGTACACTTTAACCGAGTTTGCTGATAAGCCCGGCAAATCCAGCACATTCCCCGGCGACAGGTAGTTTACATTTTTACCGATCTTCTTTAAATTATCAAGCCCCATTTTCGGAATAACGGGCACTTTGGTTTTCTTTCCTTCAAGCGGCTTATCTGCATCTTCTGCGTTATAAAAACCCAGCATATCATTTATCTTTTCTGCGGCCAGGGAATGGTTATCGTTATCGTTCTTGGTAAGCCGGCTGCTTATGGCCTGAAGTTTTTCTGTCAGGTCACGCTGCCCGGCGGCAATTTTACCGGCATCAACGTCTTTTGGATCGTCGAGCCACGACAGCCAAACGTTATCAATACCTGTTTGTTCAAAAATATCGGCCGCATGGACGTATCCCGAAAAATGGTCATTATGCTGGTGGGTACCCACTACTACGTCCAACGCTTTTTCATTTAGATCGCCTTTAATAAATTCAGCAATGGTTTGAAGCCTTTTTATAGACTTATCTGAATTCCGGAAAGATCCACAGTCAATTAATACCGCGCTTTCTTTATTATCCTCTTTAAACTTTAAAAGAAAACAGTCTCCAAGCTCTCCCACCTGGAACATTTTTATGTTTACGTTAACGTTGCTCATGATAGGTTTAATGAAAATGTAAATTAGCGAAGTTAATGGTACCGAAGCCATTATCGTCATCATACATTGAATCTGAGAACGACAAGGCTGCATCATCGCCTCCCTGCTGATATCTTAACTGTTTTAAAAATCTGTCCTGGCTGGCAATATTTTTAGTGACCAGGTAGTTCACTTTAAACTCATCGGCCATGTTAAAAATAAGGGTGCACCCACCCCTAAATTTCATTTCATCCATGATAGGCTCCTTTGTATCTTCATCAACCCTGCCGGTTTCAATTAAAATTGTGGTAGATTGGGTGATGGTTACAACTACCTGCTCGAGTATCATACCCTCGCGCCCCGAACGATAAGCTGGCCGCACTTTATGAATCTCGATAGGCATTGGTTCGCCGGGATTTTTTTGCCTCATTAATTTTCTGTTTTCATCTTGATTGCCGGAATCATAATAATCAACGGATGTGGAGCTTAAACCAAGTTTCGGTAGCAGACTTTCAAGTTCTTTTTTCCCTAAAACCTGTTCTTCATCTTTACAATCATTATTATCATCTGTCTGAACCTTACCAAGCAGAAAATCATGTAAGGCCGCCTGTATTTTTTTAGATTCGTGATAGATAGCTTCCCGGTTGCTTAAGTTATACAGTGTACGTACCCTTCCCCTTAAAAAGTTCGCCACTTTAACTAAAGCTTTTTTATCCGCCTGTGCAAAATTATCGGGGGTACACCATTGCAGGCTTTCTTCCGAAAACGTATTTACATGATCGGGGAATATGCCCCAACTACGGAAAGCATCAATTAATGCTATGCGGTAATTGTTATCATCTGCGGGCGCAAAGTCAATATCGGCCGTAACTAATGCCCGCAGATATTCGCCAAAAGTGATATCAAGCGGCGGGCAATAATCCAGCGCCCGTATGGCTATCCGCATCAGGTGCTGCGCTATTGCGCATACTTCCTGGGCTAGCCGTGTAGCCAGGTCTAACTGCAAAACGCCTTGCGGCAATACACCCGAGCCATTTGTAGCTATCCGGATTAGGTCCTGCGTTTTGTAGTTATACACTTTAATCAGCGCATCGAAAAAGGTAGAAACCAGTACAGATCCGCGGTCATGGGCCTCTGTTTTAGTTTGGTAGAGGGTTGGATCGGCCTTACTGCGTTTCCAGTTGCCATTTTCGTCGCGGCCGCCGATAGCGCTGCGTAAGGCCCCCCTGCCATGCGATAAGGCGCTGCCCAACTGTGTGGCCAGCTCGCCCAGGTAGGTAAATTTATCAAAACTACCGTCCGATTGTGCAAACTGGTTAATCACCAATTCATTAATGGTAAATCTTTGCAGCAGGGCAATAATATCTGCAAATGCTTCATGAAAAGCCGGAACATCGGGGTTGGTATTTTCCAAAAAACGGGGGTGTATACTATCCAGCAATGCATGGGTAACCTCGTGCGAGATAATATCAGGCGAGAGGCAGGCAAACACTGCACCGTTGGGGAAGTTAGTTCCTTGTATTTGTTGTGCCGCCTGGAAATATCCAAATAAAATAGATTTCTTTTCGGTGCTGTAATAAGCATTGGCATCTCTGAACGCGTGCGGGTATAAACGTATCCTTTTTACATAGTGCTCCTGTATCTTACCACTTTCATGGGTAACGCGCGAATTCCAGATCAACTTTCGCCCTAACGACTGCTCAAAATATTCGAGCGTTTTCATCGCTATGGTATACACAAACTGCTGGTGAAACTGGGGGTTGCCTTCGCTTGGCGTTAACCCGTTTTGCGACAATACCTCCCTCGAATCAAGGTTTATCGGCTCATAGTAGCAATTGCTGGGCGGGTCAATGTCTATCACTTCAAAGTATTCGCCGGCAGGGCCTAAATTTTCCGGGGCATTTAAATCCTCCCATAATATCCTGTAGGTGGTTTGGTTAAACTTCATGGTATCCAACTGGGTTGAAAACCCGGGGTCAAGCGTGTATCCCCGTAAATACCGGTAAGCTAATTTAGCAGCCATAATTTTAATTTTGACAGGTTAAACAATAATTACTCTCTTACATCAGCAGAAATATAGCCGAAATACAGGCTATCCTTATGTGTAGTCCTGGAACTTTCGGGCGTAATGATGTCAAACGCGGTGAGTCCTTTTGACTGAAACACAGGAGAAGAAAAAATCCTGGTTTTGATACCTTGCAGTTTAAACAACGGCGTTAAATTGTTTTGTGCAATAATTTTAGTGTCTATCCCTTTACTGAATGCAGCTTTAAAACCAAATTGCGCATCGGCAATGTCTATATCGGCGGCCTGTACATTGGCAGTTGCTTTTAACTCCAGCGAACTGTTGGATGTGCTTGATATTACAATGGTGGCAGTTTCTGTGTTTACCAGCTCTGTAATAATCACCCAGTTTTTGTTCCACTTACCCTGGCCGTAAAGGTCAATCACTTTGTTACCAATGGTTATGGTATCGTCTATCAGGTCTGACATCGCTTTATCGGCTTTAAAATAAACGGCGTTTTCTGACGAAAAATCCAATATAAAACCAACATCGCCCTGTGCCAGCTTGCTGCCCTCCGGTGATACTGTACCTGATAATTTGGATGTAATAGCTACAGCGCCTTTAGAGCTATATTCCAGATCATTTGATGAAGTGTCTGTACGTACCTGAAACGGCATAGTAAAGTTATTAAGGTTTGAAATTTTAGTAAACAAGTTCCCGTTCAGAACACCTATATCGCCTAACTGAAGGGGTACGCCTGGCTGCCAGGCTGCATAATAGCCAAAATGATCCTTCATTTCGTTTGTGTAACGTTCTTGTGCGCCTTTCATATGATTTTGATTTAAGATTATTTGATTTATAGTTAATTATCAATTACTTAAACAGGTAAATTATACTATAAAATTATGATAATTATCAGACCAAAATAAGGGTGTTTTAACGGTATTTTAACGTTTTAACCTCCTTGCCACAAATGTCAGTTACTTTCGGGGGCATGGTGACGGCTGGTGAATATGGCAGGACCCTAATCCCCAAAAAAAAAGATTGTACAACAACGGCTTTTCAAAAAGCCTCAAAAACAACAAAGCCTGCAAATCAATGATCTACAGGCTTTGGATGGTATCGTCGGGATGGCAGGATGCATCCAAAACGCTCTAATGTATTGATTATCAAATGCTTTAATTACACCATATAAACAAGGGTGTGATTTAGGGCATTTTCTGAACTTCTAAGGAACTATTGCGCACGTATTGGCTTTTAATTTGCTGTCAATGCTTATCAAAAATAAGGAAAAAAAAGGATTTTGAGGAATTCATTTTCAAATTGAATTTCATAAAATGTTGTTTGATTGTCTTATTATATTACCCAAAACGTAATAGATTTTTCCTAAATTGTGATATTAAGTATATCAACATCAAAAGATAAATTCAAAGACCTGGAAGGTAAAATAGTTACCGTTACGGGAAGGTGATCGATTACAAGGAAAACCTGAAATTGTAGTAACCGATGAGCAGCAATTAAAGATAAACGAATAAGGCTTCTACGGTTGCCGCGTGGTCTGTATGCGAGTTACTAATACGCGATGGCGCATTACAAAAAAATCTTATATTATCTGTGAAGTCATGAAATTGCTTACGCTAATTCATCCGGGTAATCTTTTCGTCTGCTTGTGCAGCCAAATCTGCGACGTGTCCAATCAAAAAATGTTCGAACATTGTCCATAATTGCTCACGATCAATAGGCAGTATTTCCTCATTTAAAAGATTATCCAAGAAACCTTCTGCATCCCAAAGTTTTCGGGTCGGCTCGGGATGGAGTAGTTCCATACGATTTATGACGTAATCAAAGACATTGTTCGCCACTGCTATAAATTCGGCTCGATCATCACCACTTAATGGTAGTGATGTGATTTTCACAATTGTTTCTGGGTCATAGACTATCGGCGGTTCGTCACTTTCATTGTCAGCCATTTCCTCTAAATTCTTTTCTAAAAGATAGGTGGGATAAAATATGACAGATTCATCATAGTGACTAAGGCAATGTTTGAAGTAATCCAATTCGTCTTCAGGGTCAAAAACCATATGATGTTCGCGCTCGACACGTGCTACTTGAATATCCCATTCAATCAAAGGGATTTTATTCTGATTGACGAATTTAAGCTTTGCTAATTCTAATTCAGGCATAGTGGCGTTTATTAAATCCGACCATTTATTAAACCTAAGCATTTTTGCTAAGAGGTGTTGCGCATTCATCAGACTAAAATCTTCATTGTCTATTTCGTAGTCCTCGAAAATAGCGTCGATATCAAAAAATTTGGGTACATATTTCGAGTATGAATCGCCGTTCTCATCTAAAGCAGTTTTTTGGGTTTTGTAATCGCGAAAGAGATTTTTTGCCTGAAGCTTGAAAAAATCGATGTGGTTCATAATATATCCTTATGTTAACCAAGCTGATTATCTGAAAATTTGCGCCCGTAATCTGTAGTTCGATAATAAGCTTGGCATAAGTTTATATTATCTAAATGTTGGACGATGGGATCTTTGCACGGACGAGCACGCTTACCAACAAGCACATCCAAAAGTAAATTGATTTTTTCTGAAAATCAATAGCCATTTTTTAATAAATGTTAAATTTGAATCATGGGTGCCGCCAACAGCAAATAGCCTGGCACTAAAACTTCATTTTAGCGTTCCTCTTTAAAGGCGCTACTAACTGATTTGGATTTTGTAAATTGCCTAACTAAACCTGTTAAGCATGATCGATCCGTTACCAATGTTCAAATCAGCCGGGCTAGTTGTTTCAGCCGGTCAGATACAGTACAATTTTGTAACGCCTGATATTGCGCACGGTCGAAATGAATTTTTCGATCTGGCGTTTCAGCTATTAAGGGAATTTCCCAAAGACCTGCTACAGCTTAAAGAACCTGCAGAATTTTTCGATTTCTGCTACCATGTAGGGATCAGGAAATCGATCAATCTGTATATGATTCCTAACGAATTATTTAAGGGAACACCAGAACAGGATGTTGAGGCTTTTCAGGGTTATTCCGCCCTTTTTAACAAAGACCTTGTTAAAGTATTTCTTATTGATAAGGAGATCAAAAACCATAGGAATATCGGGGCATTAATTCAAAAGCTTCCGTTTGGGTATTTTGTATTCCTGGGTGATCCGGGAGCTGAAAATGCTGGCTATTATGATAAATCAAAATCCTTTACAAATGGACATGAATTGATAGCATTAATAGAAAAGGACATGGTTGCTATCAACGTAGAAATCGAAAGGGATTACGGTTTTAAAATTGAGGAATTTGATTTTAAAACAAATCCAAAAGCAGATCAACTGAATCCCTATCATCATACACTTTATGCTAAAAGCAACTATTTTACCTTAAACCAAATCCTCGCTAATTTTTGGCTGAAAAAGCCAGCTGAAACCAAAAAGGAAGATATCGAGCTGCTTAGCCAAAAACGTGTTGGCATTCAGTTAAATCAAATTAAAGTCATTGATGGCCTGCATCAGATAATTAAAGATAAAAAACCGGTAACTCCGTTTGAGCCATACTATCCATCCATGGTTATTATTGCCCCCTTTCATTTTCCGCGTTATGGAAAACTATTGACCAAAAAGTTTAACAGTAAATTGGAAAAGATGCTGTTCCGGGTTTCCCAAACAGAACAATTGCTTGACTATAGCTATGGCGTAGAGGAAGATATTGCGACTTTTTTGAAACGTGAACAGATAGGGCAGGTATTGGGTATCATCACAAAGCGATTACTCCTGCTGGATTACCTGGCATATTTACACGCGCAGTTTACCTATTCCCCTGTATTTAGATTGCCGGTGGCGGGAAAATCACTGAATATGGATTTATCCCATTTTCAGCAATCCTTCCAAAACAAAAAAAGCGCGATTTTAAAAATCGGCGGTATTGGAGAATTGATGCGGGAGCGTATGGTAACTGATGAATTAAAAGATTTTTTATTGGAAAGAAACGGACAATTGGTGTTCGTAAGTGACTTACCTATGGAATGGTTAAGACTTGGAAAATATCCCTTATGCCTGACCCATGATATTTGCCGGATACCCGAGTTTAACTTTAACAGCCTCATCAATAATTTCATACATAGTCAGCGATTAACCTTCAGAATTAAGCCGGATATATTAAAGAAAACGCTGATCATCCACTGTGCAAGTGATGACGAAGATGACATGCATGAGATCTTTGAGATGTTCAAAGCTTTGCAGCCCGCACTCGGGTATGTTAGCGTTATCTGTAATACGGTTCAGGATGTCGCGGATGCTGTGAAAAAGCACGAACCACACTTATTGATTTTTGACTGCCATGGTGACGCCGATCCAAAAACGCTCTCCAGTTACCTGGTAATTGATGATAAAAATGATATTCTTTTAACAGGTGATGATATTATTAAACGTGGTATTAGTGCGCCGATTGTTTTCATCTCCGCCTGCAGAACAATGCCTAATTATGGATATGTGAAATTTCTTTCAGACGCGTTCTTTCAGGCGGGGGCATTTGCTGTTACGGCGACCTTTTTGCCTATAAAAATGGGAGACGCTGCGGCCCTACTAATACGATTGTTAAATAATCTAAAGCAACAGGAAACAAAGACGATATTTTCTAATTGGCTGGCCTTTGTTTCCCATGCATTGAGGAGTACGTTAATATTTGAAACAATCCGAAAAGAGAGGGAACGCAATAATCTGCCGGAAGATTTAGATGATAAGGAAATCGCTAATTTCTTGTTGGAAATGATGGTTTTTGAGAGACGAGAAGAAGTCTTTGAGAAATTGAAGCAATATTTACAAGTAATAAATCCGGCCATCAATACCGTATTTGAAAACTTAGAACATGAATGGCTTTCGTACACAACACTTGGAAGAGCGGATCTTATCTATTTTGAAAATTGGATTTTTAAACATCAAACGGAGAATTTCGGATCCACACATTAAATGATGATCAGCAAATTTTATTTAGCTAAGGGGTTGGCTATTTTCAAAACTTTATTCAGGTAATTCAGAACCCGGAGATAATATATAGGTATGACAGACAAGGCAATTCAGGCGATCATCGATCACTTTAACCGAAAAAAATCCCAAGCGTATATTGCATCGCATCCTATCGGGGAAAATGTTGAATATGGTGTAGTATGGAAAGATATTAACTTCAACAAATTGGGTGATGTCTCGCCTTACCGGTTCTATTTTATTAAAAATGACAAAGAAAAATGTATTGGCGCAGTACTTGATATGAACAGGGATCTGCATTGGTATATTACTCCTGTTGCGCGTAAAAAAGGTTTTTTAACTAAAGCATTAAGAAAGATAATTCTACCGCACCTGGCCAGGATCAGGAAAGAGCAAACTATAAGCATTAACAGGGATGACATTGGAGATGAGAATTTTGAGGCATCGTTAAAAACGGCAAAGCTGTCCGGGTTTAAATTGGTTGGAGAAATGGCGGATAAAATTGAATTCAGCCAACGGCTGGCCAAATACAGGAAAGTACCATTGGGCGAAACCTATCCTGGAATAAGTTATGAACAGATGGTGAAACAAAGGGAGAAAATGAACCTGGTAATCGGAAATTTGTGGCAAATAAAATCAGAGGTAGAAATGAAGTTGGGAGAATCAAACCTGACCCATGAGTTAGATCGTTATATCGACAAGTTGGAATTATTCAGGGGGTTAAAGCTGGATGACGCGGTTTATGATTTTGAGCAAAAACTGAAACGTAAAAACCCATAAGCAATAGGAAGCTTGAATTTGCAAGAGGGATAGCAGCGGCATCCTGCGAAGCAGATACAGCGTATAGCCCGGCCGGCAGGGCTTGCCATAATTTCACTAATGCTTAGCTCTACATTAGACAAAGCGGAACAGCGGGGATTATACATTATATAAGGGCCTTTAGATTATTAAATTTCTTATTGAATCTGTGCAGAATAAATATCGATCTTATTTGAACATATGAAAAAAATGAAAATATTAAATACGGTTATTTTCGCCTTTGTTATAACTTCATTAGTGGCCACTGCTTTGGTGATCCTGTTGGTCAATTGCAAACTTTGGAAGGAAACGACGCTCTTATTAACCGCTGATGGATTGCTCAATTATTTAAAGGCTTATGGAGAGTTCAAAGACTTGTTTGTAGTCACCATCGCCGCCACTGCCGCCTATGTCGGCCTGCAAAGCTTACAGGAAACCGTTTTCGCGAACCGGGAGCGCTTAAAGCAGGAACGTTTTAATGAATGGAAAGGAAAAATGGACATCCGCTTACTGGAAGCGGAAAAACATAACCCACGATTACGCTTATTATTCATGGAGCATAGAGTTAAATATTTTAATTGGCTCGATGATCATAACTTTAGCATCAGTAATAAACAGGAACTTGCGTTGAGTTTCGCCATCTTTAGTCATCTTGTTCGCACGTTGGAAGATCAAAATGAACGTACTATTAAGATGGGGCAAATATACCCGGATGCCGATTATTCATACAGCTTTGACGGGTTGCGGTTTATGTTTATTGGTGGCCCTGATCATATGTATCCAGAGTTAGAGATTGATCTTAAGAAATTTTACATCGAATTACTACCGGCCGATAGGCTGATTGACTTAGAAACTTTTAAAGCAGCAAAAATTAACAGCTTTCCCAATTTTGCATGAAAACTTTTGGTGATATACAGGACTGCATGACAGCCATAACATCCGTATTGGTTTCTTATCCTAATATTTCTGTTATGGTAGGTAACCGGGACATAAATAAATGGCAACAATTGTTGGTTGCCTCATCGGGTTTTGAGGGCTATTTGACCTCTGCGCCCACTTTCAATTTGTTGAATGTACTGGCATCAGCTGCCGTTGAAAGAAGGCAGAATCTAATGCCCGGCACTTCAAATACTATACTCAATAACCTGGAGCAATGGTTAAGATTCTTTCCGCAACTATTAAAAGACCGGCCTTTTAAAGGCAAGATCAAAAATTTAGATAAGGATAATTTTCTGTCCACTATGAGTGAACTCTCACTTGCGGCCTTATTGCTGAACCAGGGTTTCAAAGTAAAGTTTGAACATAAATTTAGGTTGGTACTGGATGGCGGTAACCGAGATGTCGATCTGACCATCGAGGACAATAACGGTATAATCGTCCATATAGAGGTTTATGGCCCTACCATCGCTGCCGAAAACGGCTTTCTTGCACCGACCGAACACCATGAACCGTTTCAGCACAAAGTGGACCTAAAGGTAAAGGATAAATTCGGTGCCGGTCGCGTGGCTGGCTTAAATGGAAAAGTACTCCTGGCAGTTGATACGACCAAGGTAGACGCGTTCAGTATCGCTGACCGGCTATTTGGGGCTAATCGGGAGAAATTATACCAGCAAATGGCGGCAAATCTACCAGTAGCGGTTGATGGGATATTATTTTTTCAAACACACGTTACTTTGAATCCGGGTTTTATTTTTGAAAAGTTAATATTGAAAGCATGAGTTCCGAAGAGATAAAAGACCAGCATTTTTTACCGGCATGTTACCTGGATGGTTTTACCAATAAAACCGGTAAGCTTTATGCTCTGGACCTCACCTGGTTTATCAAAAGGGGCAGCAAACCGGTTATCAAATCTTTCTCTCCGGGATCGATCTGCCATGAAGAGCACTTTTATACGCTAACGGAAGAAATGGCTAGGTATAACGTTAATGGTGTTGAGGATAAATACGCGGTCGAAAAGGGTTTTTACACTTACGAAAACATTTATAAAAGTTTGGTGGCAAAAGTGGCAGGAGGCAAACCTTTGAAGCGACACGATGCCGAAATACTGATCCGTACACTGATCGATCTGAAGTTCCGCAACAAGTTTTACCGCGACCATTTTATTGGCGGGCGGCAAATCGAATTGGTAGACGGTACTTTTGATCAGATCAAAACGGCCATTCTTAATGATCCGGCATATCTCGCGGCTTTCGGCGATGTTGACCCCCAATTGCTATTACAATTAAATGAAGATGTTAGACAACGGTATTTGAATGATCCGGAATTTAAAAAGCATACGCACCTTTCATCGATATACCGTAAAGATGATGCCTATGGTTTGGTTGTAGAAGGTTTGGTAAATAAACTATTATGGGTTCCCTGGAGGATTTATAGATCAGCCAACCTATTTCTGGGCACGGACAATCCCGGTTTTTCAATGGATGAACATTCTAAGCTTCATAATACCTATTTTAAAAAGAAATTTATCTTTCATTTCCCGCTCAATGACTCATTGTGTCTAGTGATCGCGGACCCCTTTCCGGATATGCAATTTTTAACAGATCAAACAGTGAAGCATTATTTGACCGAAACAATGGACGAATCAGTCGTCCATGATATTAATAAAATGTCACTATTTCATTTCACCAATCTGCTTTACAGTCCGGACAGGTCTTTGTTAGAGGATATTATCCCACTTATCAAACGAAAAGAGAGCTAACCAGATCTATTCTTACAACTGGATTACGCCATATCAGCTTCAAAGATAACGTGGATTTCATCGGTGAGCCCGGAACTAAGTGTTTGCCATTATTTCCAAATGCTCCGCTCTCCACTTGTCAAAGCGGAACCGCATTGCTTATATTTACAATAAGCGGGGCATTTACTTTATTTGGGGTCTATGGGATTAGTAACTTTCTTACTGAAGCTGTTCAGGATCAAACTTGGATCTATCGGTACGCCGGAAATCTTTTTGGCGATGGTGATGGACAAATGCAGTAGAATAATGATGAGCAGCCGCCCAATCAGTTTCAGGGAAATATGGAGGTGAAAATTTTTGCATTGGATTGATAACGTGCAGAAAACTTGATGAGGTTTTTGTTTTTTATCGTTTTTCATGATCTATTTTACTTGTGTTATGCAAGTATGGGAATCATGATGCCGACTTATCCTGCTGGCGGGATAAGACCTTATCGAGCCTTATAGTGTTGCTGAATATAGGTATCCGCTAATTTTTCATATCGCTGGCTGGTCTGAGAAAAATCCAACTTTGACTTTAACTCCAGGCCAATTTTAACTGCAATCGCGTGGCAAAGTTCATCCAGGCTTTTCAACGGTAAAATGCCATGTTTGCTCAAGGCTTCCACAATCCCGCGTACTGCCCCCTTTTTTCGTTCGCTTAGCGAAGCCCTGCCAGAACGCGTCAGGCCCAAACTCTCCATCATTTCGGCGATAAAAATATCCTGATCCTCATTAAATAAATGATTGCGATCCTGTACCGCCAGTTTTTTTGTCGGTTTGTTCGCAGGTTTTATCGGTGCCTGAAATTCCACGTCGCGTACGTTTCGCATAAATTCAGCTTCCAAATCCAAAAATTCTTTAAAGTGCGTGCTGTAGCGGTCATCATAACTTCCAAATTCACGGTCGTTATCCGTAAACCGGCTAAGTTTTAACTCTCTTTGTTTTAAATCTTTGAGACGGCTCTGTATATAGAGAATCTTGTTATTTGGTACAGCATCATCCAATACACCCTGCAACCTGTCGATCCCGCGATGAAAAATATGATGAAAGTTCTCTTTGTGATTTTGTATAAAAAGATCAAATGGAAGAAAGTAACTTTCGTGCTGAACAAGGGTATTTGTGAGGGTGTCTGACATGGCATTATATAATTCCTTATCAGGAACCATGGTGCTAAGCAGTGACTGAACTGCAAAAAAGCTGTTATCATTGTTAGCAAATTCGAGACGGTGTGTTCCCATCACATCCATATAAATCTGTACGATGACCCATATCATATCCTTAATAATTATCGCTTCTTTTAATTCTTTAAAATTCCCTTCCGCTGCATGTCCAAAAAAAGAGTTAGTAATGACCATGCGGTCGGTATGTTCTGTATCCTTATCGTCTTTTAGCGCAGCGAACAGGAACTTATTTTTAAAGCGGTTGAAGCGTTCCCGGTAATGTTCGAATTGACCGATCAAAAATTGTTTAATTTCCTCCTGAGGAACGTCTTCATTATAGGCTGTTTCTTCAATTTCTAAAGTAAGGGCATCTACTTCAATGGCTGCGGCATTTCGGGTATTGGCAGCGATTTGCGCCCAGTCAAGTTCTTTTACCTGATCGGTCCATATCAATCGTCCTACTTTAATTTCATCCAGCCAGTCGGCCAGTTGATCCAGGGCATAAATTAATGTCAGAATATTGCCGGTGCATCCCGGATAATTTTCAGCTACGAGTAAAAGTGGCCCATCCATTGTAGATGGCATTATCGACATTAAATCCAGGTCAAAATTCCGGAATCGGGTCAACTTTTGCGTTAGTTCATTGGTGTCTATTGGTTGCGGGACCACATTATTCAGAAAGGATAGTTCGTTAAACGCGGCGGAAACGAGTTTTTCTTCCAGTTCCACCCTATCCAGCATAAAACGAACCTTTATCTCCATATCCATAAGAAATAATAAAGGTTCTGTAAATTCCGCCACAATGCTTTGCAATTTACTTGCTAAGAACAAGTATTCATAAGTCACAACCTTTTGCAGTTGAACGAATTGCCAATCCCGAATCGCATAATAATTGGCCTCATCGGTCGTAACTTCTTTTTTAAAATTTTCAAAATAACGGCAACTGACACCGTTTAAGAAATCCTCAAAGGTATATTTTGGAATGGTATCCTCCAGTGGCCGCATGGCCTCAGAAAGTAATTTTTGAAATTGTCCCAGGAAAACGCCTTCTTCCAAAACCGCTGATTCGTCAACACTCAACAAATAGGTCCTGCTGGCAAAATAGCTTAACAAAGTTTCCTCTCCACTGTTATCAGCATAATAAGGATGTTCAAAATCTTCTAATTGCTTTTCTACACCTTGATCTGCCCGATCCAGGATAAGTAAACGGTCAAAATCATCTAAGCCCGCCGCCTGATCTTCGAGCACCTTAAAAGCCGTAATTGCGCGTTGCTTGCCGCTTTCGTAGATTTTTTTAAAAATTGGCTTTAATTCGGAATGGATCGGTTTTGAATGCATAGGATAATATTACGCAGAACAAGGATGAATTCCAACAGCGAAGTTAGCACCTGATCATAAAAAGGCCGGACAAGCCGGCCTTAAAAATTTGCATACCCGGCAACAATTGCTTGTATGCCACCAAAATTACTTTTTGAGTTTTGCCTTCAGATTATCGAATATCTGCAGCAGTATAAAAACTGCAGACACCACATAATAAAACGTCGTCATAATAACTTGCTTTAAAGGGTTCGGAATTCGATTGTGGTTTACGATGACCAAAACTACCGGATGGTATGATGGCGTGTGCGATTTGTTGTGCTTACATACAATGATAAACAGTTTAAACTGAATTAAAAAATGGTAACGCCGCCACGTGCGTTTGGAAGTTACAAGCTAATTTATGGCTCAGGTTCATTAAAATATGCAAATTACCCTAACTCTTTTATCTACGGTTTGCGGTCAAGTAATAACAATTCGCTATCCCCCTGTTTTTTGAGAAATCCCTGCATCGCTTCAGACACAGGTGGCTCTACCAAAAAGTTACCGAATCTCTGACGGAACATCCGCCAGCGCTGCTCAAGATGGCCTTTACGTCGCTCACGGGGACACAACCAAATCCATTGCAAACCCCATTTTTGTATTTCGGGATCGTCTGAGCGGTTCCGAAAAGCGCAAGCGCCTATGATCTCGCCAAACTCACCAGTAAATAAATATCCTTGAACGTCGGGATCCTCGCGGCCGCTATTAGGGCTTTTCCACTGAGTAAAGTCATAATGAAATTCACGTTTAAAGGCAAGCGCACGGTTGTACATTTCGCTATGCTTCCATGCAGGTGAATCGCAAGTTACCAACTCAGCAAATGGACCCTTTTCGGCACGTTCTAAGAGCATCGCAGGAAGCGCCTGTGGCTGTAGCCACGTCATACGCTTTTTATGCTCTTTGCGGTGGAGCATACTGGATTCCGGGTCACCCTTGTGATAATTATGGCCGCAACCTGGGCATGACACTTCTACCGGCGCGCGCTGAGGTTTATATTTTGGGGCGCGAATCATCAAAAGGAAAGGTTTATCCTCCGCATCCAGGCCAAGGGTTAAGGTAAATCCGGAATTTAATTTCAATGGATCGCCATATTCCTCATAGCGCAGTGACTTGTCGGTATATAAAACAACATCCTCTTGCTTATGACGGGTGCGTTTGTACCAAAATATTTCCAGTTCAGCGACTGAAAAGAGTTTGCGATTACGTGGTAATATGGATGGCAACATAATATCAACGTAGCGGGCGGTATCTACAGCAAGTCCAACCCGTTCTAACTGGATCAGCAGGTAAACATAATATTCGGGGCGCAGCGCATCAAAGCGCATGGCACCGCTGGATATCGCCCTCGGACGAAAATAAACTTCTTCAAAGCTAATCCCCATGTGTTCAACAAGGGGCATAATGCGAAAGCCGCCGCTATCCACGCGGCTATCCATGGCGATCAGCATGTCTTCTATGTCTGAATAAAACAGCCACCCACGTTTAAGGCTTTCGCAAAATTTTTGTTCCGCCCAGTGATATCGCGGGCGGCGCGGTTCGGTCTGTAGTGCTTCCCATAAATATTGAAGCGTTTGCTCATCTGTGGTGATTTCCATGATCATATTTGTTATTGGTCTATACACCTAAGATAAATTTTTGTGAAAACGTCCTAATTTATTACGTTAAGTGATTGCTGGGGAGCTTCAAACGGAAGATATAGCAGCAAGCAAATTCCGCAGGGTAGCGCCATAATTATAAAAATAATATTTTCTGACGGAAACTTGCTGGTTTCAGATAAAGATAATGGCATTTATAAGCGGTTAACTCCCACCGGAGTGATCACATGACCACCTAAGCTGCCGATCGATGCTCCGCCTGTATGCAAGGCATTTTTTACGGCTAAAAAGCCCTCATCATACAGATCCTGTACCGCCTCGTCGTACCAGCCCTTTAATTGATGTGGAAGGTTAGCATTTACTGATGTAACTAAGATGTTAATCTAGAGGTTAGGACATTTTATCTAATTGGTATTGTTTGACACTGACAGCATGAAGTAGTCGCCTTATTTCTCACATAAAAATTGTAAATACAAGTATATTATTGCATAATTACTTTATAACTTGTACAATTAGACCTTCAAATGTGTCCTGCCTATCAGGGAACTGTCCAAAATAAATTCGTAGTCTATTATACGAGTATGTTTATTATTGGCTTGAAGTTTTCTGTAATGAGAAAAATAGGAATAGAATAATGATGAATGCAGAGGAAATAGAAAATTTAATACTCAATGAGCATGATTTTGAAGAACAACTCAAAATTTACACGACTTACTACAGCATATTGGAAAACGGGGAAAGGATTTATTCCAAAGGCCCGAAAGATGTAAAACTGTTTTGCAAATGCCGAACCTGTCAGAAGGAGTTACCTGATTTTGACGCTAAATTCGAGATCTTTAATAAATATTTGATGGTAGAATTACAGCCTATACTTGATAAACTATCATCGCTAACTGATTATAAAGAGAAGCTGGTTTACTACGACAAACACTTCGATGTCAATGGCAGCAGGATATTTCCGGAACTAAATATAAGTTTGTCCATAAAGCCCCAACATGAACACGAGAATAAGGTTTTTAATCTATTTCAATACGACCGCTTCTTAGAAAACTATTTTTTAGTAGAACATTCGTCCATGAAAAAATACTATCAAATGGATTTCAAAGCGAGGCTAAAAGTATTCAATCATAAAAAACTACATGCCACATACCCTGAGTTGTCGGCAGTTAAAGAGATCGAGCTTCTAAATAAACATTTTGAAGGACACTGGAATTCCAAGACCACTGCATTATATTTTAAATTAATAGATGGCTTTACCATAGACTATTCTCAAGCAGAGTGGCCCTTTGAGGAATGCTTAGAAATTGTTGAAGCTAATGAGGGGGTTAAATTTCTACGTTATCTGGAAAATGTAAAACGAATTGATACCAGTTTTAGTAAAACATTCCATCAGGTCATACAACAATCTCATGAGGCTTATGAAAGTTATAGCGTCGTAACCTGGAAGTTAATCAATGGCTGTATTCAGGAAATTAAAGATAAGCTATATGAACTAAACAATGATGATAGTAGGATCGCTTACCTGAAAACGACTCTATTAAGCTTCAAGATTAATGGTTTTGAAGATTATTTCAAAGAAGTTGAAGATGACTTGGGGGATGACATCCGCGTTAATTCAGGTTTAGAATCCGTGGGAAACGTAGTCAGGATCATAGATTCTCAAAAATCGACACTCCTTTACGAAGGCATTGCTGGCATAATTAAGGGCAGAAATACGATAGTACTGGAAATTTCAGAGCACGTGGTTGGCGTGTACCCAACTATCAATTTTACCGATATTATGAATGCGGTAGATTATCGCACGAAAAGCACGTTTTGGATTGGCTCATCAAAATTCAGTGGTTCACCAAAGCAGTTTCTAAAAGCTTTTCCAGATGCTGAGAAATCCTATAATTCGGGGATGGAAAAAATACAAAAAGGCATTTATCAAAGAAATGCCTTAGATGACCTACGATTGAGTTTAGAGTTGTTACTAAAGCAAATTTTGGGCAACAGCAAATCATTAGAAAACCAACGACCCGCAATAACGGAATTTTTCAAAAATAACAATGTATCACTACAGATCGCTAATATGTTTTGGACACTGATTGATCAATATTCAAAATACCATAATGATAGCGTTAAACATAATGACAACATTCAGCATTCAGAAGTCGATCTCGTTTTTAACTTGACGACGATATTTATCAAACAGATTATCCAATACGCGTAGTGATAGTAACGAAACTCTGAATTAAGGTATTATGAAAAAAAGCCATGCACCTGATCCCATCAAATTAAATTACTACGAAGTAGAGTTAGGAAAAAGTCGTGGGAAAACATTTGAAGAAAGGCTTGAACTCTTAAGGAAGATTGGTGCAGATGCGGTTAAAGATTTTCCCGAAAGGTATAAAAGCCTCGGTGGTTGGTTTAAGAAATATGATCAGTTAAACCTGCTTTCCTTCTGCTTTTATTATTTTATGATGTCGCCGGCAGGATATGACGAAGAGGCCGTAACCGGCGGGTTGGAATTTCCTCCGTATTACCTGGAATTATTACAGGCCTTTGCCTTGACAATTCCAAGAACGCTGGCCGACCGTCCGTTGTCTAATGAGGTCGAAACGTTTAAAAAAGATTTCAAAGAAATCGGTGAGTTGATCAAACTACGCCATTACCATTTCCCATCTTCAATAAAGACCGAAGATGATCTTTATTACCACCAATTGCGGATAGATATGATGTCCCATACTATCGCGGTACGAAACTGGTCTTATGAGCATAAAATGAAGAAGGTTACATTGGATCTTGCCAGGGGTGTAAAAATCCCCTTTATCGCTAAACATGGTTTCGACCCGGAGGCCTTACTGGACTTACTATACGCCATGACTGATGAGGTTGAGAAAAAAGTTAACATACACCGCCAGAAAACCGCGGAGATCATGCGACCAGATAATTATAAGGATGTGATCGACACATTTGAATCCCTATTTCCGGGAATGAAAAGTGATGGTGCTCAAAAGGAGTTTTTATGGACGCATAATAATATGCAATTGAGGAACCTGCAAGGTTTTCTCTTACTGCATTCCGACCGTTTTTTGCCTGAGTTATTTTCGTTTCATTTTTTGACGCTTGAAGAAATGTCCGGCGGTAAATTAAGTTATGATCAGATTAAATTCATATTTAAGGAATTAAGCCTAAGTTTTGATGACCTCAAAGACCATAACCCAGAATATTTCCTGCTGACTAACCCAGTACATGACCGCCCATTTATCAATGTAGCGAATGAAGGGATATTTAGCTCGTTATGGACGGTGCTGCCCCACCTAAGCATCGGACTTTTGGAGAAATTCTGTGCCACTGACGAGGATCTCCGGCATAAGTACAACGAGGTAAGGGCTAAATATTTGGAGGATGAGGTGCACCAATTGTTTGGAAAATCGTTCCCCGGCGCACAACTATTCACCGGTAGCAAATTTGAAGCGGTTGATGGAAAGGAATATGAGAATGACCTCTTAGTTATTATGGATTCGTTTGCTCTTGTTGTAGAGTCCAAATCCGGGCAAGTCAGTCCCCCTGCCAAACGGGCTGCACCTGACCGTCTATTAAAAACATTACAGGAGTTGATCGAAGATCCATCTGAGCAGGCTTTACGGTTCATTAGTTACCTAAGAGATCATCCGGAAAGCTTAGAATTGGACACCAAAAAAGGTCCTAAAAATAAATTCGATGCCGGTAAGCTTAAATATTTTATTCCTTTGGGAGTTACCCTTTCCCATCTCGGTATGATGGGCGCCAATCTCAAACAACTTATCCGGGGCGGAGTAACCAAAAAGACAATTGAAGAGCTGGCCCCATCAATCAATCTTACCGATCTGCAAATTGTATTTGACCTATTGCCGCTCACCGCTGAAAAGGTACATTACTTGCAAAGAAGGCGGGAGCTGGAGGCTAATATTCAGTGGGCAGGAGATGAGCTCGATCTGTTGGCCTGGTATTTTGACAACGGCTTTAATTTAGGACCCGATGAAAAGAAATATAGTTTTTTTAATGTTTCCTTGAAATCCAAAGAGCTGGATAACTATATCATTGGCTCCTCTAATAGAGAGGATGTAGAAAAGCCTGAATTAATTAAAACTAAATGGTGGAAAGATCTGCTTAATCATTTAGAAAAAAGGCGGGTTCAATCTTGGCTAGAGAACTCGTACATCTTGCTGAATATTCCTATTGAAGGTCAGGAAGTTTTTGAAGAGCAAATAGACCTCATTAAAAAGAAAATGGAAAATGGAACGGCCGATTATCCGCATAACTGGAGCCTGATGGGTTCATCGGAAGAAAACCGGCGGTTTCTGATTGCGGGTTATCTCTATAGCGACAAGGTAGCCTATGAACGGCGTGAGGTCATGGAAGATATCATTTTTCATGAGCAGAACGATGAAGCCAAAGGTATAATGGTGATAGGCAGGAACATCGATCAATCCCATTATCCCTATAGTTTGTTGGGATGCAGATTATCAGCCGAGTTATTTGACAACCGGTATCTTCAGATGGTTAGGCCTGAAAATGGACGTTAACATGATAAGATATCTTGGCGGCGACAATGGGCTATAAAGGTATAGGCCTAATATCTAAATTGAGTAATAAGATCTAATAAACGGTGAAACTAATGGTTATTTTTGTTAAATGAACCTAACTGTCAACCCAACAGATCTATTAAAGGAATATTTCTTTAAAGCACTTCTAATTCAACAATCTACCAAAATGATAGATGAGAATTGGGGAGAGAATATTTTGAGAAGTATTTCGAATTTTATATTCACAGATCCCTTTAATGTTGCAGTTCAAACGGATCAAGATCAGGTAGCCTTTTTTAATACACTTCTTGGAACATCGCAAGATACTATCCGGTGGAATATAAAGAAGAATTCGCAGTGCTCATTAGATATCACTGAGCAAAACAAAGCAGAAATTATTCCGGATGTCCTCTCGCAGGTTTATTGTCTTCTAAGCATATCGTTGTTTGAAAATCTTGTCACTCTGCTAAAGAAATTATGCTCATTAGAAAAGAAAAGTACAAGTTTTCAGATCATAAATGAGTTTTACGATTATTTTAAGAATGAATTAACGCAATTTGATCAAAAGAAGATTGATAAAACAAATACGATTTTAACTATTCATAACTTGCGGATTTTTCGTAATTGTATAACACACGCTAGTCCCACTAAGCGAGAAATTGAAAAAGAATTTGATCAATATAACTTAAGGATTCGAGAGGGAAATCAGGCCTATAGCAAAATACAAGATTTAGGGCAACTCCCAAGACAGTTATTGTACTATAATTTTGACCCAAATCAAAACAGGATTTTTCTATCCCCGAAGGCATTTAAAAAGTTATTAGACTTCTATTCCCAACTGGCGTACATTGCCTATTTATGTTACTGTGACAAATTTAAACATGAAATAGAAATTCAATAATTATAATTGCAACCTAATCCGGTTCTTTCGGATCCTTAAGGTATTCGCTTTTGTCGACCCCTAAAACAGGCAGGAAATCGAATTCCTTGACAATTGCCCGCTTGGTTAAGATATAACCATCACCATCATAATAATATTCATCGCAGGAAAAAATGCCGGAAGGGACAGGAAACTTTGCGAACGGATTATGCCAAAGACTAATGCGTGCTTGGTCCATGGTTAATATATTCATCCCCTTACAGAATAATATGGCGGATACTGAAGTGTTAACCGGCCTGCCGTCTGCAAAAAAGAAACCCTTCAGTCCGCCGTAATCCAGGCGGATCCTTTCGGGGGCATTATAACCCCAGAGTACCTCGTTGAATTCTTCTTCCTTAAGGAACATGTCCTTGTTATCCAGCGCGATGATGTACGGCGCATCGCTGATCCCATAGCGCGCGGGCTTTTTATCATTCAGCGCGTTCATGGCGGGTCTGATATGGTCGATAGCCCTGGCTGAGCCCATGATCATTCCCAGGCTCCCTTTGATCCCAGAATCAGATTTGCGCATCAAGCTAATTTCCAGCTCCCAGTCGTTATTTTCAAAGGGATGCTTCATTTCAAAAAGCTCTGCATTGCTGAGGCCGTCACTTTTTGCTTCCAGGCTACGGATAAAATTGACTAGGCCCTTTTTGGAGATGCTACGTGCGGAGACCACATTGAACGAGAGATTGATGAAGTAAGGAAAATATTCGATTTCCCGGATGATATTTTCAACTGCCTTTTTACGTTTTTCCTCTTCTATCTTTTCAAAGGAATTACCGGAAAGCGTACATTCAACATAGCCGGTAAAACCGCAAGAATGGCTTGCCCGGAAGTCTGGGGTAGTACGAAGCATGCCCGGCGGGTGCTTAACGAGTTCAAAGCCGGTTTTGCCCAGTAAAGTATAAACGATCAGCTCAAAGACCGCCGCCGCATGTTTTTTATTGTCATCAGAGCTAAGCTGGCTGATAAATTCCGCGTCGCCCGCCATGGCCAGGCTCCATTCATTGAGCAGTTTCCGCACCTGGCCGCAGCGCCGCCAAGCCGAACGGTTCAAAAAATGAAACGTTGATTCATCGCCCGCAGCGGAAGAGGAATCGGTTCGTATACGGTCATCAAATAGCATATTAATTCTCCTTTCCAGGGGTTTGAAACAGGTGTTTATGGGCAATGATGTCCTTCATATCCAGGATCGACATACCGGAAACCAGCGTTTTATCCGGCGCAAATTCCGGGTTCAGCACAGGTATCAGGTCATCGCCATAAAAACCCATCAGGTAAAAATCAACTTCCTTATCAGTCTCGATGATCTGCAGCGTGGAGGGCCCGTCGACAAAGCCGCAGGCGGCCCAGTTTTCGTGCAGCTGGTCAAACTTAAACGGATCGGTCACCAGCGGAACAATGTTGCCAAACAGGATGATCTTGCCGTCCTTATCCTGCAACAATCCTAAGGGCGCGTAGTCATTATCCAGGTTGTTTTCTTTCGTCAGCAGTTGATTACTGAAGCGCACTTTCACATATTCAACAATGGGAATGACGGTTTCCCCGGTGATCTTTATACTGTCCAGGTAATCCACGTTACCGAAGGTCCCGGTGACGGAAAGCATGCCCATGATACCGGGCTCCTTATTCATTTGTGCGACTTCCCCGTCGATCTCGGCGGCAGAGAAGCGGTGAATGTCCTTGCCGATCTTCAGGTAAGCTGAGCTGCCGTCCTCCAGCAGCATGTTGATGCAATATTCACCGGTATTATACTGGTGGCTTTTGTTCCAGCTGATAACCGCGCCGGAATGATTGGCGGCGGATTTTAAGGCGCCGGTGATGAAGCCTTGTCCTGTTTTCAGCAATTCGACCCATTTTAAAAAGTCGAAATTGATCAGTTGGGAGGGTTCGACCTCCGGCCTTACCGCGCGGCCGATCATCCGGTCAACCGGCCTCAGGCACTCCCGGTGCACATTGCCCGCAGCAGGACGCAAACCAACCTCGTCAATTTCGATGGTATAGCCATCGTTGGAGCTGATCACTTTACCGCAATGCAGGCAGCGCATAAAATCCTGGTTCTCATCGATCATGTCCTGGATCAGCTCCCGTTGCGCAATGGCCGCCGGGGTAGATTCCACCTCAGCAATACTTTCATTGGCCGGCCAAAGTATGATCTTGATCCCTTCATATTTCGCCTGGTGTTCTTCCAGGTAACGGTGCATGCCCTCCATGGTTGCCGCACGGGCAAAAACCGGAAAGTCGTTTTTGTCGTCCGCGCCGCCCATTTCTACCGCGCCATCCTTGAACAGCAGTTTTTTATGCCCTTCATCGTCAAACCGGAAGTTCTCGGCTATGACCAGGACTTTCGGATCGCCGGTCATATCGAGCAGGGCGATCTCTTTGCCGCCCGAATAATTGCTTTTCACACGGTAAACCGCCCGCAGTTCATCCCGGAGCACGGTAGTAGCCGGGTTGCCGTCGGAGTGGTCAATCGTTGTCTGGACAGATTCCGCCTTCAGTACAAACACGAGCTGCCCGTCATCATGCCCGACGCCGGTGATCGGCGCGCCCTGCGGGCTTTGTCCGGATGCGGCTGAGGTCATGGAGCATACATATTTAACAAGCTCGGCTACCGAAGCATACTTATTGGTATTTTCCGCCAGGAAGCGTTTCAGGTTGCGGGCGAAGGGACTGCCCATGCCTTCCTTGCCGTCAGAAACGGATTCTTCATTCCCAGAGGTCAGCACCCACCTGGAGGAACGCTCGTCCAGCGACTCGTAAATTTGCCCGGCGTTACGGCCCCTGGTGCGGGTTATAAAGGTTCCCGAAAAACAAGAATCCGCGATCAGTAAAATATGTTTGGAAGGATAAACCTCTATAAAATCCTTGATATCCGAGTTGGAGATCAGGTCGGCAGGTTTGGCATCCGCTTCATGCGGCACCCAATAGCCTTTGCCGGTCATCGGGCTCATAAAGCCGTGGCCCGCAAAATAGATCACCAGGTTGTCCTCAGGCAAAAGCTGTCCGGTCGCAAAGGTCAGGTGCTGGATGATATTTTCCCGCGTGGCTTCCTGGTTAAACAGCGGCTTGTCCAGCAGCTGGAAATCGTAACGGGAGATCAGGAGTTCCGTCACATCCTTGGCATCCTGCACAGCGTTTTTCAGGTCCGGCCAGTTCACCGACTGGTATTCATCGATGGCAATGACGATCAGATAGTTTTGCCGTGTTTTATTCATTTCAGGTGCAGAAATAGCGTCTATAATATTAAGCAATCTCTTTGGATTGGACAAGTGAACAGGCCGCAGCAAATCGCTAACTTTATACAAAAATTCAACATGCCGGTACATTACATCGATAACGATCTGATCGTGGCGCGGTATCTCAAGCCATCGGAAAGGAAATACAAGCCGGTGCTTTCAAAACTGCTCCGGTCCAGGTTCGGCACCGGCGAACAGACCACGGCCACCGTGACCGAGGCGCTTTGGTTTGCCTTTGAATGGTACTGCGACCTGTTTATGGAGCTGATCAGCAGTCAGCAGGAAGTCGCTTTCTACCAATCCTTATTCGGGCTGCATGAGTTTTCCTCCAAGCTGCACAGTATCACACCGAACAAATCCCCCGTTCCGCACCTGATGTCCGACGCCGATTTCGCCGTTTACCGCAGGTCGCTCAAGCTTTGTCTGGAACAGGCCTGCGATCTTAAGCTGATCCGCAATAAGCAGTATCCTACGCCTGCCTATCTAAAACGCAAAGAAGGCATCATCGATGAACTGCTTTTTGCCGGCGATAAGATCTATGAAGTGATCGAATCGCTTTCTTTGCAGCATTTGATAGAGGACAGCGTTGATCTGCATTTTAAGGAGAATGGCGACTATTACTTTCACAATAAACACCATTATGGCAGGGTCATGTTCGAGATCAATAAAGAATCCGGTGATCATCTGTCCCATGCCGTTATCGGAAAGAACGAGTTGAGCGATTTTAAGGAGGCGATCAACACCTGCTTAAAGGTCGACTTCGACCAGGGGATCGGAACGATACTGGCCATGCAAGAGAACAATGAAAAACATGGCGGGAAGATGGCGATGGAAGAATGGTATGCCTATCCCTCCAATTTCGCGGCGTTATTCGACGTGGACTACGCTGATGCCGCGCGTTTTTACCAGGGACTAACCCTATCCAAAACTAACAAGATGACCCTGAGGGAGGCCGTCCAAAAGCCGCATAAGCTGAATAAATATCTCTACAGGCCTTTCCTGATCTGGAATGTCGATGGCGTTGACCGGACGATCGTGGGCCTGAGTATTATCCAGGAAAGCCTGGTTTCCCTGTATGGCAATGCTATCGCCTGGAAAAAGTACCCGGAGGAATGGGAATCCCCTTGTTTTAAGGATTATGTCAACCGAAAAGCGCATTACAACGATAAAATACTGGAAGATGAGGCGGAAAGAATGTTGGTACAGGAGCATATCCTTTATGACCGGAACCTCACCTTCCTGAGTAAATGGAACAAGCAAAACCTCGGCATTGACCATGAAGAATGCGGCGAAATTGACTTCCTGTTCATCGTGGGAACGGTTTTGTATCTGGCAGACAGCAAACATTTGCTGTCCCGATACGATATGAGTAGCTACCGGAATGATTATGCGGCTTTCGAAACGAACAAGAAGGCCTACAATAAAACCGCCGCTAAAAAATTGATGTATTTACATGCCCACCTTCCCGCGATCGAGGAACATTTCCAGGTGAAGCTGAATGATCCGCTCTTCCGCCTGGAGATCAGCGCGGTGGAAGCCATATTTATTGTCAATACGCCGACTTTTATGATGTACAACAATACCTACCGGCTCTACACGCTCAGGGACTTTGAGCGGCTATTAAAGGGCACTTTTGAAGATAAAGTGTATACCGTGCCGCTGGTTGAGGGAAAACCGGAAACCATCGCTATCCGGTATCCCTATTTTAAAAAGCCTAGCTATACGGTGTTTGATAGAGATGTTGGCTGAGAAATTTTGGCTCGTTTATCCCCCCAAAAAAAATGCAAAAAACGCTAATCCGAGGCTTTCAGTCCCGGTAAGCCCCATAACCGAACATACCATCCCATTTTCAACGCTTAAGCAACCAAAAGCGAAAATAACGGAAGCTGTCAAGGGTGAGTGCCTACCTTAATAAACAAATACCACGGCACTCATTTATATACCCTTTACTGGTTTCGTTGTGCAGGCTATCTTTGCGTCTTGCGGTGAGAATATGATAAAATTTATTAACACAGTCTTCGCAGGTATGCTGAGGAACGAAAGCATTCCTACGCTGTTCAGCGAGGCTGGTGACGAAATGGAACCCGGCGCGATAGCGCGTGGTGCAATGTAGGAACCTGCCGCAGCGATTATAGCAGCTCTTTAGGTTTGCTGTAATACTTTAAATTAAAGTTTAGCTGCGTGAATTTGCTTAGAAGTATTTATCAAGCCTGGATAAGTATCAGCAGTAGGTGTCAACTTATAGTGCCTGTTAAAAGCTTCCTGTCTTACTTTGAAATAATCAGCCAGTTTTCTAATAACTTCTTTAGACAGTCCCTTTTTATAGTTTAATATATCAGACACATAACCTTTACTAATGCCCAGTATATCAACTAAATGCTGCGGTTTCAAATGATGATCCTGCATAAAGGAACGCAGCAAAGCAATAGGATCGCTTTCTTTAAACGTGTTGTTTTCTTCATCGAATTTTTCAATCAATAACGTTAAAAGATCAACTTCATCCTGTATTGCGCTGTTAATACCACCAGAGAGCAAGCCTTCTAATTGGTTACAATACTCTTCATATTGGCTTTTATTTTTTATGACGGTATATTTTAAAACTGTTGTTTCCATCTTTAATAGAGATTAATTGTATACTGTTCACCCTGTTTGCAAACTTTATCGTATTCCGCATGAGTTCCCATCCAGCAAACAAAAAGATGTACCTGCTTTGTTCCAAATACGTATTTGCAGATCATCCGGTAATTGTTGCCGCCAATATCAAATACCACCCTATTACTGCTTTTCCCTAACAGATCAGCAGTGTTATAAGTGAATTTCATATCGCCGGGCTGTTGCCAGTCAGCAAGCCTTAACTTTTCAGTCCAGTCTTCCAAAGAAGATTTACTACGTGGTTGAAGCTTCGCAAACTCTTCCAGCGTTTGTTTTTTAATCAGATGAATTTTCATCTTATGCAAATTTAAATAAAAGTTCACAAAATGTGAACTTTTAAAATGAAATATTTATTATTTGTTTTATGGTATGGATTATTGGTTGGCTTTTTCCCAAGCTTCATCCATTCGCTTTCTTACTAACTTACTATCTGCATGGTTATTCATATAATTCCAAGCTTTGACATATTGGTCAGCCTGTTGATTGTATTCCTTTATCCTCCAAAGATCCAATCCTCTCTGTGCCAGAGCAAATAAGAAGACTAATCCCATTAACAGTATTCCCCAAGGAATAAGGCGACCGAAGACAATTTTATAGTATTGGCCCTGGTTGGTTTCCGGGAATAATAGGAAACGATATTGCTTTACAGTCTGCTTTGTTAAATTCAATTGCTGGATTCGTTGTGATAGCTTATCAATCAGTAAATTGTCTCTGTTCTTTTTAAGTTCATGAAGTTGAGCGCTTATATCACACAACTCCTTTTTATAGTCAGGTATCCTTATTTCAGGAATTTTAACTTCTTTCTTTTCAAGACCGTTGATGGTCACGATCACTTGTTGCAATACTTCCTCTATTGCTTCAAGCTTTTCAAGTGTATCATTCATATCCTTCTTCCTTTCTTAAGTTTACGTTTTGTTCTTAATAACTCAAATGGTGTTTGGGCGTCCTGTTCGTGGTCGGGTTCCAACAGTTTGGCTAATAAAGATGCTCCGTGAGTATCACTAAATGAGTTGCGGTTAGCAAGTGTTATGTCCTTTACTGACGCAATCTGTTGCCGCTGCCCATGTTGTTTATTAAACTCGATAAGCTGATTTAACTTGCCATAACTCAGGCTTCTGTCTATTTCAGAACCTTTGAATTTAGTAATGCCCTTGCTAAAGCTGATTCCTTGTACAATGTCAGTTCCGCTTAAATACTTATAATGAGTTTGTATTCCTTGCTTAAGAAGTGCTGCTTCTAATTGCTGCCAGTTTTGGGCAACTTTACCTACCGCTTTGATGGCATCGTACATTTCATATTTGATTTGATCCGAACCTTTCAGGCGTTGCCTGTTTACCTGGGCTTTACCTTCCGCTAAATGATAACCATATTTAAGGGTAATCTCCTTGCAAACCTTCGCATTAACTACTTTCTGGTAACGGTCAGTGATGGTCTGACCATCATTACCCACGCGATTGTAAACCAAGTGTAAATGCGGATGCTGCCTGTCTGTATGCTGCACAATCAGATATTGCGTATCTCTAATTTTCATTTTGTGCATATACTCCTTTGCCCGCTCAACCATGATCGCATCATTAAGCTTCGCTTTATCTTCGGCACTCCAACTTAAAACGATATGGCCAACAGCTTGTCCCAAGTTCGGATTTAGCTTTCGCTGAAAATTAAAGTCGCTGGTAATATCCTTAACGCTTGTTGTACGCACTCCGCTTGCATCTAATATGCTCGCTTCCTCGCGCTGCAAATTGTAGGCTATGCAACCGGCAAAACTTCTACCTGTAATCACTTTCCCTATCATCGCCAATTATTTTTTTAAGCAACTCATTTATTTCAGCCATTAGTAACCTGCAATTTCTTTGGACGCTAAGCAACCCGTTTAAGTGAGCCAGGTGTGTGAGCTGATTAAGGTTATTTGCCATGCCCGCCAACACGCGCATATCGGCCGCTTCCTCAGTGGTCAACCGGGATACGATTTTCGCCTTCTGTGCCGACTTTCTAAAAAAATCGCTGATTGAGGTTCCGGCGTTCTTGGCTTTCGTGGCAATAGTAAATTGCTCCAAATCCGTTAACCTTATCATGTAAATATGGCATCGCTTTATCTTCTTTTGTGGTCTTCCGCCTTTACTGCGGATTGCTTTTTCTGTGTTAATTTTCTGGTCTTCCATCACTACCTCTTTTAAATTCTTTTCGATTTTTCCTTCTGCAACCAACGGGCGCGGAAGGCAAGTTTGCCGTTTAGCCGCTAAGGCGAAACGAGTTTTTGTATAGCAAAAACACAAACTTGCTCTTTACTATCGGTTATGCCTGTTTCAGGCGTTCTCTTAAGATTTTCATATCAGTACTAACCTTCTTTTTCTTGACCTTGGAGTAAATCTGCGTTGTCCGTATGCTCGAATGACCAAGCATTTTTGATACACTTTCCATGGGTACGCCATTTTCCAAAGTCACGGTAGTCGCAAACGTGTGCCTTGCGATATGATAGGTTAAAGCGAAATTCAGGTTCGCCATTTTGCTGATAACTTTAAGGTAGCGATTGGTAGCCTGGTTTGAATAGATAGGAAAGACGGTACCGGTATAAGATGCCATTGGATGACCTCTATATTTTTTGATTAGTTCGATAGCTTCGGGCAACAATAAAACATAAAATTTCTTGCCGGAAAAATTGGCTGTTTTCTGCCTCACCATTTCGATCCACTTTTCGCCTTCTATATCGGTTACTAAGTGTTCACTACTCAAGTTGCATACATCGGCAAAAGCCAAGCCGGTATAACAGCTAAAAACAAAAGTGTCTCTAACTATCTCTTGTCCATGAATATCGAAATTCAAAGCTTTAATAGTTTCCAACTCCTCCAATTCCAAACACTGCCTATCCTTGTGGATCATGTGCCGCTCGAAACGAAGGAAGGGGTCTTTAACAATCCAATCGTTTTTAAGTGCAATGTTGATCATTTTGCGTAGCCGCTCGATGTGTTTCATTACGGTGTTATTGGTACAAGGCCGCTGGCCTTTATCGGGTTCACGTTGGCGTAAATAGATCTCAAAATCTATGATAAACTTGTAATCGAGTTGAGAAAGGTAAATGTCAGTGCGTTTTTTTCTTTTTAGCAAAAACTCCTTAACATACCGCTCGGTACTATAGTAGTTTTTCATTGTACCTGGTTCCAAAAGCTTTTTAACCTCAGTGTTATGGTAGTTCATTAGGAAAAGCAAAGTCGTTTGCTCTTCCTCACCACCACTTTCCAGAAAAGTCTTGATGCTATCCGCAGTTAGAACTTCTTTATTGTATCGAAGATTGTCGTAAGCGGAGTTAATTTCTGTGCGTGTCTGCCGGATCTTTTCCTGTATCTCTTTTAATTCCTTATCGGCTCCAATTACTTTTTGAAACTTGTGATCCCAGGATATTAACTTGAGGCGGCGTTTCAAAGAAATGTCGACGAACTTCTTGTTAATGGTGATTCGCACATACAAGGGGGCGATCCCTTTATTTGCTTTATCCTTTTTTAGAAAAAAAAGGATACTGAATGAATTTGTTGTTTTCATACGCGGTTTTACTTATTTGATATTATCCCCGTCGACGCAAATACATTTTGCGAGAAACGGATTAAAACACGAAATCAGTTACAAGCAACCACGGGTTGCGAGTAAAAACGCATTGAACAATTTTACAAATTAAAAAGAGGGTGCGATATAGGGCATGTAGAAGTTTGTATTAATATGGATTACTTTGAACTATAATTTTGCAAAATCCATAAAAAAACCCTCTAAATCATACAATTTAGAGGGTTTTGATACTATTTGGTATCGCTTGTTGTCGGGATGGCAGGATTCGAACCTGCGGCCTCCACATCCCAAATGTGGCGCGATACCGGGCTACGCTACATCCCGATTGGGATTGCAAAGGTAGCTTTTTTGTATAGCTGTGCAAACTTTTTTTAAAAGAATTTACAAGCACAACCCTAACAAATTCATTTGCACAAACTTAGCTTCAAAATATTTTTTTTCGTGCTACAAAACCGGGCTTTAGATACTACATATGCAGTATAGATCCTTTTTTAAATTATTGTTATTCCAATGACTGTTAATTACGATTTAGCCAATCTAACACGTAATCGGCATCTTTCTCCCAGCCGGGCTGCCCTAATACAAAGTGGTTACGATTTTCAAATTCCTTATAATTTAAAACCGAACCATTTTGTACATATCTTTTATAGTTACGATTGTTTAAATGTGCGGGGATAATGTTATCCGTACTGCCTGATGTAAGCAGTAAAGGTGCATGTGGTTTTTTATAATCTACTTTTGCAGCACTTGTTAAACCTCCCCTTGCAACAGTTTTTGATTCGGGAATAGTAAACTTTTCATATGCTTCTTTCTGTTCGTTAAGCGGCATGGTGTTAACAAAAGCGTACTGCCAGTCTTTAAACGACATTAGGTATGTTTTTTTGAGAGAGGTAAAAAGCCCTAATGACTTCCATCCAGCCTTTAGAAAAGAGAATTCATATGGGAATACGCCAAGTGTAGGTACTGAGTGTATAGCTACCCCCGCAGCAGCCAAATCGCGGTTTACTATGATCTGAGTAATTAGCCCGCCTAACGAGTGGCCTATGACAATAGGTTTTTCGGGAAATGAACTTACGATGCTTGCATAATGATCTATTACCTCTTCTAAAGTTAAGGCAGCCAGATCGGTATCATTGGGTTGCCTGTTACGCAGTTGTTCTGCTGTACCATTCTTAAAGGGCCATGCAGGCGCTACGGTGGTATAACCCTTGTTTTCAAAATAGGTACGCCATTCATCCCAGCAGGCATTGGTCACAAATGCGCCGGTTACAAATACAATGTTTTTTGTTTGAATAGTTTTCATGGAGGGATTATTTAAGTTGGGGTAATGTAAATAGTAATCGACTCACGTATTGCACTGTAAATCAAGACTAAATATAATCACTCCCCCGCATAAATATGATGAACAGCAGAAATAAAATACTGCAAGCAATCCCTTTACAAAACGCAAACGCGCTAAGCGTACTTTTCTTTTAAATGCTTAACAGATAAGTTTACCATCTTTCGCAAAACGCCTTCGTCAATATCAGTTAACTTTTTAATATGGATACAGCCACCTGAAATTTTATATTTACCAAAGGTTTGCAGAAACACTTGCTTATCGCCAGGGCTTAGTGAGATATATAGTGAAAACGCTTTTGCGCGTGGTGAAAAGGCAACTAAAGGTGCATCACCTTCGCGCCCACTTTCATATTTGTAATGATAAGTGCCAAAACCAACAATTGCATCTCCCCACATTTTAGCTTCATAACCGCTTTCTTCCTGCATAATAGCTACCAGGCGATGGCCATCATTACGTTTGGTTTCATCGGTAAACTGATTTAAAAATACATCCACACTTTCAGTGGTTTCTACGGTTTTGTTTTTTGCCATGACATAAGTTTACTTGTACAAGTTAGGGATATTAAGCAAAAAAGCTATCCAATAGGACAGCTTTTTTAATGGTTGCAGTGAGTTATATCAATCCCAATTAAAGCTAACCTCCCTATTATTCAGTTTCCACTTTTCAGGGAATTGATTTGTAAGCCAATCGAGCGGTTCGCCATTGGGTTGTATCTTGGCGGCATTTGCAAAGGCTTGTTTTATAGCCGCCTTTTGTTCGGCACCTAAAAAGTCTAACTCGGCCGATATAAATAACGGCGAACCGCTTTCTGCCAGCAGCTGCATCCATTGTTTATTTTTATCCCAGGGCACATCTTTGGTAAGGCCAACGCAATCGCCATCGGCGGCATAAAAGATATTATTTTGTGGCATGCGGAATCCTAAAGTATTAACGCCCATCTTTTTAGTACGTGCCCATTCCTTCCCGCTGGTGTCGTCACCAATACGGTTAAGTTCAAATACCCCGGCAGATAAATGGCTCAGGGTATTACAGCCAATTATGTACATATCTTCTGCCGCCTCTCTAATAGCGCCATATAGCGTGTTTATGATCTCGGCATTGGTTTTAGTTTGATCCTGAAACTTCCAGCCGGGAACCGTAAAGTTGTCTTTCATTTGAAAACCCCATTTACCAAAAATATCCCATGTGCTGTAATCGTGTTTTACCATGTGATAGCCCCATTGTTTATATAGGCATATGTTGCGTTTAACCCGGGCTATATTTTCGGGAATGGTTGGGTCAAGTATTAGTTCCCTATCATCATTACGGCCGGGAATTTTTGGGGCAAGTAACGATTCTTTATCATCCAGGCGGGCAATTAAAGGGCGTGTCCACAAGCCGGGGCGCATGCCATGGCTTTTTATCTCGTCAGCCATTTTATGCATGTCCTTAAATTTATCGTTTACTATCGAAAAATCGTCGGCCTTCTGCCAGCCATCATCAATTACCGAAAACGGGCGATTATTGGTATCCGTAACCAACTCGGCCATAGCCGTCGTTTGTTCTTTTATGGTTTGATAAGAGTTTTTGCCGTAAACCACATACCAGTCATTTATGCCATAAACCGGTTGCTTAGGCAAACGTGGTTTGTCGCACATTACTTTGCAAAAGTTGGTTAATGCACTGTAAGGCGTTTCGTTTAATTTGCTAAGGGATGTTACAATATCTGCTGCGTGCAGGGTGCGTTGCCCCAGTTTTACGCCCATACCGCCTGAATGGGTATCCATGGTCAGTTCCATGCTATCCGGCTTAACCTCCCACCAACAAATGGTATTGGCACCCGTTTTTACGCCAAAGCAAGCGGTTTGCTTATCATCATGCAGTAAAACATACCATGGGTTTTTAGCAGTAGCCTGGGGGGCTTTCCATGCCAGATCACCATATGTACGTTCCCAGTGATCGCCCAAAATCTTTGAATATTTGGCAGTTTGATATTTCCATTTAAACCTCAGTGCCTGCAATTCGTTAACCGGCGACTGTACGTATACCGACTGTGCGATGCCCCTTGTTTTAATTTCAATTTTTATATCCTGGTAAGTAAATACCGCCCCACCTTTACCCACAAGCTTTACCCATTCACCCCCCACCTGTGCCCAGGCCTCATCCGGATGATTAATAAGGGAGTTGCCAATATGGGCTGCAAAAGTTAACCGGCTGTACATAACCGAGGCAAAGCCAGCGGCAGATAGTTTAATGAAGTTGCGTCTTAACATAGGTTATTGTTATAATGGCTAAAATAACAATAACATTTTTTGTACAAACTACTTGTAGTAATAATTCAATATCCGGTATGAATAAAGTGGTAACAAAAAAGCCTGCAGATCAAAAGATTGCAGGCTTTTTATTTAGCTGATAAGTTACAGTATCAAATTATATCTTCCTGATTTTAATTAAGTCAATTGCTGTTAGAAATATAATTTTAAAATCAAGCATCAACGACCAATTTTCCAAATACCAAATATCATGTTCAACACGCCTTTCCATTAGGATAAGCTTATCCGTTTCACCTCTATAACCATTTACCTGTGCCCAACCTGTTATACCTGGTTTCAAATAATTTCGCACCATGTATTTATCTACAATCATTTTATACTCAAGCGTGTGCTTTAGCATGTGCGGCCTGGGGCCTACAATGCTCATATTTCCAAGCAGAGCATTAAAAAATTGAGGTAGTTCATCAAGGCTTGTTTCCCTAAGGAAACCGCCAACCCGGGAAATCCGTTCATCATACCTGGTAGCTTGTAATGTGTCTGATTGCAAATTCACCTTCATAGTTCTAAACTTATAACATATAAAAGTTTTGTCGTCCTTTCCGCTTCTTTTCTGTTTAAAAAACACCGGCCCTTTGCTATCTAATTTAATAAGTAAAGCTATTATTGGTAACAACCAACTTAATAAAAATATAATTACCATTAAGCTAAACAGGATATCAACTAATCGTTTTTGAAAGCGATGGTCAATATTTTCAAGGGGCTCTACCCGATTAGAAATTACCGGGAACCCACCAATATAATTTACTTTAAAAGGCGCTGTTAAAGATTGGCTAAAATCAGGCACTAACTTCAACCTTACACAATTTAGC
>NZ_JAQBOI010000178.1 GCF_028288105.1 Mucilaginibacter sp. | reverse complement strand
GATTACAATAAGGGAACTTTTTAATGTTTTCATGATAAGGGGGTTAAGTAATATTTAAAATATATAACCAAGGCTATCAGTATTTAACAAAGCTACCGGTGTTTAAACTATTAAGTAAGAGAATTTTAAGATTGTAAATAATATGAGAAAAAGCTATAATAATTGTGAAGCGATATGTGATAACACTGTTTAGCCTTCACGCATTTGTTAGCATCAAAAACTTTAGATCCCGCTGTCTGAAGTTTATAAACGTCGGACAGCGGGATCAATATGTTATTCGCCAAGAGGCCTTTTTATCGGGCGTTATGCTTCTGTTTAATTGTTTTGCTTGTAAAATGGTAACTTCCAGAACCAACCTTTTCTATTTTATAGCCCTCCTTTTCCTCATTATCAGGAACGAATACTGTCGCCGTTGTATTAGCAGGTACGTCTACATCCAAATAAAAGGTATCGTTTTGTATCTTCCAGTTAGAGGTTAGCTTGCCGTATGGGGTTTCGTAAGATGCATTGGCATAGGTTAACTTGCCACCAATAGTGGGTTTAATAATTATCTTTTTGTACCCCGGTCCATCTGTCTCGGTATCAATGCCCGATATTACTCTGTACATCCAGTCGCCTATGGCGCCATAAGCATAGTGATTATAAGAGTTCATGGTAGGTGTTTCAAATGTACCATCAGGCTTTATGCCGTCCCATCTTTCCCATATGGTAGTGGCGCCCATTTTTATAGGGTATAACCAGGAAGGATAAGTTTCTTGCAATAACAGCTTATAAGCAACATCTGCAAACCCAAAACGGCTTAAAGCATGGCATAAATAAGGGGTACCCAAAAAACCGGTAGATAGGTGATTGCCATATCTTGTAATATTGCCTGCAAGCCTTGCAGCTGCCTGTGCACGCAGGTTTTCGGGCAACATATCAAATGATAATGCAAGTGCATACGCGGTTTGCGTATCAGATGAGATCAGCCCATTTGGCGTAACGTATTCTTTTAAGTAAGCCGCTTTTATCCTTTCGAGCAAAAGGGAATAGCTTTCCACATCGGCCTTGTTGCCTAATGCTGTGGCAGCGTTTATCAATAACTGGGTTGAATAAGCGTAAAAGCATTGCGCTATTAAATATTTGCTGGTTATTGCCGAAGTACCGTCCAGGTCATTAATTACGCTGTAAAACAACCAATCGCCAAAGTGCCAGCCGGTATTCCAAAGGTCGTTTTTTGCATGATGCTGCATGTAATCGACCCATTTTTTCATACTTGGATATTGTTCTTGCAGTAGTTTTTTGTCGCCGTAGGCCAAATACATGTTCCAGGGCACAACAGTCGCAACGTCGCTCCATCCGGTGCTACCGCCATTTTCCGAATCGTTTTGTTTAAATACATCAGGTATAATATGGGGTATGCTGCCATCACTGTTTTGATCTGCAGATACATCCTTTAACCATTTAGTGAAAAAGTTATGCACGTTCATGTTAAAAGACGCTGTCCGCGAAAACACCTGCGCGTCACCTGTCCAGCCCAAGCGTTCGTCACGCTGCGGGCAATCGGTAGGTACATCCAGGAAGTTTCCTTTTTGGCCCCATTGTATATTGTGTTGTAATTGGTTCAACAATGGATTAGAACAAGAAAATTCGCCGGTTGGTGGCATGGATGAATAAATGGCAACCGCTGTAAAGTCGGCCAGATTTAAATCGCCATGGATGCCTTCAACTTTTATATACCTGAATCCCTGCCAGGTAAACTGGGGTTCAAAATATTCGGTGCCTTTACCGTTAAGGATGTAGGTGTTTTGAGCTTTTGCCCCCCTTAAGTTCTCGGTGTAAAAATTACCTTCTTTATCAAGTACTTCGGTATGAGATATTTTTATTGAATCGCCTGCCTTACCATTAGCTTTTAACTGTACCCAGCCCACTAAATTTTGCCCAAAGTCTATTACCTTTTCGCCTTTGGGTGTTATAATTACTTTTAACGCCTTAAATGTTTCCTGTTTTTTAACGGGTTCATTGTAAGTGGCTATCAAATTTGCCTTATCATAATTTTGAACTTTTACATTGGTCCATTCTGCATCATTAAAGCCGGCTTTCGACCAATCTTTTTGTGCCATTCGGGAATCAATTGTCGCTCCATTATAGATCTCGGCATAACGTAGTTCACCTGTTGCTGATTTCCAGCTTCCATCAGATACAATGGTTTGGTGTGTGCCGTCTATGTATTCTATTTCGAGCTGAAACAACAGCCCAATATCTTTTCCGTAATGATTTGGACTTGATACCAGTACGCTGCGGTACCAGCCGCTGCCCAACGTAGCGCCAACGGCGTTTGCGCCCTTTGCCAGCATTTTAGTTACATCATAAACCTGATATTGCAGGCGCTTATGGTAGCTTGTCCAGCCCGGGGTTAAATAGGCATCGCCAACCTTTGCTCCATTTATTTGTGCTTCGTATAACCCGTGTGCTGTTATATAAGCAAATGCGCTTTTTATATTTTTATCAATGGAAAAGCTTTTACGTAACATAGGGCTGGGTTTATTAACGGTATCGCCCGTATAGCCTGGTCCTATCCATGTAGCTTTCCAGTCGGCCGGTGATAAAAAGCCCATGCGCCAAAATGCTTTTTCGCTCCAGGCAGAAGCATGGCCCTGGTTATCCCATATTTTTACCTGCCAGGCATAAGCGGTGCCCGACCGTAGCCCCGGCCCCTGGTAGGGTATAAATATCGATTGCCCATCGGTGATTTTGCCGCTTGCCCAAACAAGTTTGTTATCGCCGACAGTTCGCACTTTTATTTCGTAAGCGGTCTGCAATACATTTTTTATGTTTCCGGCTTTTACTTGCCAGCTAAACCTTGGCAGACTGATATCTATACTAAGCGGATTTTGTTGGTTTTCGGTTAACAAGTGCGTAACCTGCAGCTGCGCAAAGCAACTTAAAGTAGATATTAAAATCAGTAGTGTTAAATAAAGATTCTTCATTTATAGTTTGTTTCGGATGAGTATGTTATTGATCTTTTTTCCTGGAATTATAAAGTACAATGTCTAAACCGCGTCATTGAGCAGGCTGCATATGTTTTACAAGGGCATACTAATGGTTGTGAACTTTAAATAGAAAAATCAGTTTAAATAACCAGTTGTAACTATTGAGGTTTTAATAATAGGTTTGCTAATTGGCGCGTTTATATAAACAAGTATAAACGTCTTATTCGAAATAACTGTGCCCATCTGTATCCGGTATACTAAATGGTTTACCGATAATTTAGTTGATAACCCCCATAGCCCTTTTACGATAATCGGTTGGTGTCATGCCGGTTTTTTCCTTAAACATTTTAGAAAAATAAAAATAGCTGTCAAACCTCAGGTCGTAAGCAATTTGCTTTATGGGGATATCCGGGTTATTCAAAAGTTCTTTGGCGCGCTCTACTTTTAGCTGGATATAATATTGGCCAGGTGAAAGCCCGGTATAACTCTTAAATGCCTTCCTGAACCACGAATAACCCACCTGCAGTTCTTCGGCGGCCTGCTCGGGCGAAAAATCATTTGCGATGTTAGAACGGAATAAGAGCCTCGCTTTATTGATGACCATTTCTTTTTCTTCGCATTCTACCGCGTTTTGTTTAAAAATAAAATGGAAGTTTCCCATTAAATGCAGCGCTGCACCCGAAATAAGGGGTTGATAGCCGGTGTTTTCCCGTTTAGTTACCTCAATAATGCTGTTAAACAGGCTGAATATCCCTTCATGGAAGCCTATGTATATGCTTGGGTTATCGGGCCTCAGAAAATTTTTCCTTACCAGGTTATCAATAATATCGCCCTTAATACCAACCCAATACTCATCCCATCCGGTTTCACTGTCTGGCTTATAGCGGTGCCTTTCTCCCGGGAAAAGTATAATGATAGTTCCTGCTTTGATCTCGCGCCGTTTGCAGCTGTCCGATTCAAAGATCCCTTTTCCTCTTGTTATATAAATGATCTGATATTCGTTTAATACCCGGCCTATGTCCCAGTTAAAGTAATGATGGGCCGGGTGGTTTTTAAAAGGATATAAGCCCGTAGCCTCTATATGGGTACAGCCGGTATTTAAAACACACAAACCCCAACTCTCATCCTCGCGGCTTACCGGCAGGTATTTATAATAATTGATCATTTTAATTTATGCTACTATAACAATTAATTGGCAAAAGGCATACCCGCACAGATGGGTAATAATACCTGATAGTAGTGGTTTATATGTATTAAAAATAATAACAATTTACCCACAAACAAGATTAATGTCAAAAAGTGCAAATAAAATATCAAAAAGTAGATTTCTTAAGAAATTTACTTACGACTCTTATCCGGAGTAACTATAAGGTCGAAATTAAGTTGTTTATTGTTTTCGGGGATGAATGAATCTCCCTGTAATTTACCGAATTGTAATTTTGAGTTATTGGTCTTGGCGCTACTGTAATTAAAACCATAACAGCCGGCAGTAGTTGCAGAATGCAGTACAATACAGTAAACTGTTCCCTTTTTTAAACGGATAGCGGGGTGTATAATCTGGCGTTTAGTCGACCAGCCTATCGCCCCCGGGGAAATAGTATTGGTGGCCAATACCTTACCCATTGGCCGGCCCGAAGCATCTGAATGATAGATGTCTACCTGCAAGCTCGCATCGGGATAGCCGGTTTTGTAGGCGTTTATATAAATTGTTTTGAGCATACCACCTTGTGCCGCTGCAAACGATTGTGATCGTTGTACTCCATTATTGATATCGCATAAACCTTTAAAGCTGTATTTGCCACTCGCGGATGGTAGCCTTGTAACCTTGCCGCCCAAAACTTTAAAAGGTTGGTCACAGGTCATTGGGATTATAGAACCATCGGCGTTAAATGAGAGCGGGGCCCAGTAATAATTGGCGAGCGCCTCGTTTTTAGCGGCATTATTCCAAAGGTCGCTGCCGAAAAGATAGACAGTGCCCGAGCCAAGTTTTATTGTTGAAACGAAAGAGGGCTGCCCGCCGCAAGAATTGTCGCTTATCTTTTTCCCCTCACTCCATGGCCCCAAAGGCGATGTGGCAGTTTTGTATGATGCGCCGGTCCCTGAACAATATCCACAATTAGGGTCGGAATAAACCACATAATAAATGCTATTTCTTTTAAACATGCCGGGCGCCTCTGTTTGGCCATTAGTAACCGATTTAACAAACTCACCGGTACCGGTTAAATAATCGCCGCTTAGTTTTTCAATTACAATGGTACCTTTTGTACGCCAATCGGTGTAAGCCAGGTAAGCTGTTCCGTCATCATCAATAAAAGTATCATGGTCGCCGTTGTTTAGGCCACCGGCCGGTGCACCGGCGTTGATGGCCAATTTTGGTTCTGCAACTTCTGCAAACGGGCCTACCGGTGTTTTACTTGTAAATACACGATAACCAGATACGTTATCATAAACGTTTATCCATAATACATATAGGTGGGTTTGTTGATTGTAAACCACATGCGGGCGAAAGCATCCATAAGTATTGCCGTTGCACCGCGTTTGCCAAACCTTTGTTGTTGCGTCAAAAAGGTAACCCCTGTCTTTCCAGTTAAGCATATCTTTTGATGAATAAACCTTAAACCCGCAAAACGGCGCGTTTTTATTACCCCACTCAAAGCCGCAATCATAACTGGTGCCATATAAATAGTAAGTGTTGTTAAATAACGCGATCTCTCCGTCGTGTGCATCAATGGCATCGCCCACCGTACTATAGCGGATCACCTGGTTTCCCTGGTCGTCAAAATTGGTAATAACAAGTCCGGAAGATGCCTGGTTGTTTTGGGCTGTTGCCACACCGGGAACAAATGATGCCACAAAAGAACAGACTAAGCATATAAATATCTGGGGCAAAAATGTCCTGCTGAATTTCATTGTTTACGAATTTAAAATGGCGCGGATCCGCCGGTTTGTAAATGGTTTTATCCCCGCTAATTTCAGCAAGTTATCAAAAATCATCTTTATTTCATTTGATAAATATGATGTGTTTTATGACATTCCTGTATTTATAGCTTCAATTTCTTAAGAACCGCGCCCCGCAAACTAATCATGTGTACCCTCATCATGATTTTATTAGATATAGTTATATGTATGGTTTTAAATATCTGTATTACAGGTAATTGAAAATTGTCAAAATATATAAAGCAAATATCAAAACCTGTATTTCCGGCAGGTGGTATTCAAATACTTTTGAAAAACCAATTTTAACCAAAGCATCCTGTACCCGGTGTGGTAGTGCTTAATAACAATCTGATAACGAAATAATTATTGTGCCTATGGTATAAGAATTTTCCTATAAACCTATTTAATACCTCTAAAACAACTAACAATAAACTACAAAAATTATGAAGAAAAGACTTTTACTTTTTTTAACAGGCAGGCATGTTTTCCTACTGGCATTATCGCTGGTATGTTGCCTGTCGGCTGCCGCTCAAACGGCCTCAAATATTACGGGTTCGGTTACAGATTCTGCTACAACAGAACCTTTGGTCGGCGTGTCGATATCAGTACAAGGGACAACCAGTGGTACCCAAACAGACGTTAAAGGCCGTTTCAATCTGAATGTAAATAAAGGCGCAACCTTAATATTTAAATATATAGGCTATACGGAAAGACGGGTAGTTGTAGGTAACGACGCAAACATTGTTTTAAGAATGTCAGCATCTTCACAAGATTTAAAAGAAGTTGTTGTGCTTGCATATGGCTCGCAGCGCAAAGCGGATATTACCGCGGCGGTGTCTCAGGTAGATCTATCTAAGTCACAGGGCATACCGGCATCAAACGTTGGCCGGCTGTTACAGGGCCAGGCACCGGGTGTGGTGGCTAAACAAACCTCGGGCCAGCCGGGGCAGGAGCTGCAGGTAGAGATACGCGGCAACAGTTCTTTAGGCGCAAACAGTGATCCATTGTACGTGGTTGATGGTTTCCCGGTTGGTACAAACGTGGGTAACTCGTTAAACTCAAACGATATAGAAAGTATTACCATCTTAAAAGATGCCGCATCTACATCGGTTTATGGGTCAAGAGGCGCCAATGGTGTTGTTTTGATCACCACAAAAAGTGGTAAAAAAGATGGTTCTAAACTAACCGTAACTACCAATAATGGCTTTGCAAATGTGCCCGATTCCAGGCGTATCCACGTTTTAAACGGGCAACAGTTCGCCCAATTTCAAAAAGATGTATTTTCTGATAAGATAAGATATTTTCAAAACCGGGAGCCATTAGAGAGCGAGATCCCGCTTGATTTTAGATTCCCCGAGCAAACAAAGGTTTCTACAGATTGGTACAAAGAAATATTACATCAGAACGCTCCCTTTAGCGATTATAACGTATCGTTAACCAACGGGTCAGAGAAATCCAGTTCTTATATCGCAATAGGGTACCTTAACCAAAATGGATCTTTAATAAACACTGGCTTTAACAGGGTTACCGCAAGGGCAAACCTGGATGGCAGGCCCAATAAGTTTTTAAACTTCGGGCTGCATTTGTCAGGTGCCTACTCGTGGGCAAAAAACAGTGATGCTATCGCGGGTGGGTTTGGCAGTAACATTGTAGACCAGGCATTGTTAATGGACCCGCGCGAACCGGTATATAACGAAGACGGTTCTTTTAATAACTACATAGGCGGCCACGATAATATTTTCGGCTTTCCAAACCCTGTACAACGATTAATGCAGGAGCTTCATAAACAGTATAAAAGCAACGTTACCGCAAATGCTTACATAGATATTAAACCATTTAAAGATTTTAGTTTCCGTACCAACTTTAATGGAATGATAGATGATATGCGGAACCATGATTTTACCCCATCTGGTGTAGCAGGGTTCAACAGCGCGCCGCCGCGACAGGCAAGCGGTGGAGAATACTTTTATAATAATTTGAATTACGGGATGGATAACCTGCTTACCTATTCGCCGAGGTTTAAAGATCATAAACTGGAGGTAACTGTTGGGCATATATTTCAAAAAAATACGCTGAACACCGGTAATGCAACAGGTACCAAATATCCCGATGATCTGGTGGAATATGTTTCTGCGGCAAACCAGCGCGATGGCAGTTCGGGAATGGCAGCCTTTACCATTGAGAGCTTTTTGTCGAGGATCAATTATTCCTATAAAGATAAATACCTATTTACCGCCGCCTTTAACCGCGAGGCCAGTTCTCGCTTTGGTAGCAATAACCGCTGGGGAAATTTCCCCTCAGCATCTATCGGATGGCGCGTATCACAAGAAAGCTTTTTTCCTAAGTTAACCTGGCTGGATGATTTTAAGCTAAGGGCAAGTTATGGTATTACAGGTAACAACAACATTGGTAACTATACATCGCAGGCAAATATTAATACCAGCAATTATGTATTAGGTGGTACGGTTGTACCGGGTGCTACAATTGGGTCATTCCCAAACACTAACCTGGGCTGGGAGCAATCAAAGCAACTGGATATAGGTTTAGATCTAAGCATCCTGCAAGGAAAAATAAACTTTACCGGCGAGTACTACCGTAAGCTAACCACCAATATGTTGCTTGGCGTAGAAATACCTGCTGTTGCCGGTTTTGGTAATATTATTACAAACATTGGCGAACTGGAGAATAAAGGTATTGAGCTGGGTATAAACTACCGGGATAAGTATGGCGATTTTACCTTTAATACCGGCTTTAACATATCATTCAACCGGAACAAAGTATTATCTATTGATGGCGATAGAAACTCATTACTTACGGGCGCCTTTTATGATGGATATAACATAAGCGAGGTAGGGAAGCCCATTGGTATGTTTTATGGCTTTAAGGTGCTTGGAATATACCAGAACCAGGCGCAAATAGACGCGACACCGCACAACGTCAATAATATTCCCGGTACGTACCAGTATTTTGATGGCAACGGCGACGGCGTTATCTCTTACGATACACAAGACATGGTAGTGATAGGTAACCCCAACCCTAAGTTTACATGGGGATGGAACTGGAACGTTGGTTACAAACGCTTTGATCTGAGCATGTTATTGAATGGCTCATATGGCGGTCAAATATACAGGGCGGTAGATATGAACCTGGCTAATATCGACGGGGTGTTTAATGTGCTTTCTGATGTGCAGAACCGTTGGAGGTCTGAACAGAACCCGGGAGCAGGTAAATGGCCGGGCTCCAACACTTATTATTTCACCAGGGAAGCCAACTCGGTTTATGTATACAGCGGAAATTATATGTGGATCAAGAATATCACATTAGGATATACCATCCCCCGGATAAAAAACATATTTGATGCCAAAGTTTTTGTGAGCGTCGATAATGCATTCCTGTTCACAAAATATCCCGGCAATAACCCCGAGGTTAACGCCGCCAGGACAAACAATGGCAATGATGTGATAAGCCCGGGAAGGGATGGCGAATCTTATCCGGTTCCAAGAACAATATCTATAGGCACCAGAATCAACTTTTAATTTTAAAACCAGACAACGATGAAAAATATATATAAATTATCAATCTTTCTATGCTTTCTGGCAATTACATCCTGCAAAAAAGACTTCTTGGATCTGACAGATCCAACCAGGAAAACAGCGGATAAATTCTACCAGACCGAAGACCAGGTGCAGCAGGCGGTGAGTGGAGCGTATAGCTCGTTGCAAGACCACGTGAACAGCCAATACGTTTTTGCCGAAATGTCATCAGACAATACCACCATTCAGTTAAACCCGTCAGACAGGGGGCAGACGGACCGTGTTGAGGCATTCGAATTTTGGAACGTGACTGCTACTAATGTAAATATTGCAGACCTGTACAATCAATCATACAATGCATTGTATAATATTAATGTTGCGCTGTCAAAAATTGAGGGTGTTGCGGCAATAAGCGATAAGAAAAAAGCCCAGTTTAAAGGCGAACTGCAGTTTATGCGGGCTTATTATTATTTTAACCTGGTTAGGTATTTTGGCCCGGTGGTTTTAATGACCGAACCACTCGTGAACTCATCTGATGCTTTTAAAACAGTACGCAGCCCAGAGAACGAGATATACGCCCAGATTATAAAAGACCTGACAGACGCTGCTGCAAACCTGCCTTTAAAAAGTGAATACACAGGCGCTGATATTGGCCGCGCATCAAAAGGCGCTGCATTAGGTTTACTTGGCAAGGTTTACTTAACTATGAAGGATTATCCTAAAGCAGAAAGCACTTTAAGACAGATACTGCCTCTTGGCTATATATTGGTTAACGATTACGCATCTGTTTTTGATCCTAACAACAAGAATAACAGCGAATCGTTGTTTGAAATTCAATATCAGGGCGGTAACAACTTAGGCGAGTGGAGCAGCTTTATATATACGTTTGCCCCGCGCGGTTCTGATGGTGCCATAACAGGTTTCCCTACAAGCCGCCCAACAGGTTGGAACATCCCTACCAAAAGCATTATTGCTGAGTTTGAACCTAACGATAAACGTAAAGCGGTTTCCTTAAAAGAAGGTTATACCAATGCGGGCGGTACATTTGTAGCTATCCCGTTTGTTAATAAATATAACCATCCGCATACTATTGAAGGGCGTACAGATGATAACTGGCCTGTGCTAAGGTATTCAGATGTTTTGCTCATGCTGGCAGAAGCGATAAACGAACAAAACGGGCCGGGCAATGCTTATCAGTATATTAATTTGGTTAGGAGTAGGGCCGGACTTGCAGCCTTATCCGGTTTAAACCAGGAAACATTCCGTACAGCCATCAGGCACGAACGCCGCGTAGAGCTGGCATTTGAAAATGACCGCTGGTTTGACTTGAAACGTTCATTGACCAACGCGCAAATGGTGGTAATTTTAAATGCACATGGCCAGGCAGAAAAGGCCGCACCCACTGTAGACAGGGGAGGCGTTCCGTTTACGGGTAACGACTATAAGTTTGACGGGTACGAAGCATTATATCCTATACCAGACAGGCAACGGTTCCTGGACAAGAATCTGACACAAAACCCCGGTTATTAATATTGGTGAATAATTGGTTAATTGGTTGAAAGCAGAAGCAGCTGGTGAAACATCGGCGCTTCTGCCTTTCTAATAGTTTTGTTAGTTATAAAACAACTTCCCTATGAAAAGATCATTTGCATTTATCCTTGTTTTTTTCAGCCTGATAGGTCGGGCACAAACGCCGCAGTTAACGGTTGATTGGAACGATGTGGTTATGACTTCCAGATCGACGCCTACGCTGCAGGTTGTTGGTAACCCTATGCTGCGCCGCAAAGCGCCCATGCACGATGCATCTTTTAATGCGCTCAAGGGTTTAGGTGCCGATTTTGTGCGTTATGTGCCGTGGTTCCCTTATCCTAAACTTGCAGTAGCCGAACTTGAAGCACCAACAGCTACAAAAACATCGTGGGATTTTAGTCTGATAGACCCAATGACCATAGACTTTTTAGAAGCGACCAAAGGCCATTCTATTATCATGAATTTTAGCACCATACCACAATGGATGTTTAAAACCGAAAAGCCGGTTACCTATCCGGCAGATCCTAACCTCGTGAGCTGGTCATACGGTGGTGGTACCGAATTGCGAGACAGCACCATGAAAGAGCTAACAGATTACTATGTGAGGCTGGTAAGCTGGTATACCAAGGGTGGTTTTACAGATGAGCTTGGGAAGTATCATAAATCTGGCTATCATTATGAAATACCGTATTGGGAAGTATTGAACGAACCCGATCTGGAGCATAGCATGTCGCCGCAAACTTATATCAGGATCTATGATGCCATGGTTTCGGCACTGAAACAGGTTATACCTAATGCAAAATTTGTTGGGATGGCGGTTGCTAATGAAAAACCCGAATGGTTTGAATATTTCCTGAACCCTGCCAACCATAAGCCGGGTATACCGCTCGATATGATATCATACCATTGCTACGCTAGCGCAAACAGCGGGCAAAAATTTGATGATTATGAATATGCGGTGTTTGATAAAGCCGAGAATTTTATAAATACTGTGAAGTATGTAGAGAACATTCGGAAACGCTTATCGCCGGATACCAAAACAGATGTTAATGAGCTGGGCACATTTGTTAGTGAGGAAATGCGTAAACAGCCTATACCCGCAGCTTACTGGAACCTTTCGGCGAGCGTTTACGCTTATTTTTTTATAGAACTTACCAAAGCCGGAATTGATGTTATAGGCGAATCGCAGTTGGTTGGCTTTCCCACTCAGTTCCCGGATGTGAGCATGATCAATTACATCAACAATAAACCCAATGCCCGTTTTTGGGTGCTAAAGCTCATAAAAGACAATATTAAAAGCGGCAGTAAGCTGATAAAAACAAACATCGACGAAAACCACGGTGATAATGTTTTAGCACAAGGTTTTAAAGATGAGGGCGGTAAAAACGTATTGCTGCTCAACAAACGCAATAAATTGATCCGGGTAATGTTACCTTCCGGATTTAAAGGGACACAAATAACCCTGATTGATGAAGCATCAGGCGACAATGAACCCAAAACGGTTACGATTACCACGGATTATGTTGATTTGAAACCCTTTGCTGTTGCCCTTATTAAAGGCGTAAATTAGAAGGATATGGAACAGGTTGTTTTTAAAATGAAACTAAAGCCCGGTTATAAAGTCAAGTATAAAAAACGGCATGACAGAATCTGGCCGGAATTGGTAGCATTACTTAAGGAGAGCGGAATTAAAAAGTATGATATTTTTTTTGACGAACAAACCGATAGCCTTATAGCCGTGCAATATTTAAATGACGGTGGTGCTGTCAGTCTGGCCGGCAATCCTATCATGATTAAATGGTGGGAATACATGGCAGATCTGATGGAAACTAATCCTGACAAGTCGCCTGTGGTGATAGGTTTGGAGAATGTTTTCTCAATGCCCTAATTAGCTACTATCGATATCAAAAAATATAAAGCATATCACAAAATAGATAAAAGCCAGCTATAATAAATAAAGTAAATTTGAGTGAAGGATATTCCCTTTCACAAAAAAACCAGTTAACCATAGCCTGCACAATTTAAATACTATTCATGTTTAGATACTTACTATCCTGCCTTCTTTTGCTTTGCTGCCTAAACGCAGCTAACGCGCAATTAAAAACGGTTAAGGCAAATTTTGCCCATCCGGCAGATCAATACAAGCCCGGGGTTTACTGGTATTTTATGGACGGGAATATGTCTGCAGAAACTATTACAAAAGATCTGGAATCGATGAAAAAGGCAGGTATTGGTAACCTTATTTTCCTGGAGGTTAATGTTGGCATACCCAGCGGCCCGGTGGAGTTTTTAAGTGATAAATGGACATCGCTTTTTGTACATGCCGAGAAAGAAGCCCGGCGACTGGGCATCGAAATAACTTTAGGCATAGGCCCCGGCTGGACAGGTAGCGGAGGCCCTTGGGTTAAAGCAAGCCAGTCTATGCAGCACCTGGTATCGAGCCAGGTTACGGTAACTGCCGGCGATAAACAAAAAATTATCTTACCGCTTCCGCCACCCAAAAAGCCCTTTTTTGGCGAAGGAGGCTTAACGCCAGAAGTTAAAAAAGAGTGGCTAAAGTATTACCAGGATGTGGCGGTATTAGCTTTCCCGGCAACGGAGCAGGATAAACCTATTAAGGATTACGAGGAAAAGGCCCTGTATTATCGTGCGCCATATAGCTCGGGGGTAGTTAGGCCATATATGCCATCGCCCGCTACAGTGGGCACTGATAAAAATGCTATAACAAAAAGCCAGATAATTGATCTGACATCAAAAATGCAACCCGACGGTACGCTGAACTGGTCGCCGCCAGCTGGTAAGTGGACCGTTATGCGCTTTGTAAGCCGCAATAACGGGGCTATTACCCGCCCCGCACCGGTACCCGGTTTAGGCCTTGAGGCTGATAAGTTTGATACCGTAGCGTTAAATTACCACCTGGATAAGTATGTGGGCAACCTGCTCAGAAAAACGGGTAAAATAAATAAAAATATTAAAGGGGGTTTAAAGCGCCTGCATATGGATAGCTGGGAAATGGGCGCGCAAAACTGGACTGCGTTGTTCAGGCAGGAGTTTATAAAAAGAAGAGGTTACGACCCGCTTAAATATTACCCGGTATATGCCGGCAACATTGTGGGTAGCCTGGAAGAGAGCGAACGCTTTTTATGGGACCTGAGGCAAACATCACAGGAACTTATTTTGGATAACCACGCCAAACAAGTAAAAACATACGCTAAACGCAATAACCTGTCGCTTTCTATTGAACCATATGATATGAACCCAACGGCCGACCTCGAACTTGGATCGGTAGCAGATGTACCCATGGCCGAATTTTGGAGCAAAGGATTTGGCTTTAATGCAACCTATAGCGTTATTGAGGCTACATCTATAGGGCATGTAAATGGTAAATCGCTGATACCTGCCGAGGCCTTTACCGCCCAGGATAACGAAGGCTGGAAACAACACCCGGCATCAATGAAAAACCAGGGCGACTGGGCTTTTGCATCGGGCATTAACCGCTTTGTGTACCATACCT
>NZ_JAQBOI010000167.1 GCF_028288105.1 Mucilaginibacter sp. | reverse complement strand
GACCGGGGCAGGGGTAACAAGTTCGCATTTGGTGGTTATCGCTTTTGCCTTGTTAAGCTGCCTGGGTTTTATGGCTTACGGTTTTATAGGTTTAGGAAAATTTATCGAAATATTTGTTCCCTGGGATTTGATCAAAGGTTATATTCCTTTTGATGTTGCGCCGCAATACGTGCCGCATATATACGGCATCATCTTCACCCTTTTTGCTATGTTTTATTCCATTATAGGCGGTATGCATAGTATCGTTACCGGTGATATGGTCAAATACGGCATCATGACGGTGGCCTGCATCTGGATAGGCTTTATAGCTGCAGATCAGGTAAGCAGTCACCATTTAAATGTACCCGGTGGCTGGTATAGTCCGTTTTTTGGTAAACATTTGGGCCTAAACTGGACGGGCATAATAACCGAAGTGAATAAAAAAATAGAAAGCGACGGTTACTCGCTGTTCGCTTATTTCTTTATGATGATGACCTTCAAAGGTTTCTTCGCAGCGCTGGCAGGCCCCGCACCAAATTACGATATGCAAAAGATCCTTTCTACCCGCTCGCCCGAGGAAGCCAGCAAAATGAACGGTTTTGTAAGCGTTATTTTATTGCCAATCCGCTATACCTTAATTATCAGTTTAACCACTTTGGGGTTGATCTATTACCGCCAAATGAACCTTACAGATGGCACCGGTGCTATCGATTTTGAGCGGATCCTGCCTGCCGTTATTAATAACTTTTTGCCGGTAGGTTTGGTAGGCTTGCTGCTTGCGGGTTTATTGGGCGCTTTCATGAGCACTTTTAGCGGCACCATGAACGCCGCGCAAGCTTATATTGTTAACGATATCTACCTCAAGTATGTTAACCCGGCGGCATCTACTAAGAAGATCATCACCATGAATTACCTGGTAGGGGTTATTGTGGTAGCAGTGGGCGTAATACTTGGCTTTTTTGTAAAGGATATAAACAGCGTATTGCAATGGATAGTATCAGCCTTGTATGGTGGCTACATAGCTGCCAACGTGCTTAAATGGCATTGGTGGCGCTTTAACGCGAGCGGCTTTTTTTGGGGGATGCTTGCCGGTATCGTAGCTGCGATGGCGCTGTCGTTACTGGTGAGTTTTGGATATATCCCCCAGGGGCAACTGTTGTTCTGGTTCCCTGCGCTGTTCCTGGTGTCGCTGGCAGGCTCGGTATTTGGCTCCTACGCAACGCCGCCAACAGATATGGCTGTGCTGCAATCGTTTTACACGAACGTAAGGCCATGGGGTTTTTGGGAACCGGTTAAGCAGATCGCGATAGCAAAAGACCCATCGTTTCAGCCCAATAAAAACTTCAAGCTAAACATGTTTAACGTGGTAATTGGCACAATAGCCCAATGCTGCTTAACCATACTGCCTATGTACCTGGTGCTATGGCAAAAAGCGCCGCTGTTAATTACCATAGCCATTTTGGCCGTGATGATGGTGATATTGAAAAGAACCTGGTGGGATAAATTAAAAGAATACTAAAGATAAAAATGACACAGCAATTTAAAGAGAGATTAGCGGGTTTAGAGGAAGCGCACGCACAGCTGATCAATATAAATAATGAGATAGACGGACTTGGCAACGGTGTTTTCGACCGTTATAAATACCCTGTAATTACTGCACAACATGCACCAATAACCTGGAAGTATGACCTTGATCCTGCGACCAACCCCTACCTGATGGAGCGTTTCGGTATCAATGCCGCTTTTAACGCGGGGGCTATAAAGTTCAACGGTAAATATATAATGGTGGTAAGGGTAGAAGGGGCCGACCGTAAATCATTTTTCGCGGTAGCCGAAAGTCCTAACGGGTTAGACCATTTCGAATTTTGGGAACGCCCCATCACCATGCCCGAAACCGATGAGCCTGATACCAACCTGTACGATATGCGCCTAACCGCACACGAAGATGGTTGGATCTATGGTCTGTTCTGCACCGAAAGACGCGACCCTGCGGCACCGGCCCACGACCAAAGCATGGCCATTGCTGCCTGTGGTATTGCCCGCACAAAAGACCTGCTTACATGGGAACGACTGGCAGATCTGAAAACACAATCGCCGCAGCAACGTAACGTGGTTTTACACCCGGAGTTTGTTAATGGTAAATATGCCTTATATACGCGCCCGCAAGATGGCTTTATAAGTGCTGGTAAAGGAGGTGGCATTGGCTTTGGCCTTTGCGATAGTATGGAAAATGCCGTAGTTGATGAAGAAACTATCATCGACAACAAACAATACCATACCGTTTATGAAGCTAAGAACGGGCAAGGCCCAACACCCATTAAAACCGAAAGGGGTTGGCTGCATCTGGCTCATGGCGTACGTAATACGGCAGCAGGCCTGCGCTACACGTTATATATGTTCATGACCGATCTGAACGACCTGACAAAGGTCACATACAAACCGGCGGGCTATTTTTTAGCGCCCGAAGGTATAGAGCGTATTGGCGATGTATCAAACGTGGCATTTTGCAACGGTTGGATCCGGGATGAAGATGACAAGGTATTTATCTATTACGCATCCTCAGATACCCGCATGCATGTGGCAACAACTACGGTTGATAAACTGGTGGATTATGTAATGAACACCCCTGCTGATGGCCTGCGTTCGGCAACATCGGTGAATACCATTAACAGCATCATCAATAAAAATAAAAATCTTTTACAAGATCAATAACAGGAGATGGAAACGACGGCGGAGCATACCATAAAACACCAACTGGATACTTATAAAAAGGAATTGACCAATGAATTGGGCAATATTCTTAATTATTGGATGGCCAATACTGTTGATGAACAGGATGGTGGTTTTTACGGTAAAATAGATAACGATAATAACGTTATACCGGCCTCTCCAAAAGGTTCTGTTTTAAACGCGCGGATCTTGTGGAGTTTCTCGGCAGCTTATAATCAAAACCCGGATGAGCACTATCTGCAAATGGCAGAACGCGCTTATCAATACATTATTAAATATTTTATTGATGCCGAGTTTGGCGGTGTGTACTGGACGGTTGACCATTTGGGTAATCCGCTGGATACTAAAAAACAGGTTTACGCTTCGGCCTTTACTATTTATGCGTTAAGCGAATATTATAAAGCATCGGGCATAGGAGAATCTAAACAAAAGGCAGTTGATCTTTATCATTTACTGGTTGATAAAAGCTACGATAAGGAAAGAACCGGTTACCTGGAGGCTTTTACCAAAGAGTGGCAGCCAATGGGCGACCTGCGCCTGAGCGCGAAAGATGCCAACGAAAAAAAGAGCATGAATACCCATCTGCATGTGCTGGAAGCGTATACAACGCTTTACAGCATATGGCCGGAAGAAGAATTGCGCCGGCAGATAGAAACCCTGATCAATAATTTCCTTGATCATATCATAGATAGTGAAACAAATCATTTGGTCCTGTTTTTTGATGAGGACTGGAATAAAAGATCAGACACGGTTTCGTACGGGCACGATATTGAAGCCACCTGGCTTTTACTGGAAGCAGCAGAGGCTATTGATCATCACGAACTAATTGAAAAAGTAAAACAACAATGCGTCAAAATATCCGATGCAACAATAAGTGGATTGGATACAGATGGTGGCCTTTGGTACGAGTACGAACCAGCCGAAGATCACCTGATAAAAGAAAAACACTGGTGGGTACAGGCCGAAGCCATGGTAGGCTTTTACAACACCTGGCAAATAAATAATAACGAGGAATATCTTGATCTGTCGCTCCGAAATTGGGCTTTCGTTAAGCAACATCTATTAGATATTAAGAACGGTGAATGGTTTTGGGGTGTATACGCCAATGGCGATGTTATGCAAACCGAAGACAAAGTCGGTATCTGGAAATGCCCTTATCATAACAGCAGGGCATGTATCGAATTAATTAAACGAATAAGCAGACAGTAAACCAAATGAAAAAACATTTCTTGAAAACAGGCATGGCGGCATTAGTCGCCCTGGCCCTCCTGCAATCATGTAAAAAGGATGGCGCCCCCAAAAGCGGAGGAGATAACAACGGCGGCGGTATAGATAATGGCGGTTCAACCGTTATAACCCCACCCAATAACCCGGATCTTGCTGCCACGCAGGGCTTCTTTTTAGATGGATGGCAGGCCAAAACATTCGCTAAACCCACATCGCCAAAAATAGTTGCAAAACCGGCAGCGGGCACGGTAACTGCAACGGTTGATATTAGCCAGGTAATAACCAAAGTATCAAAAAACCTGTTCGGCAATAATACCAATCCGTTTATGGGGCAATATGTAGATCAGCCTGTTTTAATGCAACAGCTAACAGATCTGTCGCCAAATATCCTGCGCTTCCCTGGTGGTAGCTTATCTGATATTTACTTTTGGAATGGAAGTAATAAAGCGCCTGCAGATGCCCCCGCGCAATTAGTAAATTATGCAGGCACATCTGCAGATGCAGGTTACTGGTATGGCAACAATACCGCCAACTGGACATTTACACTCGATAATTATTACAAAGTTTTACAACAAACCAACAGCACGGGGCTAATTACAGTTAACTACGGTTACGCCCGTTATGGTACAAGCGATAAACCTGCCGAAACTGCTGCCCACCTGGCTGCCGACTGGGTACGTTATGATAAAGGGCGCACCAAATACTGGGAAATAGGTAACGAGAATTATGGTAACTGGGAAGCAGGCTACCGTATAAATTTAGCGACTAATAAAGATGGGCAACCCGCCATACTAAACGGCGCCATGTACGGCATCCACTTTAAAATATTTGCCGATTCTATGCGGAAAGCCGCGGCAGAAGTGGGCAATACGGGCATTAAAATTGGTATGGTAACCACCGAAGCTGATGAAAAGGATAATACATCAACCATTATACAAGGCTGGAATAGTGGTGCTATGACAACATCTGGCGCATCGCCAGATTATTATGTAGTGCACAATTATTATACGCCGTATATGCAAAATTCAACGCCCGATGTAATATTAGCCACCCCGAAACCGGTAACCGCTAATATGATGAGTTGGGTAAAAACATCGCTCCAAAAAGCTGGACTTTCCCAAAAGCCCGTCGCGCTGGATGAATGGAATATATTTTCTACCGGGTCTAAACAAATGGTATCAAACATAGCCGGGTTGCACGCGGTTATGGTGTTAGGCGAGTTATTAAAAAACCAATACAGTATGGCCAGCCGCTGGGATCTGGCCAACGCATGGGATAACGGCGATGACCATGGCTTGTTTAATAATAGCATGAATAGTAGTAATGTAGAACCTGGTGCACCAGCCTGGAACGCGAGGCCAGCATTTTATTACATGTATTTTTTCCAAAAATATTTTGGTGATCGCATGGTGAGTTCATCAGTAACGGGTAGCCCCGATATTATCAGTTACGGCTCGTCCTTCCAGTCTGGCCAGGCCGGTGTGGTTCTGGTTAACCGCAGTGGTTTAGACAGGGCTGTTACGGTTAACATCAAAAACTTTGCAGCGGGCGCAAACTATTACTACTACACGCTTAACGGTGGGACGGACAATGTACCATTCTCGCGCAAAGTATATGTAAATGGCGCTGGCCCGGCAGGAGATTCGGGAGGGCCGGCAACCTATAAAACCATTGCTGCAAATTCGGCAGCCATAGCAGGCGGCATAATTGTTACCGTACCTGCCAGGGGAAGCGTATTTTTAGTAGTCGAAGGAAAAAAATAACGAGATATGAAAACAAGATATTTAAACAGATGCCTTGTTGCTGCTATGCTTGTAGCAGGCAGCATTAATGCGTGGGCACAAACAACTGACGGTGCTGCACCGGTAGCGGTAGAAAAGATAAAACTGGAAACGGGTAACCTGGCACCAACCCCGCCAATGGGCTGGAACACCTGGAATACTTTCCAAACCAATATTGACGAACCTTTGCTAAAAGGTATGGTTAATGCGTATGTATCATCGGGCATGCGCGATGCGGGTTATCGTTACTTTGTTTTGGATGATGGCTGGATGGCCATGGATCGCGACAATAACGGCAATTTAGTAGCCGACCCAAAGAAATTCCCTAACGGGATGAAAGCCTTTGCCGATTATGTACACAGTAAAGGTTTAAAGTTTGGCATTTACAATTGCGCAGGTAACAAAACCTGTGCAGGCTACCCTGGTACACGTGGTCACGAATATCAGGATGCCCGGCTGTATGCCTCATGGGGTGTCGACTTTTTAAAATATGACTGGTGCAATACCGATAGCTTGAACGCTCGGGAAGCTTACATTACTATGAGTTCGGCATTGAAAGCTACCGGCAGGCCAATTGTATTTAGCCTGTGCGAATGGGGCGGTCACCAACCATGGCTGTGGGCAAAAGGCGTGGGCGAGCAGTATCGTACCACGGGCGATATCACCGCGAATTTTGATAAGGATAAGCACATGGGTACCTGGAGCGCGTTAAGCGTAATGAATATATTAGATAAGCAGGTAAACATCCGTAAGTACAATGGCCCAAATCATTGGAACGATCCGGATATGCTGGAAGTTGGCAATGGCATGAGCTATAATGAAGATAAAGCACATTTCTCGCTTTGGTGTATGCTGGCTGCACCGCTTGCCGCCGGTAACGATCTGAGGAAGATGTCTGATAAAACCCGGTCTATCCTTACCAATAAAGAAGCTATAGCCATTGATCAGGACGAATTGGGGATTGCCGCCTATCGCATAAAAATAGCCGACAGCCTTGAGCTTTGGGTAAAACCATTAAAGAATTATGAGCTGGCGGTTTGTTTTTTAAACCGGGCATCGCATCCGCAAAAATTAAATATCAAATGGAGCGATCTGGATATAAGCAACGCCGAGGCAGGCATCAATATAAAGTTCGCCGAAAATAAATACGCGCTGCGCGATCTATGGCTTAAAAAGGCTGCGGGCACAACAAAAGGCACATTCAAGCAAGATCTTGCTTCGCACGATGTAATTATGGTGAAGCTTACAAAACAATAATAAACAGATACATGAAAAATATTTATCGCTGCGTTGTTACCGCTCTTCTGTTAAATTGCAGCATCCCGGTTATGGCACAACTATATAACCCCTGCGATAAGCAGGCCACTTACGAAACCAAACAACTGTTTTATAGTATGCAGCGTTTGGTCGATGCAGGCGTAATTTTCGGGCATCATGATGCCACCGCTTATGGTGTTGGCTGGCAATATGAGCCAAACCGGTCTGATGTGAAAAGTGTTACCGGTTCTTACCCGGCAATGTACGGATGGGATTTGGCAAAGATAGAGCACGATAGCGTGCGCGATATTAACGGCATCCCTTTTAAACTGCAAAAAAAACTGGTACGCGAGGCATATGACCGTGGCGGCATCAATACTTTTTGCTGGCACATGGATAACCCTACAAATGGCAAAACCGCCTGGGATACTACCAATCGTACGGTTAAAGATTTGTTACCCGGCGGTGCTTACCACGATGTTTATGTAAAATGGCTGAAAAAGGGCGCTAATTACATGGCCGGTTTAAAAGGAGAGAACGGCGAACAGATCCCAATTTTGTTCAGGCCATTTCATGAGCTTACAGGGAATTGGTTTTGGTGGTGCGCCAATACCAGCACCCCCGAAGAATTTAAAGAGCTATGGCGTTTCACGGTCGATTATATGCGCGTTACTAAAAAGTTGCATAACCTGCTCATTGTATTTTCGGTGGCTGATTTTAACAGCGAGGCTGATTTTATGCTGCGTTATCCGGGGAATGATTATGCCGATTTTATTGGCTTTGATAATTACTGTTACAAAAGCGTACCCGATTATCAAAAGAAACTCGACATGCGTTTGGGGATCTTAGATGCCATCGCTGCCAAAACCCATAAGCTTGCCTGCCTGCCCGAAACCGGCTATGAGCAAATCCCACAAGCCGACTGGTGGACAAAAGTTTTATTACCAACCCTGGCCAAGCATAAAACCTCATACGTAATGGCCTGGCGCAACGGCCGGACCGATCATTACTATGCCCCATATCCCGGGCAGGTAAGTGAGCCGGATTTTAAGAAGTTTTTTGCCAGCCCGCAAACCCTGTTCGAGAACAGATTAGCACCGCTTGGGGTGTATGGCAGGCGTATAGGCCGGTAAATAAAGATAAATTCCCTCCCCACGGGAGGGTAGGGAGGGGTTAATGAATGGATAATTAGCAAAGCGTTTAAACCCCTCCCTGCCATTACGCATTCCATCGCTCCCCTCCCAAAGGAGGGAATAGTAAAAGAACCTTCAAACAACTCTAAAACTTAATTCCACCCCACCTGTTCTACATTCAAATTAGAACAGTATGAACGCGTATCAGCAAAAATGGTTAGACGTATTGCGGGGCGTAGGCCTTAAAAATTGGAAAATTGAAGCTCAGGGCGACGATATCGCGATTGAGATGCCCCACGTAACAGACCTGAAATTAATAAGAGATAACCTGCCAACTACCTTAGGTGCAATTTCACTGGATATTAACCTGCCGCACGAACGGTTAAAGTTTATCTTCCATAATGGGTACGAGAATTTTGAGTACGTTTTGAACCCAAATGCAGCCGATTTGAACAAGGGTTAGATCAGATCTTTGCCTTGGTAGCAAAAATGGTTACGCAAATGCCCATGGCTGCTATCAATGTGAATGATGCCCTTAGTGTGGCAATGCCCGCCACAAAACCAATAACCGGCGGCCCTATTAAAAAGCCCATAAAGCCAATGGTTGATACAGCAGCCAACGCCACCCCCGGCGACATGGTTTTTGACCGCCCTGCCGCGCTATAAACCAACGGAACCACGGATGATACGCCAAAACCCACCAATAAGAAACCCAGCAAGGCGGTAGATAAATAAGGGAATACCACCGCGATTAGCAACCCCGAAGCTGTGAGCATACCGCTTATCTGCAGGGTGCGTTTTAATCCAAAACGATGGGCGAATTTATCGGCAATGAAGCGGCCGGTGGCCATGGTAAACATAAAGGCCGTGTAACCTGCACCCATCCAGGCGTTTTGGGCAAGCACTACTTTTTTGAAGTAGATAACGCTCCAGTCAAACATAGCGCCTTCGCAGATCATCGAACAAAATGCTATTACACCAAGCTTTATTAAAGAGCTATCGGGCATTACAAATACCGGCCCTGAACTGGTTGGTTTATCGTTCTTTAAATATCGCGAAGTGAAAATTACCGAGACAATAACAATAGCCATTATCAAACTAAAATGCTGAAACGGGATAACATGGTTACCTATCATGAATGTGCCAATCGCAGCCCCTGCAAACCCGGCCAGGCTCCACAAACCGTGAAACGATGCCAGTATGGGCCTTTTATAAAGTTCTTCGGCGGCTACTGCCTGGGTGTTTACAGAAATATTTACCGCGTTGCTGGAGAAACCAAACAGCAGTAAACATGCAATTAACTGAATAGTATTTTGTGCTATGCCTAACGAAACCAGCGATAAGCTGTAAACCACCAATGCGCTAATAAGTAAGTTACGGCTACCAATGCGGGTAATTACCCAGCCCGAGAATGGTAGCGAGCACATTAAACCTACGGGTAATGCAAACAATACACCGCCAAGCCCAGCATCGCTTAAATTAAGGTTTTGCTGTATAGTTGCAATACGCGATGCCCAACTGGCAAAGCATATCCCTGCCATAAAAAACATAGCGCCCACCGCAATACGCAGGGTAGTTCTTGCAAAATTGTAAGAAGGGGTTACAGCTTCCAATATCAGTTAATTCTTAGTGTTTGGCAGACACTAAGGTATAAAATATTTTTTACTATAAACTTAAAGCTTTTGTAACGCCCTAAGCAAGTACAATTACATAGTAATATTAAACGACCCTGTAATATCTTTTTCTCCCTCACCGGAAAGATCAGACACTTTGCCTGTAAATGTGCCCTTTACCGTTCCTTTAAGTCCACTTGGCGCATTTATTTCGGTAAACGTTACCGTACCTTCACCTATTAAAGATCCCACCATTATAATCCCAGCATCAAATGTACCGGCAACGGTGGTTTCGGCCGTCAACGAAAACATATTCTGAGGATCGGAGCCAGCACCTATTTGCGTGTTTCCATTCGGCGGGAGCTGCGTCGAAGATATTACCTGGAAAAACGCGGGTTTAACTGTAGTTGTTTTACCATCCATCATATAAGTTATAGTGCCGCCGGTTGTAATGGCACCACCATCGGGGTTAGCAACGGTTCCTTCCGGATAAATCGGTGGATCCAGCTTACAGCCGCTTATCGCCACTGCGAGAATCAGGATCATAAATAGCTTATAGTAGAGTTTATTCATATAGTTTTATTGCATTAATCAGGATATAAATATATAATATATTTAGCGTTGATGAAGCCAAACACAACACTAAATATTTTATACTTATACGGCTGATTAGCATATAAGTTAGGGGTATGATCAGGGAAATTTAATGCCTATCAGCAATCACCATCCGGGCCGCAGGTTGGACCTTCAATAATATCGAGTTTTGGTTTAGCCTGCTCCGCATTCCACTCTTCAAAAGCTTTTTCGAGTGTTTGGATAAATACGGGCACGGCCTGTGCGCCAGATACGCCATATTTGCTGTTCATCACAAAAAACGGAACACCTTTTATACCTAAATATTGAGCCTCGGCAATGTCGTGTTTTACATCATCGGCATATGTATCGGTGGCAAGGGTTTGCTTAACCTCTTCGGCATTTAGGCCAATTGAGGTGCCTAAATCTATAAGGGTATCGGTATCGTCAACGTTTTTACCATCGGTAAAGTAAGCTTTAAATAAAGCTTCTTCGGCATTGGCGCCAAGACTATGCTTTTTGGCCAGGTGAGTAAACCTGTGGGCGTTAAAGCTATTGGCAACAATGGCGTTATCCATGTGGTAGGTAAGGCCAACTTCGGCCGCCATTTCGGTAACGTGGTTGTTCATTTGCTGGGCATACTCCAATGTCCAGCCTTTGGCATCGGCAAGGTATTGATTAATATTAACCGATGGATCTGTCACCATATCGGGGTTAAGCTGAAAGCTTTTCCATTCTATTTCCACGCTATCTTTATGCGCGAATTGTTGTAAAGCATCTTCAAAACGGCGTTTGCCAATATAACAAAAGGGGCACATCACGTCAGACCAGATCTCAATTTTCATCATCTAAAATTTGGTATAAAACTACGCCAATCGGCCATCATTCGCGTAAGCATAAAGTCAAAAATGCTGATCCGGGAAATTATAGTTAAATTGAACCACCCAAACCTTTTCTATGAAGAAGTTATCTTTCCTGATATTGCTGCTGCCCTTTGTGGCATTTGGCCAAATATTACCCGCAACTTTCCATGCCGATGTTAAACATACCGGTGTATATACAATCAAAAATTACAGCGCTTTTGCTGGATTAAAATGGAAGTTTAAAACCAATGGAAAGGTGTTTTCGTCGCCGGCCATAAGTAATGGCATAGCCTATATTGGCAGTGAAGACCACAGTCTGTACGCCATTGATACTAAAACGGGTAAAAAGATCTGGGAATTTTGTACGGGAGGGGCAGTGCATTCATCACCATCGGTAAACAAAAATGTGGTTTGCTTTGGCAGTTATGACGGATACTATTATGCCTTGAATGCCCGTACTGGCAAACTGTTATGGAAGTTTAAAACAGGTGGCGAAAAAAAGGTGGGCGCAAAGGGTTTGTGGACCATGCAGCCAAAGGATGAATATATGGACGACCTGTACGATTTTTTCCTGTCATCGCCCATATTCAGCGCGAACGCTTCAACGGTATATTTTGGCAGCAGCGATGGTAAATTGTATGCGGTAAGCGCCATCACAGGCAAATTAAAATGGAGCTTTAAAACTAGCGGACTGATCCATACTACCCCGTCACTGTATAACGGCAAGCTGTATATTGGTAGCTGGGATACTTATTTTTATGCAATAGATGCCGCAACGGGCAAATTATCGTGGAAGTTTAAAACGGGTATACAACCCGATTATCATGTGCTGGAAGGGATACAGGCATCGGCAACGTGCAGTAACGGCATGGTTTATTTTGGCGCCCGCGACGGCTTTTTTTACGCGTTGAATGCCGTAACCGGCAAACTCAACTGGAAATACGCTGCCGATAATTCGTGGATCTTAACTACCGCCGCTATACAAAACGGAAAGGTATATATAGGCACGTCTGATACCTATTTGTTTCTGGCTTTTGATGCCAAAACGGGCAGACAACTGTTTAAATATAAAGCCAATGGGTACTTATATTCATCGCCCGCGTTAACGGTAAGCACCGCTTTTTTTGGCGACTTTACAGGTAAAATGTTTGCTGTCGATTTAAAAACCGGCCAACCAAACGCTACTTATGCCGTACCTAACAGGCTGAAGAACGCGTCAACTGTTCTACGGAGCGATACCCTCGACTATAGTTATCTCACAAAAGATAAAGATAACGCGCTTTACAGCACCAGTGTAAATACCATGGATAGGTTTTATACCCTGGGGCCTATTGTTTCATCGCCTGCAATAAGTAATGGCGTTATTTATTTTGGCAGTGCCGATGGTTATTTGTATGCCGTTAATTTAAAATAACCGGAGCCGCCAAGTCAAGCGTCCACGCTTGACTTTTAACATAATCAGCGTCCACGCTGGGCTTTGCTATTTACCCGTTGTATCTCGTTCTGTCAGATCCATGCCGCATTTAGAGCAGGTACCGGGCTTGTCAGATGTAACCTCGGGGTGCATGGTGCAATAATATTTGCCTTTTGGTTTTGCGGCTTCCTTGTTATCTTTTTTAGCGCTGTTATTGCAGGCGGCTGTTCCTAACAGCAAGCCCGCGAATGATAGTATGATAAATGTTTTTTTCATTGTTTATTTGTTTTTAATAAATGCGGCAAAGCCGAATAAAGATACAACCAATACACCTAATGCAGCCAGCATGCTCACTATATCGCGGATGTTTTTACCGGCCCAGCTCATGCCGAAGTACTTGTGTAAAAATATAAAAGATAAACCTTCGGCGCGGTCAATGCCGGCAACTTTTGTGGCTAATTGCGATGTGGTAGTTTCTATGTACCAGTTTTCGCCATTGGGGTAACTCACTTTTTGTACCGGCAGGCGTTTGTTTATAAAGCCGTACTCGTTATCAAACTGGCGAATTTGGGTAACATTTACCCGGCGATAAACTTTATCGGGCTTGTGTTCGTCATTGTAAAAATTTGCAAGTTGCCAGGCATATTGTACATCACCATCCGGCAGCTTGCCGCCGCTTAACGCGTTAAAATAATTCACGTTCTTTTTAGTATCACTAACCTGGTAATAAGTACTGTCGTTATACCTTACCAGTTCAATGTTCTTTATACTATCGGCTGGTAATTGCAGGTTAGAAAAAGCCAGTTCTTTACGGTTAATTAGCTGGGTATACGTTTTGCCCTGCGGATCGATATTATGCAGCTGAACTATTAAATGGAAAGCGCCGCTCGTAACAAAGGTGAGCATCACAAAAGATACTATCAAACCTATTTGCCGGTGAAAGCGGTGCACAAAGCGGGTATCTTTCCGGTTATCAGCCTTCCGGTTTTGCTGCGCGACCTTGAATTTTTTCCAGAACAAGCCATAAATGGTTAACCCGCTTAGTAGCGACAAAAACATTATACTAACAATGATCAGCAATACTACAATGCGGAACTGTTCGCCGCCAATATCTGCTAAAAAAGCCCAGGTATGCAATTGCTCAAATACAGTAAGCATGGCCTTGCGGGTATGATTATTAAATGTCCCCATTCGGCTTTGGCTGGTTTCTATATAGGTATCCATACCATCGGGCCTGTCGAAAGCTATCTTCCAAACCGGCAGCAGGTGGTTAATAGGCTGGTAATGCCCATCGAAGGTTTTTTGCAGGGTGGTGCTTTTTACTTTAGATGTGCTATCCTGCGTAAAATAGCGCGCAAGGTAGGTGGCATATTGCTTATCGCCATCTTTTAGTAATTCGCCGTTTGTGGCCGAGTAATAATTAGCAATACTGTCCTTTCCTGTTATTTGATAGTAAGTCTGCTTATTAAAAGCGATCAGTCCAAAATTTACCAATTCGCTTATGTCATTTTTATCTAAAACCTGTTGTATAGATAAAGCGGGTTTTATGCCTTTCTGATCGGGTTTATACACCTCATTTGCAATGGTTGGCCTAAACCAATTTGACATGAACGGGTGCGACAGGCCACTTAGCGTCCACATCATAACAGGGATAAGGGCTGTTAAGCCCAAGATCCGATGCCATTTATAAAAGTTTTGTTTTGCTGTTGCCATGGTTAATGTTTTGCAAATGAATAACTGATGCCCAAAGTATACACCCGTGGCGGGGCCGCATTATAAGTATCGCCGTACTGGTTGCTGGTTACCGTTGTAGCGTAAAGCTTATTGGCAACATTTAGTACGTTGAACCAAATACCCGCTCCTTTTAGTACACCACTTTTTATATCAAAACCGGTACGGAAGTTGAAAATATCATAGCCTGCATAGGTTTTGGTATTTGCCGGATTGGTAAAGTACGAGTTGATGTGCTGCCATTCGCCCGCTATCCTAAAACCGTTAAGGTATGCCGGTTTGTAGGTAAGCTCGGAGTTGGCTATCCAGCTTGGTGCATTATTCATACGGTTGCCATTGTAAACCGTAACGGTGCTTGCCCCTGTGCTAAAGTTGGTGGCTACCTCGCTATAATCAACATAAGTATGTTTGGCATTGGTGCCGCTAAACCTAAAGCTTAGCTCGCTCACCGGCGCATAAGCTACAGAATACTCTATACCACGGTGGCGGGTAGCGCCCGCGTTTTGGTTTTGGGTGGTATTATCCGGCAGTAATTGATTAATGATCTCGTTGCGGCCTTCCAGATCGTAAAAGGTCACTTCTACGTACATTTTTTTATTTAGAGCGGTGAACCAGCCACCTGCTTCGTAATTATTAAATGTGGCTTGCTTTAACGGGGTTAACTGGCGTGCGTTATACAAGTCGCCTGTTTCGGGTGGCTGAAAGCCTACGCTGTAATTGGCGTACAAACCTTTATTGTTACCAAAATTATAGGTCAGCCCTAATTTGGGGGCGACAATGTTAAAATCGTTTATTTCCTGCTGCTTGTACTTGGTGTTACCGGGGGCGATACCGTTGGTAAAGTTGTAATGGATGCGATCGTACCGTAAGCCCATTACAATGCGCAAAGGCTCGGCAGGTTTTATCTCGTACTGGGCATAAGCGGCAGTGTTAAACAGCTTAATGCGGTAGTTATCAATATAATTACCGGTATTGGTATAGCCTGTATAGAAGTTGTTGGTTACATCCTTTTGGATATCCAGAAACTTAGCATAATAAGAACTTGGGCTGTTATCAGCATAAATACCAACAATCAACCGGGAATGCAGAAAGTCCAGATCCTGCCTGTGCTGCGCCAGCAAACCAAGGCTGTGAAAGCTCTGGTCGTTTTCCTGCCCGTTAGAACTTACATAATTACCGGCGTTATCTCTCACATCGGCTATATAATAACTTGGCAGCTGCGCGGTAGAGTTGTTGCGGTAGAATAGGGTAAGAAAGCTGCTGCTTTTATCGTTCCAGGCATGCTCCAATTTGGTATTCGCCCTAAAGGCTTTAACCTTACGATAGGTAAAACGCTGATTTGCACCATAGGTGCGGCTATAAAATTTGGCGCTATCCAGGCTGCCGGGTGTTTGGGTATTCAGATAATTATAAGCTACAGATGTGGTTAATCTCGTAGCGGCATCAAAATCGTAGGTGGTTTTAAAATTGCCCGAGTATTTGTCAAAGTCGGTATAGTCCTGCCAGCCATCACGCTGTTTGGCTATATAACCACCTACGTATAAACCAAATTTGCCCGCGCTGAAACCGCCATCGGCATCAACCCTACGGTAGTGATAATTATCGCCCTGTACAGATACATTGCCTGCATAGCCGGCTGGTGGCCCCTGTGTGATAAAGTTAATTGCACCGCCAATAGCATTACTGCCATAAAGCGAAGAGGCAGGCCCTTTTATCACTTCTATATCCCGCACACCGCTCATATTGATCTCGTAAAGCGAGTTGTGGTTAAAGATCCCCGTAGGGCGAATAGGTAAACCATCTTCCATATATAAATACAGCGCGTTATAGGTAATAGGTTGGCGAATGGCCATGGTATGCTGCTCGTTCCCCAGATCTACCATGTAAACGCCGGTTACCTTGTTTAGTAATTGGTAAAGTGCAGTGGCTTTGGTGTCATGGATCTGGGTAGCATTTATTTTGCTGATGGCGATAGGTGCATCCTGCCGGGCCTGCCGCTCCCTGCTGGCAGATATCACCACCTGCTGCAGATCGATAGTGGAAGGTTCCATTGCTATCTCTATGGAAGATGTGCCTGTAAGCAGATAGATCTTATCATTAAAACCTATCATGCTAAAACGCAGGTTTTTAATGCCAGTTGTTTCTAATTCAAATTTGCCTTTGGCATTGGTAGTAGTAAGGGTTTTGCCATCATCAGCATTGCTGATCAGTACACCCGGTACAGCTTCGTGGGTGCGGGCATCGGTAACAGTTCCATGCAGGTTGTTGCTTTGGCCAAAACACAGGGCAGGCGCAAAACACAGCAGGATATATAATAGTGTAAGTAGTTTCATAAAAACGTATAGGTTACCCCAAACTGTTGGGGCATAAATAAATTACAGCGCATGCAAAAGCATAGCAGATAAAGGCTTTAGGCCGGTATCAAAACTGTATGAATAAAAGGGCGTTTTTATGCGAGCTGTGGGGGCTGGAAGATGGTTGCCGCTTGCTCTGGCAGGTGGATACGGTAGTTAGGAACCTTGGTTACCGATAATAAAACCGAGTAAAACTTAACCTTGGCAGGCTGATTGTAATTAGCCTCCTGGAACAGGTTTTTTTGTGCCTGCCTGTCCTCGGTGTTCTGCTTTTCTTCGGCTTGTTTTACTTTTTTCATAAAGTAACACTTGCCGTTGCAATGCAGCTGCGGTTTATTACGATTCTCACAAAGTTTCGTCGCGATGTAATTCCTGTTCAGCTCAAAACCCGCGTATATAAAAAAGCGGGTAAAGTTGGCCGATACCAGGGATACAATTAAAAGATATGCGGTTAAACGTTGTAACATGCGGTGCAAAGGTAAGCGTTGCGCGTTATATAAAAAATGATTATACTCACTATACGCTAAAAAACCCCGCCGGGTTGGGCAGGGTTTTAAATATTTACTGATAGTGTTTACTTATTGAGCGCGCTTTACAACAAAGTGTGAGCTGCTTCCGCCAAAATCAATATCTATAGCGCATGAATCAGCATAGGCTTTACCTTTATGCGGATACTCGGTTCCTGACACATTTACACTGAATGTAAAATCATCTCCTTTAATTTTACCGTTATCAATAGGAACTTCGCCCATTTGCGACACCGCGGTACCAGTAAGTTTTTCGCCATCAACCTTAAAGGTGTAAGCTACATCAATAGCATTGCCGTCTGGAGTGGTGATAGCACCTTTCCATTTACCGTTCAGGTCAGCAAATACAGCTGCCATACATATCATGAAGCAGCAGGATAATAGGGCTGTAGTAAAAATCTTTCTTTTCATATATGGGGTTAGTTTATAGTCCTAAATATAGGATTTTTATTAAAACAAGTTGTTATTAATGTGTTAATTTTCAACATCGTATTAACGAGGGTAACTGCTTAACCCTAATATAAAAATAGCGGGAGATGCACCACATCGTCCCGCCATCCAAAAAAGCAATACCAAATAATTAACTATTCAAACCTATCGGCTACTACTTGTATTTTTTTACCAACCGTTTCTTCGGTTTCAAAGGTTAAGGTTACTTTACCGTCCTTACCTTCAATTGTAACAGTAGCGTGTTTTTCATCTCCGCCATTGCCGCTAACGGTGCTTTTAATAACTGATTTACCTTCTTTAAAGGGCACTTTCCAATCGCATGTTTTAGAGGTGATCTTGCCGGTCATTTTATGATCATCATCACCCGGAACAATGGTTAAGTCGGTTGGAGTAATGGTAATAATAACATTCTCCTCTTTGCTTCTTTGTACAACGCCCTTGTCATCCACGTAATTTGTGGTTGATGAGGTAAGGGTTGCTGTTTTATCGCATTGCGCGAAAGTTGCGGTACTGCCTGCTACCAAAAGGAGCAGGGCCAGTATGGTGGTTTTGAAGTTAAATTTAGTTTTCATCTTAGTAATTGTTTTAATTTCTGTAAAGATATATGTTTAATATAGTATTATGCAATACATAGTACTATTAATAAGTATATTATACTGATAATGAGGGTGATAATTTTATATAAACATAATTTAGGGTTTAACTTGCTTATCAATGAGATTACGTCATTTTGGCAAGAAGCAAAAAGAGATATACGGTATATTACCATTATGCCAGCCAATATGTAGTAAATTAGGGTAATATATGGGTAATATCAGGTAAAAATCCATTAACAATCGGTACATTTTCCTGTACTTTTGATTAGCTTAAAATTTCAACCATTCATCCATGAAAAAGCTTTGTTTAATAGTTTTCATTAGTTGCAGTCTTTCCGCCCTCGCGCAAAAGCAGGATTATCCCATACAACCGGTTGCGTTCACCAACGTGAAATTAAGCGACCATTTCTGGACATCCCGCATCGAAACCAACCGCACGGTAACTATCCCGGCTTCATTTGAGCGTTGCGAGAGTACAGGCAGGGTAAAAAACTTCCAGATGGCCGCCGAGCGCAAAGGCAAGTTCTGTACCACCTACCCGTTTGACGATACCGATATTTATAAAACCATAGAAGGGGCATCCTATTCACTTGCCCTGCACCCCGATAAAAAGCTGGATCATTATGTAGATTCAATGATCACCATAATAGGCCGCGCGCAAGAACCCGACGGCTACCTGTACACCGCCCGCACTATCGACCCGGCGCATGTTGGTCCGTGGTTGGGCACCGAGCGTTGGGTAAAAGAACAGGAAAATAGCCACGAATTATACAACGCCGGCCATATGTATGAAGGTGCCGCCGCGCACTTTATGGCTACCGGTAAGCGCAACTTCCTCAATATAGCCCTTAAAAATGCTGATCTGCTGGTCCGTACCTTTGGGCCGGGCAAAAGGCATGTGGCGCCCGGGCATCAGGTGGTAGAGATGGGTTTGGTGAAACTGTACCGCATTACCGGTAAAAAAGAATACCTGGACCTGGCTAAGTTTTTTATTGATGAACGCGGCCACAAAGAATATAACAAAAAGAGCAAAAGTGTTTACGAGAACGGCGTTTACTGGCAGGATGATAAACCTGTTATTGAGCAGGACGAAGCCGAGGGGCATGCTGTGCGCGCCATGTACCTGTACTCGGGTATGGCAGATGTTGCCGCCTTAACCGGCGATAAAGAATATTTGGCCGCCATTGATAAGATCTGGGATAACATGGTGGGTAAAAAGATGTATGTGCAAGGCAGCATAGGTGCTGTTGGCGATGGCGAACGTTTTGGCGCTAACTACGAATTGCCAAACGCCACTGCCTATAACGAAACCTGCGCGGCCATTGGCAATGTATTCTGGAACCAGCGTATGTTTTTACTGCATGGCGATTCAAAATACATTGATGTGCTGGAGAAAACCCTGTATAACGGTTTAATTTCGGGCGTGGGGTTGGATGGCAAATCGTTCTTCTACACCAACGCTATGCAGATACACGATGGATTTAACCACCCGGATATTGAGCGTGAGCGTGCGGGTTGGTTCACCTGTTCGTGCTGCCCAACTAATGTGGTTAGGCTAATGCCATCAATTCCCGGTTATATTTACGCGCAAAACGGCAACGATGTTTTTGTGAACCTGTTTATCAGCGGCACCGGGGATATTAAAGTAAACAACAAAACTTTACAGATAACCCAGCAAAATAATTACCCCTGGGATGGCGCGCTGGCATTTACCGTTAACCCGGCAAGCAGCATGGATATGAACCTGAAGGTCCGTATCCCGGGTTGGGCGCAGAACAAGGCTATCCCGTCAGATCTGTATGCTTATCAGCAGGCATCCACCCAAAAGGTAGTTATAAAATTGAATGGCAAACCGGTTGATTACCAAATGCAGAACGGCTACGCGGTGATCAGCAAAAAATGGAAAAAAGGCGATAAGGTAGAAATGAACCTGCCGATGGATGTGCAGCGTGTTATTGCTAATGATAAGTTACCGGAAGATGGCGGCAAAATTGCCCTACAGCGTGGCCCCATTATGTACTGCGCCGAATGGAAGGATAATGACGGCAAGGCTGCCAATATCATTGTTCCTAAAACCACAACTTGTACATCCGAATATAAAGCTGATCTGCTAAATGGCGTAACCGTTTTAAAATCCGAAGTAAGAGGGGTGAAAGTTGATAGCAACGGGCAAAACATCAGCACGGCTAATAAAACCTTGACTGCTATTCCGTACTATTCGTGGGCCAACCGGGGCAAGGGTGAAATGACGGTATGGTTTCCGCAGCAGGTAAAATATGTAGATCTGTTAACCCAATAATTATTTAACAACATGTTATCGCGGGCGGTGTTAGGGTTCTCGCAATAACATACTTATACCATTAAATATTTTTTATGAGCGTACAATGGAAAGGGGTATTCCCTGCGGTAACAACAAAGTTTACCGAAAACGATGAATTTGATTTTGATGCCTTTGATAAAAACATTGAGGCACAAATAGAAGCCGGTGCAAGCGGTATTATCATCGGTGGATCGTTAGGTGAAGCAAGCGTTTTAACCGACGACGAAAAGATAGAGTTGTTGAAACACACCGTAAAAGTGGTTGCCAAGCGTGCTTACGTGGTGCTGAACATCGCGGAGCAAACTACAAAAGCAGCCTTGCTTTGTGCTGCCAATGCCGAAAAATATGGCGCCGACGGATTAATGATGTTGCCACCTTTGCGCTACAAGGCCGATGTGGAGGAAACTGTAAAATATTTTACAGATGTGGCCAAAAGCACTAAACTGCCCATAATGATCTACAACAACCCTTACGATTATAAAATAGAGGTTACACTGGATATGTTTGAGCAACTATCTGCCTACAAGAATATCCAGGCGGTTAAAGAATCAACCCGCGATGTGAGTAATGTGACCCGTATGATCAACCGTTTTGGCGATAGGTTTGCTATACTTTGCGGAGTAGATACGCTGGCGCTGGAAAGCCTGTTTATGGGTGCTGATGGCTGGGTAGCCGGTTTGGTTGATGCCTTTCCTAAAGAAACTGTTGCCATCTTCCGTTTGGCTAAAGAAGGGCGTATGCAAGAGGCGCTTAAAATATACCGCTGGTTTTTACCGGTGCTGGAGCTGGATATCCACCCAAAACTGGTGCAATACATTAAACTGGCCGAATCTGTTACCGGTTTAGGGACAGAAACCGTACGCCTGCCGCGTTTAAAAATTACGGGTAAAGAGCGCGATGTGGTTTTGGGTATTATAAACCACGCGGTTAAAAACCGCCCGGAACTGCCTGCAGGTAGCTGGGGCGTAGAGGCAGAGGTTGATGTGACAGGGGTTAGCTAATACTTAAATTGTCAGTCTGATTTTTAAAATCAGCGACCTAATAAATGTGAAATGACATTATCTTTATGAATGGTGGCGATGTTTTGTCAGTAGCTTATTTTTAAATTACTGATTATTAATAATTTATTTATGTTCACAGGCGTTCACGGCAGTGAACGTGAACACTTTTGCCATAACAAGCACCGAACATTAAATTGTAAGTCTGCGCTTGTCGAAGGCTTGACAATATAAAAATACTATGGAAACACAAAATTTAATTGGTTATCAATATATAAAGGGTAGCAAAACCTTTAGAGCGATAAGCCCCGCAACAGGGAAAGAACTGGAAGCAGAGTTTAATGCCGCCAGTTTAGCTGATGTTGATAAAACCATGCAATTGGCCGATAAGGCATTTGCCACTTATAGCCTAACGGATGGGAGAACCAAAGCAGCCTTTTTACGCAGCATAGCCGATGAGATAAACGCCATTGGCGATACGCTGATCGAGTGTGCTATGGCCGAAAGCGGCTTACCTGCGCAACGCCTGCAAGGCGAACGCGGGCGTACAACCGGTCAGCTAAATATGTATGCTAATTTGCTGGAAGAAGGAAGTTGGGTGGAAGCCGTTATTGATACCGCCATACCCGACCGCACACCTTTGCCGCGTATAGATATCCGTAAAATGCTGACCGCAATTGGCCCTGCAGTAGTGTTCGGGGCAAGCAATTTCCCTATGGCTTTTTCTGTTGCCGGTGGCGATACCTGTTCTGCTTTGGCGGCGGGTTGCCCTGTAGTGGTAAAGGCGCATCCGGCACATCCGGGTACCAGTGCATTGGTTGGTGAAGCTATTAAAAAGGCCGCTCAAACGCATAACCTGCCCGAGGGTGTTTTCTCCCTTTTGTTTGATGACGGTTACACCGTTGGCGAAGCATTGGTGAAACACCCCAAAACTAAAATAGTAACCTTTACCGGGTCGCTTAAAGGCGGTATGGCCCTGGTGAAAATGGCGCGGGAACGCGATGAGCCTATCCCGGTATTTGCCGAAATGGGCAGCGTTAACCCAATTATATTATTACCCAAAGCGCTTGAAAACCGTGCGGAAGAACTGGCGAAGTTATCAGCATCTATAACCACTAACGCCGGGCAGTTTTGTACACAGCCGGGTTTACTGTTGGCTGTCAAGTCTGAAGCGTTAGAAAAATTTAAGAAAGCGCTTGCAATCGCGATAGCTGATGTTAATTCAGCAACCATGCTTACGCCGGGCATTTGTGCCAATTTTAACAAATTATCAAGCAGTGTAATAGCCGATGACGCCGTTAGTGTAATAGCAAAATCAGATAAGCTTGATACCGGTAATTTAAACCAGGGTGTTGCCGTAGTTACCGAAATAACCGCATCAGCCTTTTTGGCTGATAAAAAATTTAAGGAAGAGATCTTCGGCCCATATTCTATGCTGATAGTAGCGGATGATGTTGCGCAGCTGGAGCAAGTGGTAGATTCATTACACGGGCAACTAACCGCCACCGTAATGGCCGAAAAAGAAGAGCTTGCGCAGTATAAAAGCATTACTAATAAACTGGCTAAGTTGGCAGGCAGGGTGATACTGAACGGCCCGCCAACAGGTGTTGAAGTAGGTAATGCCATGCAGCATGGCGGCCCTTATCCGGCAACGTCGGATAGTAGATTTACATCGGTTGGTACAGGCGCTATAAAACGTTTTGTGCGCCCGGTATGCTGGCAAAACTGGGATAACGATCTGTTACCCGATGAATTAAAAGACGGCAACCCGCTAAACATATGGCGGTTGTTTAATGGGGAGCACAGTAAATAGTTGAAAGTTCAAGGTTTAAAGTTGAATGTGACTTTGAACCTTAAACTTTTTACTTTCAACTTGAAAAACATGAATAAAACATTCTTCTGCATAGATGCGCATACCTGCGGTAACCCCGTAAGGCTGGTTGCCGGTGGCGGGCCTAACTTGGTGGGCAGCAACATGAGCGAAAAACGCCAGCATTTTTTAAAAGAATACGACTGGATCCGTAAAGGTTTGATGTTTGAACCAAGGGGGCATGATATGATGTCGGGTAGTATATTGTATCCGCCTCACAACCCACAGAACGATGTGGCTGTGCTATTCATTGAAACCAGCGGCTGCCTGCCTATGTGCGGGCATGGTACTATCGGCACTATAACTATCGCTATTGAGGAAGGATTGATCACGCCAAAAATACCCGGCATTGTGCGTATGGAGGCGCCCGCAGGATTGGTTTTGATCTCCTACAAACAGGAAGGTAAAAAAGTGAGGTCGGTAAAGCTGGTTAATGTGCCAAGCTACCTGGCTGCCGAAAACTTGCAAGTAGAATGCCCTGACCTGGGTATGTTAACTATTGATGTGAGCTATGGAGGGAATTTCTACGCCATTGTTGATCCGCAGGAAAACTTTAAAGGACTGGAAAACCATACTGCCGATCAGCTGATATCATGGAGCAGAGTTTTACGCCAAAGGATAAATGAGCAATATACTTTCATCCACCCCGAAAACCCAACCATAAACGGCTGTTCGCATATTTTGTGGGCGGGCAAAACCATATCGCCGGAGGCAACCGCCCGCAACGCTGTTTTTTATGGCGATAAAGCGATTGATAGATCACCATGTGGTACAGGTACATCAGCCCGTATGGCGCAATGGCATGCCAAAGGGTTATTAAAGAAGGGTGATAAATTTATCCATGAAAGTATCATAGGCAGTCAGTTTATTGGCACGGTAGAGGATGAAGTAACACTTGGCGGCAAACCGGCCATTGTACCCGGTATTGAAGGCTGGGCAAAGGTTTACGGCTACAACACCATCAAAATTGATGATGAGGATGACCCGTACGCGTTTGGGTTTCAGGTGATATAATTTTCGATAGCGAATATAGAACAAGACCGTCATTGCGAGGTACGAAGCAATGACGGGTTAGAATAACAGAATAACAAATGAGTAAAGCAATAATAATAGGTGGTGGAATAATAGGGCTGTTCTCGGCGTATTACCTGAACAAATCGGGTTGGGAAGTGGAGATACTGGAACAGGGCGACCTTACCGATAATGCATCCTTCGGTAATGCCGGGATGATAGTGCCCAGCCATTTTATACCACTGGCAGCGCCGGGTATGATAGAGCAGGGCATTAGGTGGATGTTTAATAGCAAAAGTCCGTTTTATGTAAAGCCGTCCTTAAACCCCGAACTGATAGGCTGGGGATGGAAATTCCTTAAAGCGGCCAATAAACACCATGTCGAGCGATCGGCAGGGGCATTGCGGGATCTGTCAATGCTCAGCAAAAAACTTTACCTGGATTTGGAACAGGACGCGGATTTTGATTTCGGCTTTGCCGATAAAGGCATACTAATGCTTTTTAAAACCCCAAAGTTTGAAGAGGAAGAACGCCACACCGCCGAAAAAGCTACCCATTTAGGCCTCGACGCGCAGTACCTTACTGCCGATGAATGCCGCAAGCTACAGCCGGATATTGAACTGGATGTGTTGGGCGCTGTACATTACCACTGTGATGCGCATTTGTATCCTAATAAATTGATAGCCGGGCTGGTAAAGCATTTAGAAAAAGCAGGGGTTAAGATCCACAGGAATACACCTGTTACCAATATGGAACATGCCGGTGGCCAAATAACCCAGGTTATCAGCAATGATAAAAGCTTTACGGGTGATGCTTACCTGTTAGCGGGTGGCGCATGGTCGCCGGGGATAGCAAAACTGGCCGGGTTAAACGTTCCGTTAATGCCGGGCAAGGGTTATTCTTTTATGGTAGATGAGCCGCAAAAACGAATGACCATCCCAGCGCTGCTTTGCGAGGCAAGGGTATCGGTAACCCCTATGAACGGCAGTATCCGCTTTGGCGGTACCATGGAAATAGGCAAGATAAACCAGCAGGTTAATATGAACCGGGTGGCAGGCATCGTGGAATCAATCCCTCAATATTTTCCAGATTTTACGCCTGCCTTACCACGGCAAAAAGATATATGGTTTGGTTTTCGCCCATGTTCGCCGGATGGTTTGCCATATATTGGCTTATCGGGCAAATACAAAAACCTGGCTGTTGCCACCGGGCACGGCATGATGGGATTAAGCCTTGCACCCGCAACAGGTAAGCTGATAGACGATCTGCTAAACCAGGCCACACCATCAACAGGTATCAGCCAGTTTTCGCCGGATCGCTACGCTTAATGCTAATTAGTGAATTATTGATTTAGTGAATTAGTGATTGATTGATTTTCAGGAGCTGCTTTTCAATCACTAATTCACTAAATCAATAATTCAAAATTAATTACGCCGTAACTGTTAAAGTGCTTCCCGCAACAGTTACCGTATATTTTTTAAGCGCCGAAGTTGCCGGCCCTAAAACTACCCCACCCGATGTATTAAACTCGCTGCCATGATTAGGGCATATAAAAATGCCCTGGTTGGTGTTGTAGTTGATGCTTGTGCCTTCGTGCGTGCAGGCAACCTGTACCGCTGTAAACGCGCTTGCAGCTACGCCTGCGGCTAAACGCACCAGTATAATTCCGTTTGATATTTTAGAGCTGCCTATGCTTTGCATCTCGGTGTCCAAATTAACAGAGAATACATTGCCGCTGCCCGGTTTAGGAGGTGGTGTGCCGCCGCCCGGTGCCGGGTCGTTACCTTTAGAGCCGCAACCTATTAAACTGCAGCCTGCACATACCGCAGCCATGCTTATACCAAATTTTGCTAAAAATTCATGTCTTTCCATTTGTAGTAGGGGTTAATAAGGGTTAATAGTTTGATTTATGTTTTTTGTTGAAATCGAATATTCTTGAAATGGTAAAACCTAAACGGAATTGTCCTTTGCTCCATTTTGATTCGGTATCGTTCAGGTAATTAAATTCGGATATAGCCTGCGCGTTAGTAAAGTTTATGGTGAACACGTGCCCGCCTGTCTCAATTTCGAGGCCTACACCAAGTCCGTCATAAAACCTGGGGTCAACATTGTTATCTCTAAAGTTAGAGAATGGGTGAACATAATCAAGCACAATACCCATGCGTTTGGTGATTTTTAAACGACCTGCGGCAGATAGCGAGAAAAACTTCTTTTCGTTGCCATACAAAAAGGGATAGGGTGCATTGTTAATAAGGTACATTGGAGATACCTGCAACGATAAGGCAGATGAAAATTTACGTGCGATAACAGCCTGTGCCAGGTAAGAGAAACGGTTGGCATAATTATCAAATATAGGCGTGTTTGCATGATAGGTTTTGAAACCTGTTTTGCCAATTAAAGTAACGGCCACGGGTACGCTGTTATCTAATTTTTGATGCAGTATATTGTATTTTAAACCCAGCTCAAGTAACGATTCAAACTTACTGCGGCCAAAATCAATGTTCAGGTTATCTGTAAGGCCGTATTCAAATCCAATGTAAATATCTGTTGAGTTGTCAAGTCCCCACATTGTTTTACCGCCGCCGTTCGCACCTGCAATATCACCAAAGCGGTGTATCACCAAAAAGTTCAGTTCTTTCTTTTTAACGGTTTCGGTGGTTTGCGATAGTATAAGGCGGGTGGCCTTAAATGTGGCGATAACCGGTTCTCCTTTTTCGGGTGCGCTAAGAGTTTTCATTAGTGCATCGGTACTACTGGCGGTTGTATCAGTAGTTGGGTTTTGGGCTTTTAGTAAGCCTGCTGTTAAAAACAGCGCGATGAATAAGAGGGATTTTTTCATATGATTATTGTGTTAGGGATTTTTATTTATAAGGTGTGTATGTTGCATTTACTTGCACCCTTATGGTTTCGGCAATGTTGTGAAACACCAGTTGAGGGATATCAATTTTATGATCTTTACAGGCTACCATAAACTCCGACGACAGGCTGATAGCGCCACCGTTTACCGTGAGCTTACCAGCAATTGTGCGGGTTTGTTTTACGCCATGCACCTCAAATATGCCGGCAGCGGTTACCGGGTAGGTGCCATCTTTAGTTACGTCGGGTTTCTCGTTAATTTTGCCTTTAAAAGTTGCCTGCGGATACTTATCGCTCTCCATATAATTTTCGTTAAAGTGCTCCTGCATCCTGGCTTTATCAAACTTAAAGGATCGTATGGGCACACTAAAGGCCAGCTCGCCGGTCGCGGCATTAAAAACTGATGTTCCCTTGTCAGACCGGGCATCAATATCTTCTATTGGCGCCTTTGAATAAATGGTTACTACTGCATTTTTACAGGCATAGATGTCCTGTCCCGCCTGATTTATACTAAACCAGGCGAGTAAAATTAAGCCGATATATTTCATGTTTTTACTAAGGTTTTATTCTCGTATTAATGTTCCACGTTACAGCCACGGCAACTCCTGCCGATTTAAGATTAACCTGCCCATAACCAATACCAGTAAGCGGTACTTTAAAATAGGGCTGAATGCCCACACCAAATTTTGAGCTTATCTCGCGCTGATAAGTCGCGTTTAGATTGAGCACACCCATTATATGTTTGTTTTTGTTCCTGATATTATAGCTTGTTGGCCCGCCCGGATACTCGCCTGCATAATTGAACGTGTAATTTTCGCGCAGCATAAAGTATGACGAAAGGCCAGTGCCCAAACTAAACTTATTGCCACCGCTGTTATAAAGCTGGTAACCAACATTTAAAGGGATATCTAATACAATACAGCTTGCACTTACACTTGTAGGGTTTGTATTGAATTTGTAAGCGCTGGAGTAATTGGCAAAATCAGTTAAGTAAGGTTTATCAGAATAAACAGCACCTGTAGATATACTCCATTTTTTTGATACGCCCAATGTTAGCAAAAGCCCGGCATTAGTACCCACCTTGTTTTGCGAAAACCCTTTCACGCTGTTAATATCCGGTGATGCAATAAAGCTTAAAGCAAATGCCGGCCTAAAGCCACCTGATGATGTTGTTGTTTTTGTTGACTTTTTCTTCGGCTTAATATCATCCACTACCGATGCCAATACAGGTGCTTTGGGTACAATAATAGTATCAACCTTCACATTATTATTTGCCAGGTTAGCCGCAGCTTTATCTGTAATAATGGTATCAACCTTTGCATTATTAACAGCCATGTTGTTAACCGCTTTATCGGTGATAATAATGGTATCAGATGGTGTTTTTATGGCCGGCGATTTAGGTGCGGCATCTGTTTTTGCAATCTGGCCGGCAGTATTACGGCCGCCCGCATCAGCAGATAAGGTAAAGAACGATTTGCCCGGGCGATTTTTACCGGGTGCGTTATTTGCACTGTCGGTACCTGCCGAAGGCGTTTGTGTTTTGCGATCTGCCAGTTGCTGAACGGGCGTGCCGTACTTACCGGAATCTTGTTTTGCCTGCGGTTTTGTTTTAACCACTTGCGGGGTTGTTTTATCAGGTTTTTCTGCAGGGTTTAAAAACAACCAACCAAGAACAAGCAATAGCAGCGCGGCAATACCACTTATTATATACGCTAACCTGTAAATGATACCCTTGGGCTTCTTGCCCTCCAGCATGCTCTCCAGCGCGTCCCAGTCCTCTTCCCTGTACGATGCATTGCTTCCAGGGTCATTTAACCCTTGGCTAAACAATTTATCAATACTATCTTCTTTTTCGTCTTTCATTGTTTGCTAATGTTTTTCACAAAAGATGGGGATAAGTCTGTGTGGGTTATTGATACTATATTATTTGAATTTGATTGTTGTCTGTTATCTAAGCCTGTATTATCTAAGCCCGGCATTTTATTGCTTTTAGCTATCATTATTTTTAATTTTTCTCTTGCCTTATGCAAGTTTGATTTTGATGTGCCTGTGCTGATGTTCAGCATGTCGCCTATTTCCTCGTGTGTGTAACCTTCAATGGCAAATAAGTTAAATATGGTGCGGTATGCACGTGGTAACTGACCTATCATATCCAGTAACTCGTTGTAATTTAAATTTCTGTCTGCAAGCTCTGTATCGTTAATGTGTTCGGCCTTTTCCAATTCTTCTGTATAGGCTATTTTTAAGTTTGACCGGTAATAATCTATTGATGTATTTACCATAATGCGGCCAAGCCAAGCCTTAAAAGGCTTAGTAATATCATATTTAGTTAAGTTTTTGAAGACTTTATAAAACCCCTGGTTCATGATCTCTGAAGCCTCATACCTGTTTGTAGCATACCGTAAACAGATGCCCATAGCAAAGCCATAAAAAGCCTTATACAACAGCTTCTGACTCAACCTGTCATCTTTTAAACAGCCCCTTACCAGTTGATTTAGTTCTTCTTCGCCCATATTAGGGTTCCCTGTTTATCCTTAAATTGCTACCTTATCTGCATACATCACGGTAAATGTTACGTAAAGGTTGCCACGGATGTGAAAAAATTATAGAATTATTGATTTAATGATTTATAGAATTAAATGTTGAAGAAATTTAGCTATAATTAATGATATTCAAATCATGGCCATCACTAAATCAGTAATTTAATAAATCAGTAACTGCCGCATGAAAGTACTTCCCTTTACCATTCCTGTACCACATGGCAAAACTATTATAGTGCAGGAAGAGATAATGTCGCATTTTTATCCGCATTTGCACCGCCACGCCGAAGTGCAAATAACCTGGATAAAGAGAGGAGAAGGTACTTTGCTTGCAGGGAATAGCATGCATGCTTTTAAGGCCGGCGAAGTATATGTGCTGGGCGCAAATCTGCCGCATTTATTTAAAAGCAACCCCGAATATTTTGATGATGATAGCACCCTGGTGATAGAGGCATTAACTGTTTTCTTTGACCCGGTGGGGAAACTGGCTGCCATGTTTAACTTACCGGAGATGGAGGCCGTACGCTCTTTTTTTGAACAATGGCAAACAGGGTTTAAAATACCAATGCAAATGCGGTCGGTATTTTCGGGGTTTATTGATCGTATTCAGCACAGCAGGGGTGCTTTGCAAATGTCGGTATTTATTGAGATGCTAAACGCGATGTGTGGGTTAACAGATATACAACCCTTATCGGCCGGCAGTTACACCCATTCTATGACAGACCCGGAGGGGATGCGCATTGCATCGGTATACAACTATATTATGCACAATTATGGCAGCGCCTTAACCCTTGAAGAAGTTGCCCGCCAGGCCCATTTAACGCCAAATGCTTTTTGCAGGTATTTTAAAAAACATACCCGGCTTACCTTCACTGCCTTTGTAAACAAAGTACGGGTAAACCAGGCCTGCAAATTATTGGTAAACGGCAATCTTAATAACATTGCCGATGTTGCTTATAACTGCGGCTTTAGCAGTATAACTAATTTTAATTATACATTTAAGAATATTACGGGTAAAGCACCGCGAGATTATGTGAATGATTATGTGGGAACGGTAAAGATCAAAGGCGGGATAAATTAGCTATATTTAGGTGATGAAAAAGCTGATATACATATTGCTCCTGTTCTCGGCTTGTAAAAGCCCGGAGAAAAAAGTAGGTACAACTGTAAAAGAAGCTAAACCTATTGATACTGTTTTTATAGAAAAAGATACGACCCAAGATTATTACCATACCGTTTATATTGAAAAGGATAGATGGGCAAAGGCCTATAAAGCGTTGCAGGACTTTAAGTATGACCATAATGATAGCATAGCTTATAATGCGGGTTATAAAGTTTTAAAAGTGCGCTATAGTAAACCACTTAAGAAATATAATATTACCGGATTACCAAAAGAATGGTTACCGCTTTATCTTTATAAAGGCAATTATTACCTCTATTCGCCATGTAATACGGCTAATATAGGTATGCGGGTGCTTACAGATAGTACCCTGGTCTATTATAGTATGGATGGCCCCGAGCCTAAACCAATACTCGATTTTAAAAAGCTTAATACGAATAAATACACACTAAAATCACTTCCAATTTATCAGTTCGTTAAGTCATCAAACATTACTATATATATTGTCGACCCTGAAAAAATGATTGCCGTATGGGAAGATAAAACCTTGCCCGAAGCGTATAGGTACAAGCTATATGTTGCAAGAGAAAGCGCGGGCAATTTTGATATGGTGATTAACCAGTCTGTTAATACCAAACTGCCCGAATATCAATTTGATAAAATAGATTTTAAAGCATTATTGAAAGGCAAGTAATGCCCATTTAAGTGTAGACGTTTGACTTGGCGTAGCTTAACGGCGTAAATTAATTCTCCGGCGTTTTATAATAATAAATAGGGGCATACACGCCCTCGCTGGTGGTGTAATAACCTTTGCCATCGGGTGTAAAGGCAATTGCTTCACCTTGTCTTTCCTGCTTATAGGGAAGTTCGCGCGGGGCTTTATGCAGGGTTTGCCAAATAGTTTCGTTTGCTGTGCGCTGCCAATAGTAAACCCTCTCGTAGCTTTTAACCAAAATTTGTTTGCCATTGTGCGATATATCGGCCGCGGTTACCCATTTAAAAGGTTTTATGCCCTCAAAAAACAGCCTGCCCCTAAAGGTGAGGGTAAGCGTATCATTAGCTTTATATTTAATGGGCGATGTATACACCCCAACACTATCGCCCCGTTTGGTAACAATATATAACAGTTTTTCTATAGGGTCTATCATCATGGCTTCCGCGTCTTTTGCACCATCCGGATACTTTAAGTGAAGTGGTACAGGTACAGCGTGGGCAACACTATCTTTTCCCCATGAGCTTTTTTCTTCGGCGCGATAAACGGTGATGAATTTTCTATTGGCACTATTGTCGCCAATGTCGCCTATATAAACATAGCTTTTGCCTTTTACAGGGCCGGGGCCAACAGCTATATCTTCACAATCGCGAACGCCTAATCTCGTGGTGGTATCTCCGGTATAATTTATTATTGTTTTTAGTTTACCATCAGGAGTAATAGCAAAGAAACGGCTGGTGTCGCCGCTATCATTGTGGCCATAATAAATATCAGGGTTTAAATCCGAGGCCACCAGCCCCGAAGTTTCATCCATCAGTTTAGAATACAGGTGGCTTTCGGGCAAATGCTTCTTATCATACAAACGGTGCTTGGTAAACGCAGCTATAAACAACAGGCTTACCATCGGAACAAATATTTTTAACGCTTTACTTTTAAACATAGTTAAGCTTATAAAACAAAAAACGGCCCATATTATTATGGACCGTTTTTTTTAATGCTTTTAAATTGACAATTAAGAGTTTTGAGGGGCTAAATCGCCTTCTTTGGTAAAGCTCATTTCTGCATCTGGCTTAGACACATCTGTTATAGCTACTTTACCTCTTTCCCTACGCAATATTCTGTTGAATAATGATATTTCCCTATCAAACAAAAACTGGAAGAATAGCTTTGTCCACGAAGTGTGGTAGTATAAAGTTTCATAATACTCTGGCGCGGTTTTTTTAATTAGCGGCAGTTTGTTCCAGGGTATTGATGGAAAATCGTGGTGCTCGTTATGGTAACCTACGTTAAAAGCTACCGCATTTAAGTTGCCGTAGTAGCTGTATGTTTCTTGCTCAACACTGTGGGTTAAGTAATGTTCTTGTATCCAGCGGGCTCCAAGCGGGTGCAGGCCAACCGAGAACGAGAAGCTTAACAACAGGAACGCTACCGCAGGCCATCCCATAAAGTAGTAGATTACAGCGGTAAATACTGCCTGTAGTATCCAGTTAGTTAATATCCAGCCATCAAAAGGGTGTATTTCGCGTAAGCGCGATAAACGGAACAGTTGAAACACCGGGAAAAACAATAGCCATAATGCTTTACCCAAAAAAGAATTGCTGATCAGCTTTGCTTCCCAACGGTTAGGCAAATCGGCATCCAGCTCGTGTACACCTTGAAAAGAGTGGTGTTTAATGTGATATTTTTCGAATGATATAGCGCTTGGCAATATTTGCGGTAAGTTAGCAAACATGGATGCCCAGCGGTTGGCATTACGGTTTTTAAACAATAATTGGTGGGTACACTCGTGTATCATCACAAACAGGGCATGGTCTGCAAAGGCGCCTAATAAATAAGCAGCGCCAAATATCAGCCACCACGATTGGTCGCGTAGAAACCAGGCCAGTGTTACCTGAAAGGCCACCAGGCCAACTATGGCCCAAATGGTTTTAGGGTTTTTTCCTATTAAATTCCGCAATTGTGGAAACTGCTTTAGTATCTTCTTAGTACGTATGCGGTGCGGTTCCGATTCCTGGGAATAAACAAAATCAGTTTTCATCATATTAGGTTAAAACGATGAAGATAAGAATAACGTGTTAAAAAAATGAATTTCTTGTAAAATTTTTCCAATTTTTGTGGAAAAATAGTTGGTAATATTAACTTTTGAGAAAATATTTTCTTCTAGCGGGTTATTAAATCAATCAGCTCAATAATTATTTAAATTTTTAGAAATTTATTTATGTGGTGGATATATGCTCTATTATCGGCACTGTTTGCCGCTTTAACTGCAATTTTTGCAAAAATTGGTATAAAAGGGGTTGATACAGACCTGGCTACCGCTATACGTACTGTGGTTATTTTGCTAATAGCCTGGGCAATTGTGTTGTACAAAGGTACTAACCACGGCATAAGCGGCCTTAGCAAACTAAACTGGACCTTCCTGGTACTCTCCGGGTGTGCTACCGGCTTGTCATGGATCTTTTATTTTAAGGCTTTACAGTTAGGTAAAGTATCGCAGGTAGCCCCGGTAGATAAGCTGAGTGTGGCATTAGCCATTATATTATCTGTTGTATTTTTGGGTGAACCACTCACTCTAAAAACGGCCACGGGGGCATTGCTGATAATTGGAGGTACGCTGGTTTTAATATTTTAATTGTTACATAGTGTATATGTAACAATTACGAAACCTTAGTAAAAAATCAGTATTAATCCAAAGTTTCTTGCCAGTTTTGTACCTCTAAAGTTAAAGAGGTTTACTATGCGATCGTTTTTTATTCTTGTTATTCTATTAATTACCACCTTAAATATTAAGGCCCAAATGGCAGATGCCGGTAAGGGTAAAATAAATGGTAAGGTTACCGATGCTGTTAGTAAACAGCCGGTTGACTATGCCACCGTATCTATATTTAAACAAGGCAGCACAAGCCCGTTCAATGGAATGAGCACCGACCCTAAAGGGAATTTTTCTTTAAATAATATTGCCGCCGGCGATTATAGATTAACCATTGACTTTTTAGGCTACAAACGCCATACAATAGAGCATGTAATTATTACCGGTGGCGATAACGTGGCTTTAGGCAATATTTTGTTAGAGCCTGTTCAAAATCAATTAAAAGGGGTAGACATTGTTGCCAAAGCGCCGATCATTGAAAACCGCATCGATAAAATGGTTTACAATGCTGCTAATGATTTAACCGCGCAAAGCGGGGCGGCTATTGATGTATTAAAGAAAGTACCACAGGTTACTGTAGATATTGATGGTAATGTGGAGCTGCAGGGCAATTCCAATATCCGTTTCCTTATAAACGGTAAACCAAGCAGCATTTTTGGCGCAAGCCTGGCCGATGCTTTACAGGCTATACCCGGCAGCCAAATAAAAAGTATTGAAGTAATAACCAGCCCGGGTGCCAAGTATGACGCGGCAGGTACGGGTGGCATTATCAATATTATATTAAAAGACAGCAAGGTACAGGGTATAAACGGCAGCGTTAATCTTACCGCGGGCACCAGGCAGGAAAACGGCTCGCTCAACTTAAATGCCCGTAAAGGCAACTTTGGGGTGAACGCCTTTTTTAGCGGCAATGCCATGCTTAATTCAACGGTGCTAACTACTAATGATCGTACATCAACCAATACCGCCGGCGATGTAACCCACCTGTTTCAGAAAGGCAGCAGCGACTCTAAAAGAAGCGGCTATCAATCGGGGATAAACTTTAACTGGAGCATTACGCCTAAAGATGAATTAACCGCTTCTGTTGGTTTTGATCATTTTGGTAACCATAACAACGGCTTAACTAATCAACAGCAAACCATAACCGATGGAGCCGGCAATATACTTTCAGATATTTTGAGCCTGCGTAATTCTGATAGTAAATTCAGTGCTTACTCAACCGATTTGAGCCTGGATTATAAAAAGACATTTAAAAAAGAGGGCCAGGAACTTGAAGTATTGGTTACCACCAGCAACAGCAAAAACACATCAAACTATTTTCAGCAGCAAGATTATTTAAACAACGATGCCATAACTACCGGTATTAGGGGCAATAACCCGGGTAACGATAGGGAAACCAATATATCTGTAGATTATACGCACCCGGTAACCAAAACCTTTACTATTGAAGGTGGTGCAAAAGCGGTATTAGAAAATTTAAAGAACGTTACCAAAACAGATAGCTTGCTGGCCGATGGTTCTTATATTAATAATGCCGATCAAAGCTACGCGTTCAATTACAAACGTAACATCTACGCTGTTTACCTGTCAACTTCGGCATCGTTATTTAAAAACTTTTTAGATGTTAAACTTGGGCTGCGTAATGAGTATACTACTACCAGTACCGATTATGGCGGTGTGGTAATTCCGGGTTACAACACCCTTGCCCCGTCGGCAGTTATATCACATAAAATTAGTCCTACGCAAAGCGTTAGGTTAAGCTACTCCTACCGTATCGAGCGGCCGGATTATGGCGAGATAAACCCTTTCTATAATATTAGCGACCCTAACAACATTAGCACAGGTAACCCTAATTTAAAGCCCGAAAAAAGCAACAGTTTTGAGTTAGGCTACAATCAATCGTTTAATAGCGGCGCCAATTTTTATATAGGTAGTTTTTACCGCCGTAACAACGATGATATCCAGCAGTTTACAACGCCTTATGATGTTTTAACCGTTAACGGTAAAGAATATACAAACGTACTGCTTAGCCAGCGCGCCAATTTGGGTACGCAAACAAGTATTGGTGGTAATATTTTCGCATCGGTACCTGTAACAAGCAAGCTTAACCTGCGTAGTAACATCTTTTTAGTGAGCCGAAACAATAATGCTCCGGGTATTAACAATATAACGGCATTTCAGTATCGTTTTAATTTGAATGCCAGCTACCAGTTCCCGTCTAATTTTATGGCTGAGGCTTTTGGTAATTACAATTCTTCATCGCGTACCTTACAGGGTACACGCCCCAAATTTTTCTGGTACAATATTGCTGTACGCAAGCAGTTTTGGGATAAAAAAGCCAGCATTGGTTTAGTGGCAAGTAACCCCTTTAGCAAGTACATTGACCAATACGCAACCACATCGGGCCCTACGTTTAATCAATCAAGCTTAAGGCAACTGCCGTTCCGCTCGTTTGGTATAACACTTAGCTATAAATTTGGCAAACTGGAGTTCTCGAAGGATAAAGATAAAGAAGGGCGCGACGAGGGCAATCAGGGAATGCCAACCGAGCCGGCAGGCAAGTAATTTTAAAAACAATTTGCCGTTAAATAGTGTTAATATAATGGTATTAAGCATTATCATTATGAATGCTGCTGGCAAACATTATAAATTCATAAACAGTAAGACTGGTTATGTAATTTTCTATTCATCATTAAAAAAAGATCTAAGCCCCGATGAGGTGAAGGCCGAGCTGGATAAAATAAAAGCACAGGTTGCAACTAAAAATTGCATTTACCAGGGAACCGTTTATTGGGAAGAAATAAAGGACGAGTAGGTAAAATAATCCTAATCTACTTTATGTGCGGGAAATAGTGCAGACAGCTGGTTATTCGGGGGATTAATACCTTGAATAATATTCAAGATATTACTAATCCCGCCGCATGGGTTTGCCATATACTTTCGTTTGTAGTACTTTTTAAGCTACATCATAGCGTTGCCTTTGGCCGGGCTTCACACTCATACGCCTGCGGGCCTTAGCCACGGCTGTCACACTGAGCCAGTCGAAGTGCCGGTATCCGTTCCAATCCCTAACGCGGAATATTTTTCATAACTATCAGCGGCCATTTTTCGTTTGTACTATTCCTCTGAATATCAGTATATTTATATACCATTTATAAGCGGGTTACACCTCCGTTTTTTATCGTTATAAATATCTCACATTATGAAAAAGCTTTTTTTAATGTTGTTTGCAACGGGCTGCTTTAATGCCGCGTTGCATGCCCAGGTTGTGCCTGTAAAAAACGAGGGTACTATAAAAAATGTAGTAAACCGGCTGCAAACACTATCAACAGACAGGGTTATAGAAAAAGCATACTTACATTTCGATAAACCTTATTATAACCCCGGCGATACCATCTATTTTAAAGCCTATGTAACCGCAGGCGAGGGCCACGAGCTGTCGAAAATTAGCGGTGTGCTGCATGTAGATCTGGTAAGCAAGAATGATTCCATTATGGAATCGCTGATTTTGCAGCTTAAAAACGGGCTGGCCTGGGGCGATTTTGCCTTGCCTAACTATTTGTCGAAGGGCAATTATAGGGTAAGGGCGTACACACAGTGGATGCAAAACGAGGGGAATGCTTATTTCTTTAATAAAACAATAGCGGTTAACGGTAAAAGTATAGCACAGGTATCGCCGGCAAAGGCCACCGATAATAAAACCGATGTGCAGTTTTTTCCTGAAGGCGGTACCTTTGTAACAGCAGTACCGGGCAGGATAGCTTTTAAAGCAGTGGGTAGTAATGGCATGGGTGTCTATATAAAAGGCATTGTAGTTGATAATAATAATGTAGCCGTTGCTAAATTCACCTCGACACACCTGGGCATGGGGCAAGTATATATTACGCCCGAGGATGGCAAAACCTATAAAGCTAAAATAACCTATCCGGATGGATCAGCTAATACTATAGACTTGCCAAAACCCGAGGCAAAAGGCATGTCGCTATCCGTTAACAACAGCGACCTGAATAAGCTATCGATAGATATTAACGCCAATAAACCTTATTATTTAGAAAATAAGAACAAAGAAATATCGGTGGTTATCTATTCGGCCGGTGTGGTGAAAACCGTGAAAACGGTATTAGACAACCAGGTAATAGGGTTCGATCTGCCAAAGAAGGACCTTAAATCGGGCATCACCCAAATCACCTTGTTTTCGGAAAGCGGGGTACCATTAAGCGAACGCCTGGTATTTATACAAAATGCAGATGATCTTGTCTTTACTGTAAACAGTGATAAAATAACGTATGCCAGCCAGGATAAAGCACATATCACACTTAACGCCAAACTGTCGGAGAATAAGGCATCGGTAGGGAATTTCTCGGTATCGGTTATTGATGAAAGCAAAGTGCCCGCAAATGAGGATAAAGAAAGCTCTATATTTTCAGACCTGCTGCTTACATCAGACCTGCGCGGATATGTTGAACAGCCCGGCTATTATTTTAACAATGTAAACACCGATACGCGCAACAACCTGGATATTTTAATGCTCACCCAGGGTTACCGCCGCTTTCAATGGAAAGAACTTTTAAATGAGACGCCTGCCCCAATGGCTTACAAGCCTGAATTTGGTATGCCGATAAAAGGCACCATGATAACCAAGGCAGGCACCCCGGCACCAAATGAAAAGGTTACCCTTATGCTGCCGGCAACCGGGCAAAGTACGACGGTAACAACCGATGCTGCCGGTAAGTTCAGTTTCACCAACATGGAATATGCAAGTGGGACGCAGTTTTTGTTGAATATCGAAAATAAATCGCTCCGGAATAAAGCAAAAATTCTGTTAGATAAAACCAACACAGCATTACCGCTAAGCCCGAATAATTTGTCGGAGGGAAAAGTGAATGAAAAGCTGCCTGAGTATATCGGTGCAATTGTTGACCAGCCTGGTGCCGATAAGCCAAGGGCTTTGAAACCTGTTTACATAAAAGAGAAGCTGAATTATAAAACCGCAAGCCTTGCCGGTGCCGGCAATGCCGATCAGATCATATTTAATAAACAGTTTAAAAATCACCCCACGCTTTCGCAGGGCTTAACCGGCATAGCCCGTAACATTCAGTTTACCAATGGCAAAGCCTATTTAATAACAAGTGCTGCAATATCGGGCGGCGCAACAGTATTAGAGCCTATGATGGTAGTTGTTGATGGGGCAATTACTTCGGGGGATATTGATAATATAAACCCCGGCGATGTAGAGTCGGTTGAGATTTTAAAGGGAGCTAATGCCGCCATCTATGGCCTGGGGGCCGGTGCGGGTGTTATTGTTATCAATACAAAACAGGGTGGCAGTACGGGCGAAATAAGCAAAGAAATGTCGCCCGGGATACTGTCCATAACCCCACAAGGGTTTTACCGGGCGCGTGAGTTTTATTCGCCGGTTTACGAGGCAACAAAAAAAGGCTCTGCAGAAGGCCGCACAACAATATTTTGGAAACCCAACCTAATAACCAATGATGCAGGCAATGCCATGTTTAATTATTTTAACGATGGCCCCGGCAAGTACCGTATAGTAATTGAGGGTATTGATAATGCCGGGAATATTGGCAGGGCGGTTTATAAGTATAATGTGCAGTAAGTTATTATTGGCTATTTACTTATTAGGTATACTTTGGCCAGTACCTTATGGCGGGTGGCATTGTTTATAAAAGCGGGTAAAATGTTTTCCTGCGGATAATCGGTAAAGGTTTTAACGATCTCAAAATCGGCATGGGTATTTGTAAGATAATCCAGCGTGGGCTGACTTACAAAAAAGATGGCCTTGCCTGTTGGCTTAAATGCGTTAAAATCTTCGGGAAATATAAAATCAACGGGTTTGTTGCTATAAAACTGGAATATATTGTTTGCCATCCTCAGCGAGTAAATATGGGCATCGTCAAATTCGGGCCGATTAACATATTTGCCCGCACTTACCTGGCCGTTATACGACGCGATAGTTGGGAAAAGAACGGTGTTCAAATAAAAATTGGCAAATAACACCGCGCAGCAGGTAAGCATAAAAACCCGATAGGCATGTGCCTTTACTTTTATAATGATGAGCGCGGCCATCAACCCAAACAATAAACAATCAATAACAAACGGTAGGTTAGATACAGGTTTAAGATAAATGTGTATCACAATAATAATTACCGGTAGTAACACCGCAAATATCAGGAGCACTATCTTTCTGTAATATTCACCGGCACGGCTTAGTTGTTTAAAGCAATAGGGTGCAGTTATTATGGCAAACAGCGGGAACAATATATTGGTATAAAAAGGCAGCTGAAAACGCGAAAGCGAGAACAATACTAACAAAAGCAAGCCACCACTTAAGGTGTAGTATTCCGGGAGTTTAACTTTTTGCCAGATGTTTTTCAGGCTTTTATAAACAGCGTAATAAAACAGCAGGCACCATGGTAAAAAAGCCCAGAGCATGGTATGTATAAAAAAGAATGGGTCGCCGGATGCTTTTTGTTTAATAGGGCCATTGTTTACAAAACGGCCAAACTGGCTGTCCCACAAAAACCAACGTATACCGCTCACATTATGCCTGTCGAAAACGATTTTCTCCGGGTGCAGATCAAACTGTATGTACAGCGCATAAAACTCGGGCAGGGTAAAAACAAAAGTAAGCAGGTACAATAACAGCCACTTGCCATAAAATATTTGCAAAAACTTTTTCTGATAAATAAGCTGGCCCAGTAGGCTGCCGTAAATTGCCACTATCACAAATACGCCCTTGGTCATGATAGCGCAGGCTGTAAGCAGGGCGGCTAACAGCAAATGCTTAAATACCGGCTTATCGTTATACCGGGCAATGTGGTAAATGCTGCCAATTAGCAGGGCCATTAAATAAGGCTCGGCCCTAACATCAAGGTTAGATAGCAAGATGTGCTGGGCTGTCATAAATATCAAAACAGCAGTTAAGGCAATTTCTTTGGCGTAAAACCTGCGGGCAAACAAGTAAGTATAAAGCGCAGTCAACAAAAAGAATAGCAGGGCAGGTAAGCGGTATGCCCAAACGCTAACGCCAAACAATTTAAAGCTTACCATAGCCGCCCAAAAGGGGAAGTGTGGTTTATCCAGCCAGTCGCGGTTGTAGGTAAATAGCTGTAGCATATCGTGCTTGTACAGCATATTTTTAGAGATAGACGCGTAAAGCCCCGGGTCGTCGGTAAAAAAATCGGTAGTAATACCAACAAAACTAACTAACAGTGCCAGTATAAATAGTAACAGGTAAAAAGGCTTGTAATTATTGGTCATCCCGACACAAATATAAGTTTAATGGGAACGAAAACTTATGAGGTAATTTCACAAAAAAACCCCCGCCTTTCGGCAGGGGCCAAAAACTCACAACAATTGTTTAACCTTTCGGTCAATTCCTAACTGCAATGTGAATTATACATATATAACGTACTGATTGCGTGAAAGTTTTATTGCCTTCAACTCATTAAGCAAATTTTTCAAATGTTTTAGGTTAATTCATTTATCTTTATTGCAGATAAACCACAAGTAATACTATCATGAAAAAAACTATTCAATTAAAAGCGGCTGTGCTGTTTGCATTCGCTATGCTGTTTTCTGTTATTACATTCGCGCAAGATAAGCCTGTTGCAAGTCCGCGCGATAGCGTAAGCGGCAAAGTTAACGGTGCTACAATAAGCATTAATTATGGCAGCCCATCGGTAAAAGGCCGTAAAGTATATGGCGGACTGGTGCCTTTAGATTCGGTTTGGCGTGCCGGTGCAAACGAGGCTACCGTGTTTACTACCAGCAAAGATATTACCGTACAGGGTAAGAAACTGCCCGCAGGTACCTATGGGTTTTTTGTTATACCAACTGCAACCACCTGGACCGTTATTTTTAATAAAGTAGCCAAACAATGGGGTGCTTACAAGTACGATAAAACAAAGGATGCATTGCGTGTAACCGTTAAGCCTGTAAAATCTGCAATGAACGAGCGTTTGGTTTATAAAATAAACGCAAAAGGTTTCTCATTAAACTGGGATAAACTTTCGGTGCCGGTAGCTGTAAAATAATTTCGGCTGCTATTTGTAAAAATTATATAAAAACCCTGGCTATGCCGGGGTTTTTTGTTGGGCTATATTAAAATAAAGAACAATATTTGCCGGTATTTTAACATTATATTTACCACCATACATGCAAAAACAGCAAGGTAAGGCTTTTATAAAAAGAGGGTTAATTATACTCGCCCTTATATTGGCTGTTAACCTGTTAATGGTATTCTCTGACCATCCCCAGGCGGTTGAAAAGTATTACTCCGAAGGGCTTTACCTGTTCATTTGCCACGTACTTCATCCTGTTTTTAACATCTTCCCGTTCAGCTTTGGCGATGTAATATACCTTGTAGTAATAGGCTATATCATATATGCACTGGTAAGGCTTATTGCATTATGTTTTAAGAGGAGATTTATGCAGGCAGGCATTTTTACAGCCGGCATTGTAATTAGTGTAATGGCGGGCGTATTAATATTTTACCTGTTTTGGGGGCTAAATTATTTTCGCCCGTCGGCAGGGGAGCGGTTAAACTTGCGCGATAGCTCTTTCACTACCGCCCAACTGCAAAAGGTTACTGCCATACTTATTGATAGTGCAAACGCCAGCAGGGCCAGGGTAACAGCGCAGGATCTAAAGCAGGGCAACGATTCTATATACAAAACGGCTATCAGGGCGGTGCTTAAACTCTCGGACACATCAAAAGAATATCAAACCTACAGCCCCGAAATAAAACCATCGTTACTTACCCCCTTGCTTAACTACATTGGCACATCTGGTTATTACAACCCCTTTACCAGCGAAGCGCAAATCAATTACCAGATGCCGGTATTTAACCGCCCTTTTGTAGCCTGCCATGAAATGTCGCACCAGATGGGTTACGGTGCCGAGGATGAAGCGAATTTTGTAGGTTTTATGGCCGCCACAGGTTCGCGAGATAGGTTGTTACGCTACTCGGCCTATAACCTGGCGGTTAACGAGTTTATGCATACTGTACGTTACACCGATACAGTGCTGTTTAAACAACTAAAAACACGGATCTCCCCGGCAGTTTTGGCCGATTTTAAAACCGAACGCCTTTATTGGCTCTCGTACCAAAATAAAATAAACACCATTACAAGCATATTTTACGATAACTTTTTGAAGGTGAACAATCAACCCGAAGGATTGGAAACCTATAACCGCATGGTATTGCTGGTGATGGCCATGTACAGGAAGCAGATCTGAGAAGAAGCTATTAATTAGTTTTCGCGTTAGGGATGCATAATCCCTCAGACTATCATGCCGAATTTATTTGGGCACCTCTCATGCTATTCTCGACATGCGGGGAGGCTTGTCCTGTGGGATCCCGAAACAAATTCGGGATGACCAGTTGTTTATTCGCGTTAGGGATTGGAATGGATACCGGCCTGTGATTAATGCCTGTGCAGTATGAGTGTAAAGCCCGACCGAAGGGAACGCCATTAACATTAATGATGAAGATGAGATAGATACCAAATCCCTGGTGAATCAGGGGCTCCTCTAAAAAAAGAATTTGACAAAAAAATGCGTTCCGTATCTCACCCCGGAACGCACACAACATCATTCAAATAATGTTGATCAACTAAACCTCAGATAACATGTTTTATTACCTAAGTTCTTTATAGCAATCCGTTGCGGTTTGCTCAATAATCCTTTAATGTATTCTTTATGTGTAAGTTACACAGCAATAAGTGTTCCTAAACTTTTTAAAGCTTAATTAAGCGGCAAAGATACATGCTGAATAGCTGTCTTTAAAACATATTATGTTATAAGTCGCTTCAAACACATAAATGTTACAGAAATATGTTTGTTTATTTTTTAACTTATACGCATCATTTTACCAGAGTGCTACAGCGCAGATCGTATTATTAGGGTGAGCTATCGTTAAAAACAGTAAGGCAGTCTGAACTATATTATAGACAGTTTTTGTTAAGCCGCTTTTAATAAGAGTTTTAGTGATTTATTGGTGTAATGAAAATGGCTTTTAGCAAATCGTTTTAAATTGAGAAGAATTTTAATTTAAATTACAAACGTTAACTTATCGTTTTGAAAAAATTATACACCCTGTTTTTACTTTATATGTTGGGCGCTAATGTTAATACGCAGGCGCAAAAATTTTCAACTACCGAAATTACCCGGTATAAACAGCAGGCTAAGGCAGTTACTATTATACGTGATAATTACGGCGTGCCGCATATTTACGGCAAAACAGACGCGGTAGTAGTTTTTGGCTTAATGTACACCCAGTGCGAAGATAATTTTAAAGGTATTGAACGTAATTATCTTTATCAGTTGGGCAGGCAAAGCGAAGCTGATGGTGAAAGCCGCCTGTTTGAAGATGTACAACTACAGCTTATAGCCGATAGTGCCGATGCTATAAAAGATTATAACCAAAGCCCGCCGTATTTTAAAAAGCTGATGGATGCCTTTGCCGATGGTATAAATTATTATCTATATAAACACCCCGAGGTAAAGCCACTTGTATTTACGAAGTTTAAGCCCTGGTATGCTTTGATGTTTACTGATGGCAGTGTAGCTGCTACTGAAACAGGAGGGGTTTCGCCACGTGAAACCCAAGCGTTTTACAGTGCCGATAATAAAACAGGATCTGTTTACGAATCAAAGCCGCTTATTAAGGACGATGCGGAAAGGGAAATAGGATCTAACGGGTTTGCCATTGCGCCCTCGCGCTCTGCATCGGGCCACGCGCTGCTTTACATTAATCCACATGTCCCGTTTTATTTCAGAAGCGAGGTGGGGTTGAACAGCGAGGAAGGGTTACAGGCGTATGGCGCGGTTACCTGGGGGCAGTTTTTCATTTACCAGGGTTTTAACAGCCATTGCGGATGGATGCATACCAGCAGCTATGCCGATGTGGGCGACCTGTATGCCGAAAAAATGACCGAAAAGGATGGCAAATGGTTTTATGAGTATGATGGGAAACTTAAACCCGTAATTATCCGGCAGCTTAAATTAAATGTAAAACAGGGGGGCAAATATAGTCCCCATAGTATAACAGCTTATTATACCCATCATGGCCCGGTAATAGCAAGCAGGGATGGGAAATGGCTGGCGCTGAAACATAATAACCGTTCCTATAATGCCCTGCTGGAATCGTGGCTTATTACCAAAGCAAACAACATGGCCCAATATAAAAAAGCGATGGGTTTACTGGCCAATACCAGCAACAATACCGTTTATGCCGATGATAAGGGCAACATTGCTTTTTGGTATGGTAATTTTATGCCCAAACGCGATCCAAAATTTAACTGGAACCTCCCGGTTGATGGTACCACACCCGCTACCGAATGGAAAGGCCTGCACGGGGTAGATGAAGTAGTACACGTATATAACCCAGTTACCGGTTACATACAAAATTGCAATTCCACGCCGTTTACATCATCAGGTGCCGCCAGTCCCGATAAAACTAAATACCCGGCCTACATGGCGCCCGATGGTGAAAATTACAGGGGCATAAATGCCATAAACTTATTGAGCAATGCAAAGGGTATTACCTTAGATGGCCTGATAGCGAAAGGGTATGACAAGTACCTGGCTGCGTTTGACGATCTGCTGCCTTCCTTATTTGCTGCTTATAACGGTGCACCGGATAGCACTAAGGCAAAACTCGCAGAGCCCATAGCTTTATTAAAACAATGGGACAGGCGTACAGCTGCATCATCTGTAGCTACCACTATAGCGGTAGACTGGGGTACATTAATGTTTAGGGCTATTACTGCTGCAAAACCCGGCGAAGGCAGTTACCAGGTAAAAAGGGCTAAGGAAATGCTGCAAACCTTGCCGGCAAACCAGCAGCTGGAATTTCTTAACACGGCATTGCAAAACCTGCAGAAAAAATTTGGCACCTGGAAAATGGTCTGGGGTGATATAAACCGGTACCAGCGCCCGGCGGATGGGCTAACCTTTAGCGATGAACAACCAAGTTTGCCGGTTGGTTCAACTTCGTCGCTTTTTGGGCAGTTGCCATCTTACGTGAGCCGAACTATGGAAACCAACAAGCGTTACGGATACTCTGGTAATAGCTTTATCGCTGCAATTGAATTTGGGCCAAGGGTAAAAGCAAAAACCATTATAACAGGCGGCCAATCGTTTAACGCGGCATCTAAACATTTTACAGACCAGGCACAGGGGTACATTACCGGCGAATTTAAAAATGTGCTTTTTTATAAGGGGGATGTGCTGAAGCATGCCGAAAAAACGTATCAGCCGTAGGCAATAGTGAGCGATTAAATATTATATTCGCTTTACCAAAGTAAATGAAAAAGTACTGTTTAGTAGTATTACTGTTTTGCCTTTGCCTAAAAACCTACGGGCAAAGTATTTCTTTTTTTGACCTCACCAATCTTACCAACCTTAGCGATGGGCAGGCGCATACCTATTTAACCCTGGGGAATGTTTTTAAGCATCAGTATGTACAAGAGATAGACGGGAAAAAGATAGAACATTTCCGTTCGATATCTAATAAAGTTAAGGAGCAAAGCATAACAATAGGCGAAAATGCCAAACTATCTAACGGTACAATTTTACGCACTGTAACATACAATACTACCGACCCTCAGCATATTGTTAATTTAATTGCCCAGGCCCGCAGGTCAAAACTTATTATGAAGTTTCAGGGGCAGGATGCCTACAACAACATCTACAAGTTTGATAACGAATTTTACTTTATTACCATGCTGATAAGCACCACCGAAAATAAAGGCCAGGTAGTGGTTACACAAAAAGAGTTTGTGGAGTATTAATTGTGATCAATTATCAGGATTTGTTTCTTCCCAGATATTTAATCTTAAAACTTCTAATTTTTCAGAAAAAGAATATGCCTTTTCCTTCAATCTATTCTTAAAATCCACATCGGGATCAGTTTTGTCCTGCTGTGATTTAATAAATTGATAAATGTTATTCATTTCTATCATTAACAAATCAATTTGCTCTTTTTCGTCTTTATAAAATTGTTTCTTTCTGTTGCCCCATCTTTTATCAAAGTATACAACCTCTTTTCCAAGCACTTGGACATCAGCTTCATGCAGGGTGCTGAATATTATAATGTCCTGAACCTTACGGTAAAAGAAATTTAAATTATCTAACGTTTGGAACCTCGATTTCCGGAAGCTTTTACTACGCTGCAAAAGGAAATCAATTATACGGACGCTTATCCAAACGCCTGCAATTTCAACAGCAAGGTTGCTCCATAAATTTTGTAAATGTTCTGAGGCGTAGTTCCCCCAAACTAAGTAAGTAATTGTTAAGGTCAGGGATAAGAATACCCCCAGAAAATCTATCCAAAACCAAAAACGGAGCCATAAAAGAAATCTTTTTTTCATTAGATAGA
>NZ_JAQBOI010000160.1 GCF_028288105.1 Mucilaginibacter sp. | reverse complement strand
AACTGTTAATTATTACGCCATAAAAAAAGCGGCATTGAAACTCAATACCGCTTTTTAATGCCATTATACAATGACTGTTATATAAGGTCAAATCATATATCTTTTCTAAAATATACACCGTCGTAATAAATGCGTGCAGCATCGGCAGTAGCTTGTTGCAGGGCATCAAACATATTATCCTGTAAGCTGGTAATGGCCAGCACACGGCCGCCGGTTGCTTTGATGTATTCGCCATCTAAAGCGGTGCCTGCATGGAAAACATGCGAATCGCGTACGTTCTCAATCCCGCTAATTGTTTTATCCTTTAAATACTCGCCGGGGTAGCCGCCAGCTACACAATCTACGGTAGCTGCAGTTTTGGCAGATATAATTAATTCTTTCTCGTTCAGGTTACCTTCGGCAACGCCAAGCAGCAAGTCAACAAAGTCTGATTCGATGCGCGGCATAACGCTTTCCGTTTCCGGGTCGCCCATGCGGCAGTTATATTCTATTACCCATGGCTCGCCATGCGTATTCATCAATCCTATAAAAATAAAGCCTTTGTAGGGGATGCCTTCTTTTTTCAAACCCTCAACAGTAGGGATGATAACCCTTTGCTCTACTTTCTCCATAAAAGCGGCATCGGCAAAGTGCACCGGCGAAACCGAGCCCATGCCGCCTGTATTTAACCCCGTGTCGCCTTCGCCAATACGTTTGTAGTCTTTAGCTTCGGGCAGTATTTTATAGTTGGTGCCATCGGTCATCACAAAAACCGAAAGCTCAATTCCCTGTAAAAATTGTTCAATCACCACTTTAGAGCTGGCATCGCCAAACTTGGCTTCGGTAAGCATTTCCAGTAGTTCCTGGCGGGCTTCTTCAAGGGTAAGGCATATTAAAACACCTTTGCCTGCTGCCAGTCCGTCGGCTTTTAAAACAACGGGCAGGCCTGTGGTTGCCAGGTAGTCAAAACCTTCCTGCAGGGTATCGCGGGTAAACGTGCGCGATGCGGCGGTAGGTACATTATTGCGTTGCATAAACGCCTTTGAATAATCCTTGCTGCCTTCTAATTGCGCACCTTCCTGCTGCGGGCCAATAACTGGGATGCTTTTCAGCTGCTCATCGGCCAGGAAAAAATCATGGATCCCTTTTACCAGTGGTTCTTCGGGGCCAACCAATACCATTTTAATATTGTTAGCTAAAGAAAAAGCTTTGATGCCTTCAAAATCGGTAACTTTTAAATTAACATTAGTGCCATACTGGCCTGTACCCGCATTACCGGGCGCTATAAAAAGCTTATCGCATTTTGGGCTTTGAGAAATTTTCCAGGCGAAGGCGCTTTCCCTTCCACCCGAACCAAGGAGCAGGATATTCATACGGGCAAATATAGTTAATGTGCAGATATGCAGATGTGCAAATGTGCAGATGAATTATTTGATGAGATAATTGTAAATTTAGCAGGCAGCCTAAGCGCAATTCATGAGCAGATTACTTAGAAGTTTTATTTTGTTAGCCTTAATGGGTATATCTGTTAAAGGCGTGTGCCAAATAACGGCAGATAATGTAAGGGAGGGTTTAAAGGGTAAAGTGGCTACGATGAAAAAAACATATTATGGTATCTATCCTGATATCATAAATTCAAGTTCTGTTTCCTTATTCGATGCACAAGGTTACATCATTAATGCAGTAAATTCTGATAGCCTGCAATCGCCGGCCCAAATTTGGAAATTCAAATACGACGATAAGAAAAAACTATTGAAACTTACTACAGTTAAAGGGAGTAAGATTCTATCTGTTTATACCAATATTTACGATACCCGGGGTTATTTAGTTCAGCAAAACATGTCCACCAATCAACGTACATACTTTAAGCCTGTCAGATACTTTTTCAAATACAATAAGCAAGGCCAACTGATTGAAATTTATAGTGAAACGTATGGTATTGATATCCGTCCTTCAAAAGAGGTTTTTACATATGATAAAAATGGACTTAGAATAACTCAGTCAACCTACAATAGCGGGGGCTATTTAATAGATAAGGTGTTTATGACGTATAATGAGAATCGCGATATTATTAAAAGTGTATATTACTATAATGTGATGTCGCCTGATAAATTAAGTACAACTTTATATAACTATACTTATGACAAAAAAGGGAATTGGGTTGTGAAAAGAAGGAAGGATAGCTATTCAAATAAATTCGAAATTATTCAAACCCGAAAAATTACCTACCATCAATAACATTTCTGTTAACTGTCATGCCCTTTACCTTTCTCCTTTCAGCTCAAAACCTTACCTTTGTATGTCAAAATGACTTTAAAATTGCACTGGCGCAATTATTGAGTTTGGTGCATTATATAAAAATAATATGTTAGATTTTTTCAGTAAGCTTTTTGGAAGCAAATCAGAACGAGACGTTAAAGGCCTTTCGCCGATAGTTGAGAAAGTTAAGGCTGCATATGCCAAGCTTGATCAGTTAAGTAATGATGAGCTTAGAGCCAAAACCATAGAATTTAAAGAGACCATTGCAGCCGGCCTTGCCGGAATTGACGGCGAGATACAGGCTATTAAAACCCGTACCGAAACTGAATTGAATATGGAGGTAAGCGAAAAGGTTACCCTGTACACTCAACTAGATAAGCTGGAAAAAGACCGCAATAAGGAACTTGAAGATATATTAATGAATATTTTACCCGAGGCTTTTGCCGTGGTAAAAGAAACATCGCGCAGGTTTACCGAGAACAAGACCATTGAGGTTACCGCTACACAGTTTGATCGTGAACTGGCTGCCCAAAAAAGCAACGTTATTATAAAAGGCGACCAGGCTATCCACCATAATACATGGTTGGCTGCCGGTAACGAGGTTACCTGGAACATGGTACATTACGATGTACAGTTGATAGGTGGTATTGTATTACACCAGGGTAAAATTGCCGAGATGGCAACAGGTGAAGGTAAAACATTGGTAGCCACACTGCCTGCTTACCTTAACGCGCTTGCCGGCCAGGGTGTGCACATAGTAACTGTGAATGATTACCTGGCACGCCGCGATAGCGAGTGGATGGGCCCATTATACGAGTTCCATGGTTTAGCGGTTGATTGTATTGACAAGCACGAGCCAAATTCTGAGGAACGCCGCAAAGCGTACCTTGCTGATATTACTTTTGGTACCAATAACGAGTTTGGTTTTGATTACCTGCGTGACAATATGACACGCAGCCCCGAAGAATTGGTACAACGTAAGCTGCATTATGCCATGGTGGATGAGGTGGATTCGGTTTTAATTGATGATGCGCGTACACCGTTAATTATATCAGGCCCGATACCTCGTGGCGATGAGCACGAGTTTTATGAGCTTAAACCACGTATCGAACGTTTGGTTAACGCGCAAAAAACTTACGTTAACACCGTTTTAAACGAAGCAAAAAAAGCTATAAACGAGGGTGATACCGGTATTGATGGTGGCGGGTTAGCATTATTGCGTGCACACCGTGCATTGCCAAAAAGCAAAGCCCTTATCAAATTTTTAAGTGAAGGCGGCAACAGAACGGTTTTGCAAAAAACAGAGAACCATTACATGCAAGACCAGGGCAAAGAAATGCCAAGGGTTGATTCGGAACTGTTCTTTATTATCGACGAAAAAAACAACTCTGTAGAGCTTTCAGAAAAAGGTATCGAACTGATAACAGCATCAGGCGAAGATCAAGGCTTCTTTGTAATGCCTGATGTAGGTACCGAGATCGCTAATATCGAAAAATCAGACCTTCCGGCAGAAGAAAAAATTGCCCGGAAAGATGAGTTGATGCGCGATTTCTCCATCAAATCTGAACGTATCCACTCGGTTAACCAGTTATTAAAGGCATATACTTTATTTGAAAAAGATACCGAGTATATCCTTGATGAAGGCAAAGTGAAAATTGTTGATGAGCAAACAGGCCGTGTATTAGATGGCCGCCGTTACTCTGATGGTTTGCACCAGGCTATCGAGGCTAAAGAAAATGTTAAGGTAGAGGATGCGACACAAACTTTTGCTACTGTAACACTGCAAAACTACTTCAGGATGTACCACAAGCTTTGCGGTATGACGGGTACTGCTGTTACCGAAGCTGGTGAGTTTTGGCAGATCTACAAATTGGATGTGGTAGAGATACCAACTAATACGCCAACCAGTCGTGCAGATATGCAGGACTTGGTTTACCGTACCATCCGCGAAAAATATAATGCTGTTGCCGATGAGATTGTAAAATTAACACAGGCCGGTCGTCCGGTGCTGGTGGGTACTACATCGGTAGAAATTTCTGAATTATTGAGCCGTATGCTTAAACTGCGCGGCATTAAACATAACGTACTGAACGCGAAAATGCACCAGAAAGAGGCCGATATTGTGGCCGAAGCTGGTCAGTCTGGTACAGTAACTATTGCCACCAACATGGCTGGCCGTGTTACGGATATAAAATTAGGCCCTGGCGTTAAAGATGCCGGTGGTTTAGCCATTGTAGGTACCGAGCGCCATGAATCGCGCCGTGTCGATCGCCAGTTGCGCGGTCGTGCAGGT
>NZ_JAQBOI010000148.1 GCF_028288105.1 Mucilaginibacter sp. | reverse complement strand
CGGTAGTTAAAACCTATAGAACGATTAGTGGTAATACCATTGGCTGTGCTTATGCCACCACCGGCATCACCACCACCACGACCGCCTCTGCCACCACCACCGCCTCCCGTAGCTAAGTTAAACGAATTGGTATTTGTGTTATTCCATGTGCCGATGACTGATATCTGCCTGTCCTCTTTAAACGCGTTGGCAGATAGTTTGGCAATGTACCGGTCGTCGTTACCCGCGCCAACCGTTGCCTGGCCAAATTTGCCCGTACGCTTACCTTTCTGAATAGTAATGTTCAATATTTTATCAGGTTCGCCGGTTTTTATGCCGGTAAGGTTGGCCTGGTCGCCATAATCATCAATTACCTGTATATTCTCTACAATATCTGCAGGTAAGTTTTGTGTGGCGGTTTGCACATCACCGCTAAAATAATCTTTGCCGTTAACCCGTACTTTAGTTACCTGCTTGCCATGAGCGGTTACATTTCCATCCTTATCAACAGTAATGCCCGGCATTTTCTTTATCAAATCTTCCACCTGCGAACCTTCCCTCACTTTATAGGCCGCGGCATTATATTCAACAGTATCTTCTTTAATAACTATGGGGTTAATGGCTGTAATGTTCACTACACTCAGATAGTTCATCTGTATTTTTAGCTTAATTGGAGCAAGCTGGATAGGCTTAACATCATTATCCATAGCATATTTTCGTGTATATACCTGGTAACCCAGGCCGGAAACGGTGATCTTAAAGTTCTTCGATCTTACTTCGGGAAAGCTGAACGCACCTTTCATATCGCTTGCCACAATGGCGCTGTCTGCATCCGAGGTTAGTTTGACGGTAACACCCGCCACAGCGCCCAGGGTATCTGCAATTGTGCCGCTAACTGCGCGGGGCTGTTGGGCAAATGCGCTTTGTGTAAAAAAGGCACTAAATAAAATTGTAGATAAGGTAATAAGTACATATTTTGCCATGGCATTTAAAAATATTTAGCCTAATGACAGTGAATGTATTACGAAGTTTAACAGTTGTGCCAATGTCATACAAATGTTGCAATAAGGCAGACATTTTAATGACAATTTAATTATTTATTAAATTTTTTAACGGTATTTCCAAACTTTTGGTTAACTTTAACCGTAAATACCCCGACTAACCCGATTGATTAAAACTAACTCCCGATACTAATGGCATTTATACACGATGTGCTGGAAGAACCATCTTATGGATGGAAGGATACTAATGGCGAACTTTCAAAGCCAACCCCAAAACAAATCTTTTCTGAATTTTTTTCAAGATTAAACGTATTCAGTAACAAAAAAAACTGGCTTTCTTTTATGAGCTGGGCTATGGTTTTGTGCCTTACGCCTTTTTTATTCCTGTTTATATTTAAATACTTTAGCATTACAGGTTTAGTTGTAGCGTTTGTTTACAGCATGATAGTAATGGGCACCCATGGTACTATATGGTACCACAGGTATTGCACCCACGGTGCTTTTAAATTCAAAAATAATTTTTGGCGCTTTTTCACCCAAAATTTAACCCTCAAAATTATCCCGGAAGAGATCTATGCCATATCGCACCATGTGCACCATGCATTATCTGATACCCCCGGCGATCCATACAACGCGCAGGGTGGTTTTTTATATTGTTTTTTAGCCGATGCAAATCATCAGCCGGTTAACCGTAATCTGGATGAAAAAGGTTACAACCGTTGCCTTACTCTAATGAAACATACGGGTGTTACCTGTAATACATATGCTCAGTATCAAAAATGGGGATCGGTAGCTAATCCGTTCCACATGATTTTGGGAGTTGTTGCTAACTGGGCATTTTGGTTTACTGCTTTTTACCTGCTTGGCGGTATGGGCTTAGCATGTGCCATATTTGGCGCGGCAGGCTTTTGGGCTGTAGGTGTACGAACCTTTAATTACGAAGGCCACGGTAAAGGAGAAGACAAACGCCGCGAAGGTGTTGATCATAATCGTAAGGATATGTCGGTAAACCAGCTTTGGCCCGGTATAGTTGCGGGCGAATGGCATAACAACCATCACCTGTTCCCAAAAAGTGCACGTTCGGGCTTTAAGCCACACCAGGTTGATAGTGCATGGTATTACATTAAGTTTATGCACACGATAGGCGCGGTAAGCCATTATCACGATTCAAAAAAACAATTCTATAAAGAACATATTAAAGAGAAGGTTATAAAAATAACCGAACCTGTGTTTTGCCCAACAACGGGTAAGCAGATATTCGCTACTGAACGTGCTTAACAATTTATGATACTATTTTAACCTTATTATAAGGTTAAATAAAAAAGGGATGCGAAAGCATCCCTTTTTTATTTAAAAGCAATTTTTAAACTGTGATTTTTACAAATGAATATATAACTTAGTCAACCAATTAATACATAACCTAATAATCTGATGTATAAAAAAGCTATTTGTTTATTTGTCGGCTTGCTGGCAATGGCTGTATTTGCTGCAAACGGGTATTCTCAAACCAAAGCAATTGGCATATTTGATGGTAATACCGATATAGGGGCAGTAAAACATACAGGTAATGTTGTATACGATACACAAACACAACAATACACCGTTAGCGGATCAGGAACTAATATTTGGTTTGATAAGGATGAGTTTCATTTTGTGTGGAAACGCATAAAGGGTGACTTTATACTACGCACAAATGCCGAGTTTATTGGTAAAGGTACCGAGGCGCACCGCAAATTCGGCTTAATGGTCCGCAAAACATTAGATGGTAAATCTCCTCACATCAATGCTGTTGTTCATGGCGATGGGTTAACTTCCTTACAGTATCGTAAGGCTGTAGGTGATAGTACTAAAGAACAAAAATCTGCGCTTACTTCTGCCGATGTTATCCAGCTGGAAAGAAAAGGAAGTACCTACACAATGTCGGTAGCCCGCAAAGGTGATGTTTTTGGCCCTGAAGAAAAGATCGATCTTGACCTGGGTGATGAAGTGTATGTAGGCATATTTGTTTGCTCGCACAACCCGGATGTTATAGAAAAAGCAACGTTTAGTAATGTGCGCATCGTTGTGCCGGCCCCTCAGGGCCTTGTACCTTATAAGCAATATTTAGGCAGCAGTATCGAGATACTGGATATGGCAACTCAAAACAGCCGGATAATTTATCAATCACCAAAATCATTACAGGCGCCAAACTGGATGGTTGACGGCAAATCCCTTATCTATAACAGTGATGGCTCCTTATATAAATATAACCTGGCTACCAACACTCCAACTGTATTGAACACCGGTGTTGCTAAAAATAATAATAACGACCATGTGCTTTCTTTTGATGGCAAATGGCTCACCATTAGTAGTGGCGACGGTGGCCCGTCAATAGGTTATGTTGTTCCATCTAATGGGGGCGAAGCGCGTAAGGTTACTGTTACCGGTAAAGGCGCGTCGTATATGCACGGCTGGTCACCAGATGGCAAATACCTTGTGTTTTGCGGTGAACGCAATAAGGAATACGATGTATATCGTGTGCCGGTTGCGGGCGGTCCAGAAGAAAGGCTGACCAATACCCCCGGTTTAGACGACGGCCCCGAATACACGCCCGACGGCCAATACATCTACTTTAACTCGGTACGATCTGGCCTGATGCAGGTTTGGCGAATGAAAGCCGATGGCACCGAACAAACACAGATCACTAATGATGATTATAACAACTGGTTTCCGCATGTATCGCCCGATGGTAAGTGGATAGTTTATATTACTTTCCTTAAAAGCGAAGTTAGCCCCGGCGACCATCCCTTTTATAAACACGTTTATTTACGTGTAATGCCAGTAGGTGGCGGCCCCTCAAAAGTAGTTGCCTATTTATATGGCGGCCAGGGCACTATCAATACACCGTCATGGTCGCCTGATAGTAAGCATATTGCATTTGTAAGCAATACCAGTTTGTTATTTCCAGCGTTTCCTATAAGTAAGAACTAAATTCAACTAAATTATAAATCTCAACTAAAATGACATCATCCCGCAGAACTTTTTTAAAAAACAGCGCTATTGCAGCTACTGCAGCGGCTTTAATGCCTAATGATCTATTTGCAGCATCTGCTAAAATACAAAGAGTAGGCATTCAGCTTTACTCTGTACGCGATGCTATGAAGACTGACCCGGCAGGTACTTTAAAGAAACTGGCCGCTATGGGTTATCAGCACGTAGAGCACGCCAACTATGTCGACCGTAAATTTTACGGCTGGACAGCTAAAGAGTTTAAAAAGATACTGGATGATCTAAGCCTGCAAATGCCAAGCGGACACACTGTAATGACCCCTCAGCATTGGGATGCAGAAAAAAACGACTTTACCGATGCCTGGAAATATACAGTTGAAGATGCTGCTTATATGGGCCAAAAATTTGTAATAAGCCCATGGATGGATGAAAAAGTACGACATGATACCGACCTGCTAAAACGCACAATGGATCAGTTTAATAAAAGCGGTGAGCTGTGCCAAAAGTATAACATGAAGTTTGGGTATCATAACCACGATTTTGAATTTACAACTATGGTAGGCGACATACGCCTGTTTGATTATATAATGCAAAATACCGACCCTAATAAGGTTTCTCAGCAACTTGATATTGGTAATATGTACGGGCGCGAAAACGATGCCATCTCTATTATTAATAAATATCCCGGCCGCTTCGTATCTATGCACGTTAAGGACGAAATAAAAAGCGCGGATAAAAACGAAGGTACCGGTTATGAAAGCACCATATTAGGCAAGGGCGTTTTACCGGTTAAAGAGGTTTTAAAAGCAGCTAAAAAAACAGGTGGTACCGTGTATCTGATCATCGAACAAGAATCGTATCAGGGCCTTGACCCGCTTGATTGTGTAAAAATTGATTTACAAATGATGAAAAAGTGGGGATATTAAGAGTTAAAAGCTATCTTTCAATTTCGTAATTGTATTTATAACACTAACCTAAAAAAATTGAATTTAAATATGAACCGGCGGGTTGCAATAAGGAACATGGCCCTTATTTTAGGCAGCGCGGCAGTATTGCCATCGTGCTTAAATGATAAGGGTAAACCTGTTGTGCAGTTAAAGCACCTTAAGATAGACGCCGATCAGGAAACACTGGTAAATAACCTTACCGAAACCATCCTGCCAAAAACTGATACCCCGGGAGCAGGCGAGCTTGGTATTAACCTGTTTGTTTTTAAGATGATTGACGACTGTTATGATAAAGAACATCAGCAGGACTTTATTGCCGGTTTAGGAGATTTTGCTGCCGAAGCCAAAAAACAATTGGGTAAATCTTTTAACGAGTGTACCGCGAAAGAACGCACTACGTTTGTAAGCGCTATAGATAAAAACAGCAAAGACGAAAAATATAAGGATAATACTAAGCTAATTGCTTTTTACAGGATGGTGAAAGACCAAACGGTGTTTGGATATACTACATCCAAATATTTTATGACAAAGCAAATAGTTTATGAATTGGTACCCGGAAGGTATAATGCATACTTTCCTGTTAAAAAGCATGCAGCAGTATAATGGCTAATTTAAATATAGATAGTGTAAAGGATCGTACGTTTGATGCCATAGTTATAGGATCGGGTATGAGTGGGGGATGGGCTGCTAAGGAGTTTACAGACAAAGGCTTAAAAACCCTTGTTTTGGAGCGTGGCCGCGATGTAAAGCATTTAAAAGATTACCCAACAACAAATTTATATCCCTGGGAATTTCCGCATCATGGTGTATTGCCTGATGACGTGCAAAAGGCAAACCCGATAGTAAACCGTTGCTATGCCTTTGGCGAAGATGCGGCACACTTTTTTGTGAAAGATGCCGAGCATCCGTACGTGCAGGAAAAACCATTCGATTGGATCCGTGGATACCAAACTGGTGGTAAATCCCTGTTATGGGCACGCCAAACCCAACGCTGGAGCGACTTTGATTTTGAAGGCCCGGCACGTGATGGTTTCGCTGTAGATTGGCCTATCCGATATGCAGATATTGCACCTTGGTATAGTTATGTGGAAAAATTTGCAGGTATCTCTGGTAACCGCGATGGTATCCCCGAATTACCTGATGGCGAGTTTTTACCGGCCTTCCCGCTGAACGCCGTTGAAACATTTTTTAGCAATCACGTTAAAAAAACTTATAAGAACAGGCACGTAATAAGCGCGCGTTGCGCACACTTATCAAAGCCAAACCAAATACATTTAGACCAGGGCAGAGGTCAATGCCAGGAGCGTACATTGTGCCAGCGTGGTTGCCCGTTTGGAGGGTATTTTAGTGCAAACTCATCTACAATTCCCTGGGCGTTAAAATCCGGCCATTGTACATTAAGGCCATATTCGGTTGTAGAATCTATCATCTACGATGAGAAAAAAGGCAAAGCAACAGGTGTAAGGGTTATTGATGCAAACACAAAAGAGGCTATTGAGTATTATGCCGATGTTATTTTTGTTAACGCGGCGGCTTTAAACAGTAACCTTATCTTGCTTAACTCAACATCAGGCCGTTTCCCTAATGGTTTGGGTAACGATAGCGGCACATTGGGTAAATACGTGGCTTTCCACAATTATTCGGCACATATAAATGCCGAGTACGATGGCGCTAAAGAGTGGACAACTGATGGGCGCAACCCTGCAGGCGGTGGTTATATGCCTCGTTTCAGGAACGTTTACAAACAGGAAACTAACTTTTTACGCGGTTACGCGGCAGGCTTTAGCGCTTATCGCTGGCAACAGAATAGTAGTGACGGTATAGGCCAGGATCTGAAAAATAACCTGGTTAAGAAAGACCTGAGCGGCTGGCATGTAGGTTCGCATATGATGGGCGAAACTATCCCTAAAGAAACAAACTATGTCGCGTTAGATAAATCACTGAAAGATCCATTTGGCATCCCTCAGTTGAGAATTTCTGTTGATTATGACGACAACGACGAAAAAATGAAGAAGGATTACGTGGAGCAAATGACAGAGATGTTTACTTCGGCCGGTTTCACAAATATTCAGGCATCTACCGACCATAGGGCACCAGGGCTTGATATTCATGAAATGGGTGGTGTGCGTATGGGTAACGACCCAAAAACATCAATGCTTGATAAGTGGCACCGCCTGCATGCCTGCAAAAATGTTTACGTTACAGATGGGGCAAGCATGACATCAACCAGTTGCCAAAACCCATCGCTTACTTATATGGCATTTACAGCCCGCGCGGTTGACCATGCAATAGGCGAAATGAAAAAAGGAAATGTTTAAAAAGTTTGCAGTTGAAGATAGCAGTTTGCAGTAAGTTATGCTAACTGCAAACCAATAACTGCCAACTTATACAATGTGTGTAAAAAACACAATGAAAAAAGATTTGTAAAATAATATTTATTCCTACATTAGACGGAATAACCGATTACTAAATAATTTATTTAACGCTACACTTTTATGTCTACAAACACTTATGACGCGATCGTCATTGGTTCAGGGATTTCAGGCGGCTGGGCTGCTAAAGAACTGACCGAGAAGGGCTTAAAAACCATCATGTTAGAGCGCGGTAAAAATATCGAGCACATTAAAGATTATGTGAATGCGAACAAACCTTCGTGGGAATTTGAACACAGGGGCGGCCGTACGCAAAAAATGATCGAGGATTATCCCGTTTTAAAACGTGATTATCCGCTAAATGAGGTTAACCTTGACTATTGGACCAACGAAAAAGAGAGCCCGTACACCGAGATCAAACGTTTCGATTGGTTTAGGGGTTACCACGTAGGTGGCCGCTCGTTAATGTGGGGTAGGCAATCATACCGCTGGCACGATACCGATTTTGAGGCTAACTTAAAAGATGGTATTGGTACCGACTGGCCTATCCGTTATAAGGATTTGCACGACTGGTATGGCTATGCAGAAAGATTTGCCGGTATCTCTGGTAATAAAGATGGCGTTCCAATCCTTCCTGATGGCGATTTTATGCCGCCAATGGACATGAACATTGTAGAAAAAGATATTCAGAAACGTTATAAAGAGTTTTATAAAGATGCAAGGCATTTTATAATTGGGCGTACAGCCAATATCACTGTACCGCACAATAACCGCACAAACTGCCAGTACCGTAACAAATGCTGGTTAGGCTGTCCGTTTGGCGCTTACTTTAGTACGCAATCGGCTACTTTACCTGCAGCTATGGCAACCGGTAACCTAACCGTACGCCCATGGTCAATTGTAACCAGGATCCTTTACGATAAAGACACTAAAAAGGCTAAAGGTGTTGAGATAATGGATGCGGAAACCAATAAAACGTATGAATACTACGCTAAGGTGGTTTTCGTAAATGCATCGGCATTAAACAGTGCCTGGGTGTTAATGAATTCGGCTACCGATGTATGGGAAGGCGGCTTAGGCAGCAGCAGCGGCCAGCTTGGTCATAACCTAATGGATCATCACCTTGGTGTTGGTGCGGGCGGCCGTGTAGAAGGTTTTGAAGATAAATACACTTTTGGCCGCAGGGCTAACGGTATATACATTCCGCGTTACCGTAACTTAAACGGCGAAAAACGAGATTATATCCGTGGTTTTGGATATCAGGGTGGTGGCAGCCGTAGTGGCTGGAGCCGTGATATTGCCGAAATGAATATCGGTGGCGACTTTAAAGATGCATTGTCAGAACCAGGATCATGGGGCTTTGGTATGGGTGGTTTCGGCGAAACTTTGCCATATCATGAGAACCGCGCTTATCTTGATAAAACCAAGAAGGATAAATGGGGCTTGCCAATATTGGCTATTGATGCAGAGTGTAAAGATAACGAGCGCAAAATGCGTATCGATATGATGAACGATGCAAAAGAAATGCTGGAAAATGCAGGTGTTAAGGATGTTAAAACCTATACGTCAGAGCCGGTATTAGGCCGTGGTATCCACGAAATGGGTACAGCTCGTATGGGCCGCGATCCAAAATCATCGGTATTAAATGGTAACAACCAGGTTTGGGATGCTAAAAACGTATTTGTTACGGATGGTGCCGCTATGACATCGGCAGCATGCCAAAACCCATCACTTACATATATGGCGCTTACAGCACGTGCAGCGGATTTTGCTGTAAAAGAACTTAAAAAAGGTAATATTTAACAGTATTGAAATTCGACTAACAATGACTGAAGAAAAAGAAACTCCAGAATCAAATCCGTCAAGGCGGAACTTTATTAAATCGGGCGCATTAGCGGCCGCAGGTTTTATGATCGTACCACGCTTTGTATTAGGCGGTACCGGTTATACAGCACCAAGCGACATGCTGAATGTAGCAGGTGTTGGCGCAGGCGGTAAAGGCCAAAGCGATATTGCAAACTTTGCAAAAAGTGGTAAAGCGAACATTGCGTTCCTGTGCGACGTTGACGATCGTCGCGCAGCAGCTTCAAGGGCCGCATTCCCTAAGGCTAAGTATTATAAAGACTGGCGCGAAATGTATGATAAGGAACATAAACATTTTGATGCTGTATCAGTATCAACTCCCGATCATAACCACGCTATTATAACTTATCATGCCATGCAATTGGGTAAGCACGTTTATGTGCAAAAACCATTAACGCATGATATTTGGGAAGCACGTTTGTTAACAGAAGCAGCTAAAAAATATAAAGTTGTTACACAAATGGGTAACCAGGGTGCTTCAAATGATGGTACCCGTTTAATGTCTGAATGGTATGATGCCGACCTTATTGGCGATGTTCATACTGTTTACTGCTGGACAAACCGCCCGGTTTGGCCACAAGGTATTAAATGGCCTGATCCGCAGCCAAATATTCCAAAAGAACTTGACTGGGACTTATGGTTGGGTACAGCACCTAAAAAAGATTACGTAGATAAATTGGTGCCGTTTAACTGGCGCGGATGGTGGGATTACGGAACCGGCGCCCTTGGCGATATGGGCTGCCACCTTGTGGAAGCACCTTTCCGTGTATTGGGTATCCAATATGCTAAAGATGTACAGGCAAGCGTGGGTAGTGTTTATGTTGATGAATTTAAACAAGGCCGCTTCCCGGAAAGCTGTCCTCCATCAAGCCATATCACTTTAACATTCCCTAAAACCAACAAAACAAAAGGCGATGTTACCCTTCACTGGATGGACGGTGGTATACAGCCAGAAAGACCGTTAGAATTAGGCGCAAGCGAAAAATGGGGTGGTGAAGAAGGCAATGGTACATTGTTTATTGGTACAAAAGGAAAAATGTACGCCAGTACTTATTCTGATGCTGCAACACTATTACCAAAAGAACGCACCGCCAGCGCAAATGCGCCTCAGAAATGGGCACGTGTACCAGGTGGCGCAAACGGCCACTACGCACAATGGGTTGAAGGTTGTTTAGCAGGTTACGGTAAAACAGAGTTAAGCTCGTCATTTGAAAAAGCCGGCCCGCTTACCGAAGCACTGCTTATGGCAAACCTTGCTGTACGCGGCCACGAGTTAAAAGGTGGTTCTATTAAGTTGAACTGGGATAACCAGGCAATGAAGGTTACCAACTTTGAAGATGTTAACCAGTACATTAAACGTGAGTATCGTACCGGTTTTGAATTAAAAGCATAAGTTAATCAGTGATAGCAGAACTTCAATTCTGCTATCACTGATTAATAAAATCAACAAATAAAATATTCACTCATTCAACAATTATAAAATGAATAGAAGAGACGCGATAAGCAGAGTTGGTTTGATACTTGGAGGAACGGTAATAGGTGCCGAACTTTTTATGTCAGGTTGCAAATCGGGCAGCACAGTAAATACTGATGATCTGTTTGCTAAAGAAACTACTGCCTTTTTAAACGAGGTAGGCGAAACTATTTTACCTGAAACATCAACACCTGGTGCAAAAGCAGCGAATGTTGGCGGTTTTATGGCTATAATGGTTAGAGATTGCTACACAGCAGATGATCAAAAAGTCTTCAAAAAAGGTTTATCTCAGTTAGATGAAGCAAGCAACAAAAAGTTCAAAAAGAGCTTTATGGAAGCTGATGCCAAACAAAGGACTGAGCTACTTACTGACCTTGATAAAGAGGCAAAAGAATACTCAACAAAAAAGAAGCCGGAAGATCCAAATCATTATTTCTCAATGATTAAGCAACTGACTTTGCTGGGCTACTTTACATCAGAAGTTGGCGCTACAAAAGCGTTGCGTTATTTACCTGTACCGGGCAAATACATAGGCGATTATCCTTACAAAAAGGGTGACAGGGCCTGGGCGCTTTCATAAGATACTTTGATAAGCCTTTCTGCCAACCAGCGGAAGGGCTTTACTTTTTAATCTAATTTTTATACTTTTAAAGCCTCTTCGCTAACCGGCGAACGAGGCTAAAAGTTTATCTACATAATATGAGTAACAGAAAATTGCGCATGGGCATGATTGGCGGCGGCAAGGATGCTTTTATAGGAGCTATCCACCGTATTGCAGCCAATATGGACGGCCAAATTGAGCTGGTATGCGGTGCTTTGAGCATGCACGAAGATATAGCACAAGAAAGCGGACGCATCCTTTTCCTGGACGAAGAGAGGATTTACAATAACTACGATGAAATGTTTAAAGCCGAGTCACAAAAGCCGGCCGACGAACGCATGGACTTTGTAACCATTGTTACACCAAACTTTGCCCACTTTGACCCGGCAATGAAAGCTTTAGAGCATGGCTTTAACGTAGTAGTTGAAAAACCCGTAACTTTTACCCTTGAGGAAGCCCAGCAATTAAAAGCTAAGGTTGAAGAAACCGGGCTGATGCTGTTGCTTACCCACACCTATGCGGGTTACCCAATGGTGAAAGAAGCGAAGCAGCTGGTTAAAAGCGGTAAATTAGGTAAAGTAAGAAAGATCTACGTTGAATATATACAGGGCTGGTTAAGCCGCCTGTCGGAACGTGAGGGCAATGCACAAGCCTCATGGCGTACCGACCCTACAAAATCGGGTAAAAGCGGTTGCATGGGCGATATCGGCACACACGCAGCACACTTAGCCGAGTACATTTCAGGTTTAAAAATCACCGAGCTTAATGCTTCATTAAATATTGTTGTTGATGGCCGTATGCTGGATGATGACGGCGCTGTATTATTGCGTTTTGAAGAAGGCGCAACCGGTACACTAATAGCATCGCAAGTTGCAGCAGGCGAAGAAAACGCGCTTAAAATACGTGTATATGGCGAAAATGGCAGCCTTGAATGGGCCCAGATGGAACCAAATACATTAATAGTAAAATGGCTGGATAAACCGGCGGAAATATTAAGGGCGGGCAGCGGATACACCGATAGGTTATCAAGCTATGCTACCCATAACTGCCGTACACCAGGCGGCCACCCGGAGGGTTACCTGGAAGCTTTTGGCAACCTGTACCGCAATTTTGCTTTAACGCTAAGCGCGAAGATAGAAGGTAAAGAAGCTAAAGCCGAATGGCTCGATTTCCCGTCAATTGATGATGGTATAAGAGGCATGGCATTTATAAATAATGTTGTTGCTTCTAACCAAAGTAACGAGAAGTGGACAAAATATACTATCTAACATGACTACCATTAAAGGACCGGCCATATTTTTAGCCCAGTTTATTGGAGACACAGCCCCTTTTAACGACCTGAGATCTATTTGCCAATGGGCAGCTGGTTTGGGTTATAAAGGTGTGCAGCTGCCAACCAATGACCTGCGCTTTATCGACCTGCAAAAAGCAGCCGATAGTAAAACTTATGCCGACGAGATAAAAGGTATTGTGAACGAGGCCGGTTTAGAAATAACCGAGCTATCTACACACTTACAAGGCCAGTTGGTAGCAGTTAATCCTGCTTACGACGGTCTGTTTGATGCCTTTGCCCCAGAGAAACTTCGTGGCAACCCTGCCGAAAGGCAGAAATGGGCGGTATCGCAATTAAACGCGGCAGCCAAAGCATCACAAAATTTAGGGTTAAACGCACATGCTACTTTTAGTGGTGCGCTGATATGGCATATGGTTTACCCATGGCCACAACGCCCTGCCGGTTTAGTAGATGCTGCTTTTGATGAATTGGCTAAACGTTGGGAACCTATCCTTAACGTATTTGACGAGAACGGAATTGACCTTTGCTACGAGATACACCCGGGCGAGGACTTGCACGATGGTATTAGCTACGAAAGATTTTTAAGCAAAGTAAACAACCATAAGCGTGCTAATTTGTTATATGATCCTTCGCACTTTGTATTGCAGGCAATGGATTACCTGGAATACATTGATATTTACCACGAACGCATAAAAATGTTTCACGTAAAAGACGCTGAATTTAACCCTACCGGCAGGCAGGGCGTTTACGGCGGCTATTCAGACTGGATAGACCGTGCAGGACGTTTCCGCTCTTTAGGCGATGGGCAGGTTGATTTTAAAGGTATTTTCAGCAAGCTTACCCAATACGATTATAAAGGTTGGGCGGTGCTTGAATGGGAGTGTGCTTTAAAAAACTCCGAAGATGGTGCACGCGAAGGCGCACCATTTATAAAAGACCACATCATCAGAGTTACTGAACGTGCCTTTGATGATTTTGCTGCTTCGGGTAGCGACGATTCATTTAACAAATCACTATTAGGACTATAAAACATAACACCATGAAAAAGATATTTGTAATATTAGGTATAAGCTTAGCTTTAGCAGCATGCGGCGGCAGCAAACCAGGCGAAGCAGATGGAGGCGCAGATAGCGCAGATGCAACAAAACAGGCAGCAGCCGCCCATCAAAGCGAGGCAGCAAACGATACGGCTGTAAACAACATTGGCACAGATAAAGCTGCTGGCACACCAACAAACAAAGGTGAAGCATTAATGGCAAACAGCGATTGCAATACTTGCCACAACGCGCAAAGCAAAATTATTGGCCCTGCGCTGGTTGATATCGCTAAAAAATATAAAGAGTCTGATATAGATATGTTGGCAGACAAAGTAATTAAAGGTGGAAGTGGCAACTGGGGCACTGTACCAATGACCGCACATGCCGATTTACCTGTAGCCGATGCTAAAGAAATGGTAAAATATATTTTATCAGTAAAATAAGAAGAAACCAACCTAATAATTTTAAACCAAAAACCAATTATGACCGTAACAACACGCGTTAAGTTATCCACCATGATGTTCCTGGAGTTTTTTATCTGGGGAGCCTGGTTTGTAACAATGGGAACGTACCTAACCAAAACATTAAGCGCAACCGGCGTACAAAACGGGAATGCTTATGCAACTCAATCATGGGGAGCTATTATTGCACCTTTTATTATTGGCCTTATTGCCGACAGATTTTTTTCTGCGCAAAAAGTATTAGGTATTTTACACTTAACCGGCGCGGCGTTATTATATTATATAACAACCATTCCAAATTTTGAAGGGTTTTTCCCAATCATTCTGGCCTACATGATCATCTACATGCCTACGTTGGCATTAGTTAACTCAGTATCATTTAGGCAAATGACTAATCCAAGTAAGGAGTTTCCGCCTATTCGTATTTTGGGTACATTAGGCTGGATAGTTGCCGGTTTAACCATTGGTTGGTTAGGATGGGAGCAAAGCAACTCATTGGTATTAACCTTTAAAATGGCAGCAATTGCTTCATTGATATTAGGTATACTAAGCTTTACTTTACCCGCTACGCCACCAGCTAAAAAGGGACAAAAAACTACCTTGGGCGATATAATGGGTTTAGATTCGTTAGGCTTGCTGAAAAATAAATCTTACCTGATATTCTTCATTGCATCAGTTGCTATATGTGTGCCACTTGCATTCTACTACAATTTTACAAATCCGTTCCTGAACGAGGTTGGTATGAAAGCCGCTGCAGGTAAGCAATCAATGGGGCAGATATCCGAGTTGGTGTTTA
>NZ_JAQBOI010000074.1 GCF_028288105.1 Mucilaginibacter sp. | reverse complement strand
GCCATGATTTTATTTTTTAATAATGTTATACAAATATATACTATTCAAATAGCTTGCCACAAGTAGGGGTATGACAATGTGACAATTATATTATTAACATCTGCCTTAATTACAAATGGTTTATAGTGGCTTATAAGTGGAGGGTTACTTTTAGTGTGGATAACCTCAAGTAGAAAGGGTTGGTGAGGACACCAACCCTTCAAAAATATAAGGTTTATAATTACTACAACAGCACCGCCGGCGCGTTAGTCAAATTAAATATATCGGCCATCAATTCGTCACTTGGGCTTACCTTGTGCGATTTGGAAAGCAAGTCTACGTACATCGCCTCCTCGCCATCCCGTATCTTAAATTTAAGCTGGCAACTTTTTGCCGGGTACTTTTCGTTGTTGGTATTTATTACCTGCATCAGGTTATCCAGTAGCTGATTGTTCAACGCTTTTACATCCAGGCAAACGGTTAGGGATTTGGTTAGCTTATCCCGCATTTCGGATAGCAAGCTCATTACAGTTACTCTTAGGTCCCAATTATCCTTTTGACGGAATTTTTCTTCGATATTACCCTTAATATGCAGGAAATACCCATCAACCATCATGTTACGGAATTTCACATAATCTTCCCCAAAAAAGGCAAACTCGTAGCTTTCGTTGTAATCTTCCAGGATGAACGTACCAAACGGTTTACCCATCTTAGTGGTTTTATGCTGAACGTTTGCCACTAACCCCCCAATGCAGATCTCGCCGCGTTTACGCAAGTTGGCCAGGTTTTCCATTACCTCTTCGCCACCCTCACCTGATCTGGCTTTCTGAATGTTCTTTAATTCGGTTATGGTGGTATTGCAATACTTATCCATTTCCAGCTTAAAGTTGTCAAGCGGGTGCCCGGTTAGATATATACCGATAACGTCCTTCTCGTATTTCAACTTCTCTATCAGTGGCCATTCCTCGGCATCAGGCATTGCCGGCTCGGGGATATACGATGCTACCGAGCCACCAAATAATGATGACTGCGAGCTGTTCTGCGTATTCTGGTAATCGTTACCATATTTTATCAGGCGCTCTACCCCGGTTAATATGCCATTCTCTGTTTTGGCGAAAAACTGCGCACGGTTAAGCCCAAACTCGTCAAATGCACCACCATAAACCAGGTTCTCGTATGATTTTCGATTAACCGATCTTGTGTTTGACCGCTGCGCAAAATCGTAAACGTTTTTATATGGGCCTCGCTCCTGGCGCTCTTCAATAATACTTTCAACCGCCTTTTCACCAACGCCTTTTACACCGGTAAGTCCGAAACGAATTACTCCTTTTTTATTAGCTGTGAAAGCCATATCGCTCTCGTTAATATCAGGCCCTAATACCTGTACACCCATACGGCGGCATTCTTCCATAAAGAAGGTGATCTTCTCCATGTTATTTTGGTTGTTTAAAACCGCTGCCATATATTCTGCCGGGTAATGCGCTTTTAAGTAGGCTGTTTGGTAGGCCACAAAAGCATAACAGGTAGAGTGCGATTTATTGAACGCGTATTGGGCAAATGCCTTCCAGTCATTCCAAATTTTGGTAAGCTTATCTTTAGGATGGCCTTTGGCAATAGCCCCATCCATAAACTGGGCTTCCATCTTGTTAAGTACCTCGATCTGCTTTTTACCCATCGCCTTACGCAAAACGTCGGCATCACCTTTACTAAAGCCAGCCAATTTTTGCGACAGAAGCATCACCTGCTCCTGGTATACGGTAATACCATAGGTTTCGCCCAGGTATTCCTCCATATCAGGTAAGTCAAATGCAATAGGCTCGATACCGTGCTTACGTTTAATAAATAATGGTATATATTCTATCGGGCCTGGACGGTACAGGGCGTTCATGGCAATTAAATCCTCAAACTTATCCGGCTTCAAATCGCGCAGGTACATTTGCATTCCGTCACTTTCAAACTGGAACGTGCCATTGGTATCGCCACGCTGATAAAGCTCATACGTTTGCACATCATCCAGCGGGATATAATCTATATCAATATGTACACTGTGGTTCTGTTTGATCAGCCTAAGCGCGTCTTTGATAATGGTAAGGGTTTTCAAACCCAAAAAGTCCATCTTAATTACACCGGCATCTTCAATAACACGTCCGTCATACTGGGTAACCAGCAGGTCAGAATCCTTTGCTGTAGCCACCGGGACAATGTCCGTAAGGTCATAAGGGGCAATAATGATCCCTGCGGCATGCACACCCGTATTTCGAACCGAGCCTTCCAGTTTCTCTGCTTCGCGAAGCACAATACCTTTAATATCGGTTGATTTGTAGATAGCCTGCAGCTCGGGCACTTGCTCAATAGCTGTTTTTAAGTTGATACCCAATGTTTCGGGCACCAGTTTTTTTAGCGCATTTACATCAGATAATGGCATATCCAATACCCTGCCCACATCCTGGATACTGGTACGGGCAGCCATAGAGCCATAAGTAATGATCTGTGCTACCTGGTTTTTACCATATTTATCAACTACATAGTCAATAACTTTTTGGCGGCCCGCATCATCAAAGTCCGTATCAATATCGGGCATTGACTTACGATCCGGGTTCAAGAAACGCTCAAACAGGAGGTTGTATTTCAGTGGGTCGATATTGGTGATACCTGTACAATAGGCCACCACCGATCCCGCTGCCGAACCACGGCCCGGGCCAATAAATACACCCATATCCCGGCCAGCCCTAATAAAATCGGCCACAATGAGGAAGTATCCCGCAAAACCCATGGTACGAATGGTGAACAGCTCAAAGTTGATGCGCTCTTCGGCCTCGGGGCTAATATCTTTATAACGCTCTTTGGCACCCATAAAGGTAAGGTGCTTCAGATACTCCCATTGGTTAAGGGTATCTGAATCGGGCGTGCTTTCACTGTGGATCTTAAATTCAGGTGGAATAACATAATTAGGCAGGAGAATGTCCCGCTTTAGCTTCAATACATCTACCTTATCAACTATCTCTTGCGTGTTATCTAACGATTCAGGAATATCATGGAACAGTTTGCCCATTTCTGCCTGTGTTTTAAAATAAAACTGGTCGTTAGTAAAACCGAAACGGTAGCCCTTGCCACCTTCTTCGTCGGTAGCTATGGGGGTACTTTGTAAATCGCCGGTATTTACACAAAGCAAAATATCGTGCGCGTTAGAGTCCTGCTGGTCTACATAGTGCGAATCGTTTGAGCAGATAACTTTTACGTTATACTTTTTGGCAAACTTCGCCAGCACAGCATTAACCGTATTTTGTTCGGGAATATCATGGCGCTGCATCTCTATATAGAAATCCTCGCCAAAAAGATCAAGCCACCATTTAAATTCAATCTCGGCGGCGGCCTCGCCATCCCTTAAAATAGCCTGCGGTACTGATGCACCCAGGCAACAGGTAGTTGCAATTATCCCTTTATGATATTTTAGGATAAGTTCTTTATCAATACGCGGCCATTTACTGTAAAGGCCCTCTATATAACCTAAAGAACAAAGTTTTATCAGATTCTTGTATCCTTCGGCATTTTTAGCCAGCATTAGCTGGTGATACCGCTTATCTTTCTTTTCTTTGGTAAACTGTTTTTTATGCCTGTCATCAACCACGTAAAACTCGCAGCCTACAATAGGTTTCACATTATGTTTACCCGCTTCGGCCACAAACTTAAACGCACCAAACATGTTCCCGTGGTCGGTAATGGCCAGGGCTTTCATACCATCTGCTGCTGCCTTTTTATATAGCTTTGATATATCGGCGGCACCATCAAGTAACGAAAATTGGGTATGTACGTGTAAGTGCGAAAAATCGGGCATATTTAATCTGAGTCAACTAATTTTGTGGATTACAAATTTACCAAAAAACAAACCTTTAAAAATGTTTGTTGATAAATTAAGAAGTAATTTTACCTGTACATCCTACGGGTAAGCTAATTAATATGATCTGTTAAAAGTGGCCTCATACATAAAGAATTATCGTAATAAGAAAAAAAACAAATTACCTTTTAAGAATGTTGAAAAATTAAAAAGGCAGTTTAGCACATAATTTGCGTAACTATAAGCAGTAACCATAACTTTTACGAATTTGGAACGATTTGGACGCATAGCTCTTAAAACAATATTATGGATAATTGCGAGTGTCATTTTTTTGGTGTTGCTTGTAGTTATTTTAATACAGGTACCTGCTGTGCAAAATTTTGCAAAAGATAAGGCTGTTACCTTTTTACAAAATAAAATCCACACCAAAGTAGAGATAGGCCATATCAGCCTGGGGCTGCCTAAATTATTAGTGCTGGAGGATGTTTATTTTGAAGATCAGAAGCGCGACACGCTTATTGCAGGTGATAAATTAAAGGTTGATATCACCCTGCTAAAATTGCTGAAAAACAAGGTTGAGATAAACGAGATAAACCTGGAAGGTATTACCGCTAATATTAGTCGTGGACCGGATAGCCTTTTCAACTTCGACTACATCATAAAAGCTTTTGCCGGCGAGCAGAAAAAAGAGGTGAAGCCCGAGGATACCACCTCTACCATGAAATTCTCGGTTGATAAGATCATTCTGGATAAGATCAACATTAAATATAAAGATGTAACCACCGGTAATGATGTAAAATTTCTGCTGGGCCATTTTGATACCCGTATCAAAGATTTTGATATGGATAAGATGAAATTTACTATCCCCAAAATAAACCTGAGCGGGGTAAACGCTAAGATCATTCAAACACCTGCGGGTTCATCCATTAAACAAGCTGCAACTATTGATACCGCCATCAAGCCGCTAAACATGGATCTGACTTTGGGTGAGATAAACGTAGACAGGGTTAAGGTTGATTACAAGAGCAGCGAAATGACCGCCAATGTTGATCTGGGCAAATTTTTGGTGAGCATGGATAAGATAGATATGAAGAAACAGCATGTTGGTATCAAATCTATCCTGTTAGATAATACCACCGCCGGGCTTACATTTGCCAAGCCGGCAACTGTTACCAAAGCGGTTGAAAAAACAATTAAAAAGATTGATACGCTTACATCTACAACACAAGCTAAAGGTTGGACAGCCGCTTTAGGCAAGGTTACCTTTACCAACGATAATATTAAGTTTGATAACTACGCGCAAAAACCCCTGCCCCGGGGCTTAGATTTTGCACACATGAGCATCAAAAACTTAAATGCCGATGCCGGGAATATCACTTACACCCCCGATAGCTTATCAGGTAAGATCAACTCCTTTACATTTAGCGAAAAGAGCGGGTTAAAGATCAATAAGTTCCACACAGCATTCTTCTACGGGCCTAAGAATTCGTATTTAAAAGATCTGCTGGTTGAAACGCCGACATCAGTTATTCAGAAAGATCTGCAGGTGGCTTATCCATCAATAGAATCGTTAACCAAAGACCTGGGCAAACTGAGCATCAACGCCAATTTAGATGGTAGTAAACTTGGCCTACGCGATGTATTGTTGCTAATGCCTACCATGGCATCAATGGAGCCATTTAAATCATCGCCAAACTCAATTATAAAAGTGAATGGCAGGGTTAGCGGTCAGGTAAATAACCTACGGATCCCAAATATTGAAATAAGTGGCTTTGGCAATACTTACGTAAAAGCATCTGCTACTATGCGGGGCTTGCCCGATGTAGAAAAATCTTACTTTGATGTCACTATCAACGATTTCCGTACTACACGAAACGATATTGTCCGCCTTGTTCCAAAAGGCACCATTCCGCCAAATGTGAGTGTTCCCGAGAATATGGACCTGAAAGGAACATTTAAAGGCAGCATGAAAACCTTTAACACCAAAATGAACCTGCGCAGCAGCTACGGCGCGGTTGATTTGGTGGCCGCCATGAAAAGTGGTAAACGCAAAGGAAACGAAACCTACTCGGCCAATATAAAGGCCAATAATTTAAACGTTGGGGCATTAACCAAACAGCCGCAAATGGTGGGCTTTGTAACCATGCAGGCGAATATAAGCGGTGCCGGGCTCGACCCAAAAACTGCCAGCCTAAAATTCAACGGCGATGTAGTAAGTGCTAATGTAAAGGGGTATACCTACCGTAACCTGGTAATGAAAGGTACCGCGCGCAATGGTAGTTATGTAGCTAACGCCCGCATGAAAGACCCTAATATTAACTTTAGTTTGGATGCTAAAGCTAACATGAACAAAAAGTATCCATCGGTTAATGCTACGCTTTTGGTAGATAGCATAGATCTGCAGAAGCTGAATTTTACAAAAACCCCAATGCGCTTTCACGGTAAAATTATTGCCGATGTACCAACTGCCGACCCCGATTACCTAAACGCCAATATTATGGCAACAGATTTGGTTGTGAATAACAACGGCCAGCGCATTCAACTGGATAGCGTAACCCTGGTATCTACCGCCAATTCAGATAGCAGTAGTTTACAACTTAAAACCCCAATGTTTTACGCGCACATGGTAGGCCAGTATAAGCTAACCCAAATTGCACCTGCATTGCAAGATGTTATAGATAAATACTACAATACCAGCCTGGGCAGTAAAACCCCGCGTGCCAAAGTAAAATACTCTTCGCAGCAATTTACGTTTGATGCCCGTTTAGTAAAAACGCCGCTGGTTACCCAGTTTGTGCCAGACTTGAAACAGCTTGACCCGGTTTTATTCAACGGCCGCTTTAACAGCACTACGGGCGAGCTGATTGTAAACGGATCGGCACCAAAGGTTATATATGGCACAAACACTGTAAACAACATGAAGCTGGCTATTAACACCGGCAATAACGCGCTTAATTACAACTTAACTGTTGATGAGATAAAAGTAGGTTCATCGCTCGATATGTTGTTCACCAGTGTATCGGGCAATGCCCAAAATAATAAACTGGGCATAAGCCTGCAGGTGCGTGACGCCGCCAAAAAAGAACGGTACCGAATTGCGGGTATGTTTAGCGCGCTGCCAAACCAGTATCAATTTAGTTTCCTGCAGGATGGATTACTGCTTGATTATACCCCATGGGCCGTTAACCCGGATAATGCCCTGTTCTATGGCGCTAAAGGGATATTGGCACGCAACTTTAGCATTACCAACAGCAACCAGGTATTAAGTGCAAATAGCAACTCGGGCGAGTACAATTCGCCGATAACTGTCGATTTCAGGAACTTCCGTATCGAAACTTTGACCAAACTGGCTAAGCAAGATTCCTTGCTTGTTGGTGGTACAATTAATGGAAACGCGGAGATAAGCAACTTCCAAAAATCACCGGTATTTACCACGGCTATAAACGTAAGCGATTTTAATTTTAAAGGTGATACCCTTGGTAACATAGCCCTTAAAGTAAATAACCAAA
>NZ_JAQBOI010000065.1 GCF_028288105.1 Mucilaginibacter sp. | reverse complement strand
AAAAGATGATATCATCGTACGTAGGCGAAAACGCCGAATTTGAGCGCCAGCTATTAAGCGGCGAACTGGAGGTAGAACTTATCCCACAAGGTACTTTAGCCACCCGCTGCATGGCCGCCGGATACGGTATGCCCGCCATATTTACCCCGGCTGGTATTGGTACCGAGGTAGCCATTGGTAAGGAAGTGCGCAATTTTAACGGTAAGGATTACCTGATGGAGATGGCCTTTGATGCCGGCTTTGCCATTGTTAAAGCCTGGAAAGGGGATGCTGCCGGTAACCTGGTATATCGATCGACCGCGCGCAATTTTAACCCGGTAATGGCCATGGCCGGCAAAGTAACCATTGCCGAGGTAGAGGAACTGGTACCCGTAGGCGAACTGGATCCCGATCATATCCATACCCCCGGCATATATGTACACCGCATTTTTGAGGGTAGTAATTACGAGAAAAGGATTGAGCAGCGGACGGTGAGAAGCCCCCTAACCCCCTGAAGGGGGAATTAATGTGCAGATGTGCAAATATGCAAATGCTTAAATCCGAAATTGAACATCCGAGATCCGAAATCATTTCCCCCTTTAGGGGGTTAGGGGGTTTTCTCTTATCTTTGCCATTCCATGAGCAAAACCATAACGCCCTACCAGGATAACGATACCACCAAAAAGGAACAGGTGGCCGATATGTTTAACAACATTGCCAAAACCTACGATTTTCTGAACCATTTCATGTCGCTGGGGATTGATATCATCTGGCGCAAAAAGGCTATCAACGAGCTTAAAAAAGACCAGCCACAACTGATACTGGATGTGGCTACCGGTACCGGTGATTTTGCCTTCGAAGCTTTATCCATACTAAAGCCTAAAAAGATAATAGGTGTAGATATTTCGCAGGGTATGCTGGATATCGCGAAACAAAAAATAGCTAAGCGCAACCTGTCTGATAAATTTGAGGTTAAACTGGGCGATTCGGAAAAATTGCCTTTCGAAGCCAATGAATTTGATGCGGTTACGGTTGCTTACGGCGTACGTAATTTTGAGCATCTGGAAACAGGCCTTGCCGATATCCATCGCGTGTTAAAACCTGGCGGAAAAGCCGTTGTGCTGGAATTTTCAAAACCAAAAGCATTTCCGATTAAACAATTGTACAAGTTTTACTTTAATTATATAACGCCGGGCATAGGTAAACTCTTTTCAAAGGATGCACGGGCTTATACCTATTTGCCCGAATCAGTTGCAGCTTTCCCGGATGGTGAAGCATTCACTAACCTGATGCAAAAAGCAGGCTTTAAAAATACCAAAAGCAGGCCTTTAGCGTTTGGTATCTGTTCCATATATACCGGTATTAAATGATAAAAACCTGCTATTTCATCTTAATATTATTGATGGGCTGCAGCAATTTTTTGTTTGCACAGGCATGGGGTGGCGGTGCAGATAATAACGATCTTAGTTTTGGTTTCTCTTTTTCGTATGTACAAAGCAGCTTTAAAATAATTAAGCAACCCAACTGGCGTAGTCCATTCTATGATGCTGATCTTAATACTTTTTCAACAGACGAATTGATAGGTATCAGTTCTAAACCATTGCCAGGTTTTGCCGTTGGTTTTTTAACACGTTACCGGCTTACTGATCATCTGGAAGCGCGTACCACTCCTTCCTTAGTATTTTCTGACAGGGCCGTGAGCTATGCTTACAAAACGTCAGAGCAGGATATTACCAAATCGGTGCAAACCACAACGCTAGATTTCCCCTTGCAGCTAAAATTAAAATCGGACCGGATTGGTAATATGAGGGCCTATTTGGTTGGTGGTTTAAAATATTCGGGAGCTATTGGTTCAAAAAAAGATGAAGCTAACACCGCACCTACCGAGCGCTTACTTAGAAACGTGAAAGGATATTCATCATATGAAGCCGGCTTTGGGTTTGATATCTACTTTGAGTACTTTAAACTATCGCCCGAAATAAAACTGACTAACAGTTTTGGGAACATCCTTGTAGCAGATAACACACCTTATGCAACGCCTATCAGCAAGTTATCGTTACACACATTTATGTTTAGCTTATTCTTCGAATAGGGTTAGTCTAATCGTTTTTCGTAACAGTAAAAACGCAAGCCTGGGCGAAACTCCAAACCCATCTCACCTAAAAATGTGTAGCCTAACTTAGGGAACAGCTTTTGAGTTGCTTCGTTTTTTGTATTGGTATCTACCCGCAAAGTCTCAATTCCTCGTTCTATGGCTTCGTATTCGGCCTGCATGAGTAAAGCTGCCGCGATGCCCTTCCCCCTAAAATGCGGACTAACGGCCAACCTGTGGGTTACAATGGCTGTTTCGTTTATGTCCAGGCCTACCTGCTCGTATTCGGGGTATTGCTCGGTAGTAATGGCCGTAACACCACCAATGGCTCCGTCAACATCAGCTACCCAAAGCTGGTTAAGTTTAATGTCGTTCTCAAAAACCTCGGGGTTAGGATATTTATCATCCCACTGCAGGTTGCCGGATGCTATCATTAATGGGACAACATCGGCTATTAAATTCATTATTTGTGGGATATCTTTTGATGTGGCAAGACGTATGTTCATTCTGTAAAGTCAAAAATCAAAATTAAAAAGTCAAAAACGCTTTTGGTATCTGCACATCCTCCAATTTGCATACCTGCTAATGATTATGCTTTTTATGAATATCCTTCACCAAACACAACTTTTTTATTTCATCTATGCGGATTGGGAAAGGAGCATATTTTAGACGGTTGCCAACCATTTCTGTTACATTATCCGAGTGGGCTATCACTTCCTCGGGGTTATCGCTGGCAAGCAGGCGTTTGTACATGCGGTAATCGCCCCATTCAATATAATATACTTCGCCGGGTAGTATCTTTTTATCGCTGATAATTTTCAGGGCCACCCAGCAGCCATTCTCCAGGTATGGGTACATAGAGTGCCCCCAAACCGGCAATGCAAAGTCGCATTCTTCAATCCCCGGGAAATTCATGCGCCCAACCGGGCGAGCATCATTTATATCATTATAAACCTCAACACCCGATGCTGTGGCCGTTATTTCATACATAGGTATTCCTTCTTCGCTTCTTACAACTACAGGTTTATCTGCATTTTTCTTCCCGCCTAAGTATTCGCTATATTTTTCTTTAAAAATCTTAAGCTTTTCAGGATCGATATTTTGCCTGCTTTTAATTATTTCGGTAATAGAACTGGCCGAATTAAAATTTAATGCTTCCGCAAGCTCGGAGTTGTTGTTAAATGCCCTACCCCTAAGTTGGTTGTAAAGTATTATAAATTCCAGTGTTTCAGGCCGTACTGTTTTTATTTTATTCGGTTTTGATAGCTCTTCCATGGCAATAAAAAATAATTACAGATAATTCTTTATTATATTAAAGATATTTCTTTATATTTGAATGTTCAATAAATGCTAATTTAAAACTAATAATCAACAATCCAAATATTATGCCTACAGAAATTAAAGAATATACTTTACGGTGCACAGGGTTTAGATGGTCTAAGATAATACTCATTGAACTAATTCAATTTATAAAATAATAAACAACAGAAAATGTATATAGCCTACTCTGCCTTACGCACACAACAAAAAAATGGCAAAGCCCTGCCAATAAATAAAGAACTAACAGAACGCTATGAGGCCTATCAGGCAACATGCCAAAAATACCAGGCCGAAATAGCCGCAATACAAAAATATATGCCTGGATGGATGCCTCCATTAAAGTTGAAAGCATAAGCGGAAAATTTCTTTTCAATCAATAATTCACTAAATCAATAAATCACTAATTGAAAAACCATGATAAAAATTGCACAAAAACTCAAAGATCAACTATGGTGGCTAATTATTACTGTAGATTATGACTACAGCCGCATAAGCATTGCCGACAATGAACTGAACGATGATACACTAACCCTTTGGTTGGAAGATAAGCACGATTTTAAAAACACGTTAGATGAGTGCCTGCAACTGGATATTTCTTCTAAACAGTTTGCCAAAGTTATTAAGGCAGAAAACCTGAACAGCTACGAAGGCCAAAGGCTGCACCCCAATAAGCAATTTGTATACAAAACTCGTGTGCAGATCAATGAGGCTATAACATGGTATAAGCAAGATGCAACCTTAGTTGAACAACAATGGGCACGTGAAGCAATGCTAAGAACAATATTAACTCAATTAGTAGAAACAGAGGCCTCGGTGGATAAAGGCTGGTAACAACTATGCCAATAAGCATATTGTACATAATAGCTCGCTACTATTCTGTACAAGCATTTGAATAATAATTACTATTTCACCTTTACCAATTGCTCTTTATCTACCTCAACAAGCTCTTCTACTTCGCTTAAAGCTTCGGCAGGTGTGGCGGCATAGTTGAGTTTACGGAAACGCCATATGGCAAAAGCAGGCTCCTGGTAACGATTAATGAGTTTGAAGAATTTTGGGAAGTTATGTACTTCATCAAGCAGTACACCAGTTACAATGCCGTTATTGTCTAATATTTCGCGAATGGTGTACTCTTTGTCTTTGGTTATCCAAATCTCAAAATCACGCCTTATTTCTCCGCTCTTATCAGCATCAATTTTATCATTAATACAAATCACTTTATCGCCCGGCTTCATATAAAGACAAAATTAAAAATTCAAAAGCAAAACATGTGTATTTTGTGTCATTATACATAACACCTCACAAGCCTGTTTTGATTTTGAATTTTTAACTAATTACTTGCCGGCATAGATACGAAGAAGGAGGTACCTTCCCCAATGTTGCTTTCAACCCATATATGGCCCCCTTGCAGTTCAGTAAACTCTTTACAAAGCAGCAAGCCCAGGCCTACTCCTTTTTCATTATCGGTACCAAAGGTTGATTGTGCCTGTAAGGAGAATAGCTCGGCCTGTTTATCCATAGACATCCCAATACCGTTGTCTCGGATAATAAGCCAGCATTCGCCACCAATTCGTTTGGCTTTAAAGCTTATTTGCCCGCCGGCCTGGGTAAATTTAATAGCATTACTAATAAGATTACGTATTACCAGCTGCAGCATATCGTTATCAGCTACGATACGTATGTCCCAATCTATCTCCACTGTAAGTATAATTTCTTTTTTTAGGGCTATGGCTTTTTCCAGCTCAATGGTATTAAACAAGGAATCGCGCAGATTAATATAACCAAGTTTAACGTTAACGCCATCCATTTGCGCTTTTGACCATATTAGCAGTTTCCCAAGCATATCAATAGTGCGGCGGGTAACTTTAAGCAGATCGCCTTCAACCATGCGGCGTTCTGTAGTATCCAGCTCATATTCTGTGATCAGTTCCAAATAGTTTTGAATATTACTTAAAGGGGAACGCAGATCATGTGCTATAATAGACATTAGTTTGTTCTTTTCGGAGTTGATGCGTTCTAACTCATGGTTCTGTTGAGTAATGTGCTGGTTCTGTATCGCGATGGCGCTGGTTTTTTCTAATGCCGAACGTTTTTCATAATCGTAATTACGCCTAAAATAAGTAACCGTATAATACATAACAATAACAACTACTATATAAGCCGATGTTAAATCAAAATAGCGGCTTTCCTTACTGGTGTAACTATTGGGTATCCATTGTGGATAATAATACTCTATAATATGCATCGCAACTATTATAGATATATTCACCGCTATCCAAAATTTCTGTTGATTTTTGGGAACAACGCAAAGCACCAATAAAACACATAGCCCCATTAACAGGTCGGTTGGGCCATAAGTTCCCGAGTTATAAATAAAGTTTATTGTAAACAGGAGATTACCTACAATGGTAAATACAGTAATGGCACTTTTTACTTTTCCTTTGTAGCGCGACAGGTAATAAAGCCCTGAAAAGATAATTAGCGTTACCATGCTTATTAAGGCCACATATGGTAAACCAATTAAATAATTGAATGGGATATTATAGGCAAGTGCCAGTATAGCAATAATGCAAAGCGAATGAAATATTCTAAATTCTAAAGGAAGCTCTGCAGTTGTACCTGTAAGCCTTATCCATAGCCTGTTTATATTTCCAAAGAGGCGCAATTTGTTATCAGTTTAAGGTTACACAAGGTTACAAATAAATTTCTACCGTGCAATACTTAAAGCTTATACCTTTCTTAAAAAAAGAAAAAATTTCGCGAATTTAAAAGGCATAAAAAAAGCCGGGCACTGCCGGCTGATCTCATTTAAAGAAAATATTGGGGGCTTAATTACGGCTAAAACCGCCTCTGCCGCCACCACCGTTAAAACCAGGACCTTTATCCTCGGCTATGTTAACTGTTATGCGTTTGCCATAATAGCTTTGGCCGTTCATGCATCTAATGGCTTCTTTAGCTTCCGCTTCATTAACCATCTCTACAAAACCAAAGCCCCTGCTTTCTTTTGTTTCACGATCTTTAACGATCCTGAGGGACTTAACCGGCCCAAAATCTCCAAAAACCGCATTTAATTCGGCCTCACTTACTTCTAATGGAAGGCCTCCAATAAATACTTTCATTAATCTCCTTTTGTTTTTGTGTAAAGATACGGAAAACAGGGCGATTTTTATAGTCTGCAGGGCAAATAAGGGGCTGTGTAAGGTGTTTTTTACAATGAGGTGTCAATACACCTGTAGTTGGATTTACTGTTTTTTCAGCTTCAGTTCAAAGGTTCCCTCTACCCTGTAAAGTGACGAATTAGGTTCGTCATCCTTAGAAAGAAAGGTAAAGAAATTCCCTTTAGCAAGCACGTCTTTCTGACGGTATTGCAACAGATTTATCTTTCCTGCATCACCGGGTTCGGCATATTGTGTAAGGGTATATTGTTGTGCATGCATCACATCAGCCATTATCAATAGCTGGCCGCCCGCAACCGGCTTGGTAAGGCTATCTGCAGCAGCCCCTTTTGAGCTTACTCCAAAACTCATGGTATGCGCTTTGTTAATAGCAGTAATGCCAAAATAACGATTATCGCCTGCACTCATGTTTACGAATGCAACAGAATCTTTTGAAGCATCAAAAGTGTAGGTAGAGTCATCCATTTTTATGGTGAGCGTACCTTCAACTGCAAGAAAATTATCTGGTGGTGTTACATTCAATGCGCTGTCGGCACTTAGGGCTATTTTCTTTTGATCTACAGCCTGCTCCCCGGTATCTTTTTGGCATGACATTGCCATCACCGAAAGGAGTAGGATTAATGACACGTACCAATTAGTAAACCGTTTTGAATGCATAGGTAAATCGATGCGATAAAATTAACGAAAAAATATTTTAATTAACGTACTTTATACACTTTAGCAATAAAATTTAACATTTTTTAACTATATCATTTAAACGAATTAAAAACCGCAAAGGTTTCCTCAATTTATTAAAATAATAACATTTTATTTCAATATATAATATTGACTATCAAGTAGTTTATTTTAATTTAAAATATCTCGCCAACAGTTACAAATACTCCTTTTGAACCGTGGTTACCAAAACCATAATCAATAGCTATATTAGTTTTTGATACTTTATTTAACTTGATACGCAAACCCGCGCCATAACCAGGCTGTATGGTTTGCAAAGCGGAACCCGGCGCAGCAGAAAAGGACTCCGCATTTAGAAATGCTACACCACCCAATAAACCATTTTTGGTGATTTTATATCGATACTCGCTTTCCAGGTAAACCATTTGTGCACCACGAAACCTGCCTTGTATATACCCCCTACCGGTACCATTGTATTGATCCCAGGTGTTGGCAGGAAGATCCAGATAAGGTGGTTTACCGTTAAGCACAAGCCAGTTATAGCTCCAAAAGGCAATAACGTTATTAGATGATGCCGGCAGCCTGTAATACTTCCGCACATCTATAATTAAGGAACTCCAAGCCGATGTACTTCCCAAAAAGGTTTTATTATCCCGGTACTGTACTGCTGCATAAAAACCCCTGGTTGGGTTAATGGAGTTATTACGCATATCCATCAAGGCATTAAGTGTTATACCTGATGAGGTAGTGCTGGCGCTGGGGCCATACAATGCATAATCAGACTGACTGCCATCCGGATTGCCTTTTTCTGATATATTAAAGTGTTTATCAAAGATGAACCCTGCACCTGCATACAGATTACCCACAATACGCGTTAGCAAGGTTTCGTGAAAGCGGAATAAGGCATAATCCATCGGGTTCTCATTTACCAACTTTGAATTAGTGCCCAAACCAAATGTACTTTGCGGATATTTATAATATTTAAAATCACCAATAAAGTTGAACTTGTCGCCTGTTGTCCAGATGTTTGATTGTAATGGAATGATGATCTGTTTATTTTGTGTATATGCCGCGTTTGATGATATGGTAGATATACGCGAATTGCCGGATATTCTGAAAGCCACATTTCCGGAAAGGGTTACCGCTAACTTGGTTTGCAGTGTATAACCAATTGCAGGCAATACAGAAAATACCGGCTTTGTTCCTATTACTGTAGTTGCTTTATTATCTACAGTCCCCTTTTTATTAAAAACTGAACGGATCAAATCGTA
>NZ_JAQBOI010000054.1 GCF_028288105.1 Mucilaginibacter sp. | reverse complement strand
AATCCCTCGGGAAAGAATGCCTCTACAAAGGGGTTCCACAATTCTTTCATTTTGGCTTTATCGTTAACCAATGCTGCCTCGGCTACAATACTTAAATAGGTGTGGTTTTTTATATCAGAATAGGTTAAAGAAACTGTATTTTCTACCGATATCTCACTCACCTTTTGTGAATATTCATTGGTAAAAAACCATATATTCCCTTCACTATCTACATCTGCAGTACCCATTGGCCTGCTGTTAAAGCCATTTTCTGCACTGTAAGTGGTCAGCATAGCTGTTTTAACTTCATTTACTTTGTCCCGAAAATATTTCAGGCTCTCTGTTTTTGACCAATCGCTCATAGTAAGTAATTAATATATAAACTGACCAATAAACCAACAAGTAAATTATTTGTTGGGCTTACTCACATAAATATTTCCTTTAACATAAAAGCGATAAGGCAGCAAAGCATCATCGCCTGCATAATCAACACCAATACGTGGCCCTGCAGCCACTTCAGTATCCGGGAAAGTAAGCCCCCTATCCTCTATCCAGATCACATCACTTTGTAAGCTCAGCGCATTTATTTTGCGGGATATACCCAACGCCTTAGCAACAGAACCCGGGCCTTTAGTAATATTAGGTTTTAGTGTATCTAAGTTACGCCGTAGCATCATAATATCCAAACCTTCAGTAGGTTGTATGGCCCTAATTAAAATAGCATGTGGCCGCCCCTCTTCTGATACAACCACATTAAACATTTCGTGTATGCCATAACAGAGGTAAACATAAGATACACCACCCTGCATATACATTGTTTGCGTGCGTGGCGTCATACGGCCACCGTAAGAGTGTGCGGCCCTATCAATAACACCCGCATAGGCTTCTGTTTCAACAATATATCCACCGGTAAGTTCACCATTAATGCAAGTAAACAGGTACTTACCTATCAGGTCGCGGCTTATAGCAACCACATCGTGGTTATGGTAATAAGTATCAGGTAATTTCATTTATTATTTTAAGATATCGGCCAATAGAACATTAATTTCGGCAGCCTTATCAAATATCATAATATGTGTGCCGCCCTTAATAACAGCTGTGGGATTTTTAATGTTTTGGTATGGGAAAACAAGATCTTTATTGCCGACGATATGGTACAGGTTGGAAAATTCAACATCGTTTTTCCAATATAACGCTGAGCGCATGGCCCACTTTAAAAATATTGGCGACGAATTTTGCAGCATGCTCTTAAACAATGCCAAGTCATCGGGGTTCATTTTGCCGAACATGGGTTTTACAAGAAAACCCAAATACGTCATTAATTTACCCGGAATAGCTTTGTAAACCGGCAGGCTCCGGAAGAACTTAAAATACCACGGTGCTTCACTACTTGTCTTAATACTTGATATCAGGATCACCTTATCCAGCTTTACCTGCTTAGCAATTTCTACCGAGATCATTCCGCCCAATGACACCCCTATCACAATCGAATTATCAGCCATACTGAATTGACTTACAAGATTTTGTGAATAACTTGTTAAAGTATCAGTTTCGGTAGGAATAAGCCAGTCAACCAGTACAACCTCGTATCCGGCAGGTAACTGAATATTCTTAAACAGCCTACTATCCGCCCCCAAACCGGGAATCAAATAAACCTTAGTCATTAAAGTTTATCAGGTTAACAATTTGGGTAAGATACTTTGCATCAGTTTCGTTAAACTCATTTAGTTCAGAGCTATCTACATCCAGCACACCTACTACCTCGTTATTATGAAATAGCGGCAATACAATTTCTGAGCGGGATAACGAGCTACAGGCAATATGCCCGGGAAATTTATCTACATCCGGCACTATCAATGTTTCGGCTTGTTGCCATGCCGAGCCACAAACGCCCCTTCCTTTGGCAATACGCGTACATGCAACAGGCCCCTGAAACGGGCCTAAAACCAATTCGTCCTGTTTCACCAGGTAAAACCCAACCCAAAACCATTTAAATTGCTCCTTTAGCGCTGCAGCTATGTTAGCAAGATTTGCCACTAAGTCGGGTTCGCCATAAAGTAAAGCTTCTATCTGGGGGATAAGCGATTGGTACTGCTCCTCTTTATTTGCCGATGTTGTTATTTGTAAATCCTCTGCCATAAAGCAAATGTAATGATGCCCTGTTGAAACTAAATAAGCTAAATCTCATATTTAATATTTTATTTTCGCAGTGATGATCGTTAGCCTCACTATAGTCCGTTACCGTAAAGCGCTTGTGCCACTTGCGTTGCTTGCAATGGCTATACACCGCCTACCCATGTGGCTGCAGGATGGCTGTAGCTTTTGGAAACTGTTAGGCAGCGGCCGTAATGGCACATTTGACCTGCAACCCGACTGGCAACAGTGGGGATTATTAGCGGCATGGGATGACCGGGACGATTACGAACGCTTCACCGAATCATCTTTTGTAAGCAAATGGTGGAAACTATTGGGTACCGAAAGCTGGACATTATTGTGTGAGCCCATGCAAAGCCATGGCAAATGGGATGGCAAAGAGCCATTCGGCAAACCAAATAATGTGATAACCGATGGGCCTATCGGCGTACTTACCCGCGCAACTATCAGGATAAACCGACTGAAAAACTTTTGGTCGCATGTGGATGGGGTGGCCAACCTTATGGTTGGTGCACCGGGCTACATTACATCCTTTGGGATTGGCGAGGCCCCTGTTTACCGGCAGGCCACTTTCTCGGTTTGGGAAAGCATGGAGCATATGAAAGCCTTTGCTTATGGCAGCAAAGAACACGCCGAAGTGATCAAAAAAACACGTAGCGAGGGCTGGTATAGTGAGGAGCTTTTCGCTCGGTTCAGCATCATTGAAAGTAAGGGAACAATTAACGGAAAAGACCCATTAGGGGAATTGATAAAAACAGATTTTACATCATGAGAATAATTGCAGAACTACCCCACCCAGAGTTTAAAATATCTATCCTAAACATGAACCAAAAATTTATTGTGAAGATAGAAAAAGGCACCTTGGAGCAGAGTTATAAAATACCGGAAATGGATTTAACAGACGGCGTGAACAGTGTGTTTGAATTACTCGACGAAACGTTTTTAAAAACAGTTTCGGCACGCTTTGCAGAAATGGGGAAAGATTTTAGAGAGAGCTACTACAGATATAACTATTAATTTAATTAAAATACATAACTATCTGTAAAATAGATAGTTATGTATTTTAAATACTCCATACAGAATTTTATTTGGTGATGCTTTAAGTATAAATACTCAGATTAAAGCTTTTGACTATTAAATCCCTGCGTATACCATTGTTATATAAACTATTTAAATTATTGATAATTAATTAGTTATATCAGCACAAAAAGCTCAAACAAATTATATTTGGCAGCCTTTTATAAGTAAAAAAGGGTGATTATATACATCGCGTACCCACTTTCAAACATTATTTGAATCTTTTTAAAATGATGTTTAAAATCTTAAAAGCATAAGGAGTTTAGGCCAGTAAAAGATCACAATACCAAAAGCCTGATAATATTTTATCAGTACCTACTCCGCAGGAATCATCTGATTTTTGAGGAGCCTTATATTCTTTAAACACCTTCTCTCCTGTTTGATATTTTACCTCTTTTTTAAAGATGGGGCCTTTAAAAGCGAAGGTGTGAAACTCTCCATTTTCTCCACACACATCAATATTTTCGGGAAGGTTTTTTATAAGCTCTGGATCTATCTCCCTCCCAACTATTTCTTCAAGATGATCTTGAACGCAGGCTATCACTGTACCAAATCCAAGCGATAAAAATTCATTTATAAGTTCGCCGGTATCACGTTTCCAAAGCGGATAGATCCCTGTCATTCCAACCTCGGCTAAACGTTTATCGCGATAGTTTCTGAGGTCTTCCAAAAAGATATCGCCAAAGATAGAATGTGTGATGCCTTCATTTTTAAAATGCGTTAGGTGGCCGGTCATCTCTTTATCGTAGGTAGCCATATCGGGCATTTCGGGTAAACGTATTTGATAAAGCGGTATACCTATGCTTTCGGCCTGCTGTACCAGCAACTCTGTACGAACGCCATGCATAGATATACGATCTACCGCATCATTAACAGTAGTGACAAGGTAACGGATATCCAGTTCGGGATTTTGAAGGCAATAGTAAAGCGCTAAAGCACTATCCTTACCACCGCTCCAATTAAATATACAAGGAGTCAT
>NZ_JAQBOI010000038.1 GCF_028288105.1 Mucilaginibacter sp. | reverse complement strand
GGGTATCGTGCTGGCTGTGGCATGTAAAACAAGACTTTGTAGGTAGTTGGAAATATGTTTCCATGGTGCTGTTTGCCAGTATATTAGTGCCTATAGCGGCTCCGTCTTCCTGGTTAGTAAGGCTGTAGCTTTTACCGTTGGGTGCAGCCCCTTTATTGGTCCATGTGGCCCCTATAAAAAGATAATTTTTCCGTGTGTCATTGCCAACCAGCAAATTCTGTATCGAATTGTTGATAGATATCACTTCACTGTTTGAAGCGGCTGATGATTTATCTTCCGGATTAGTTACCTGGCCTTTAGCACTGCCCCAGGCAAACAGGCGTAAGGTATTACTTGCGCTAATGGCATGCCCGTTAACTGCATAAATGGTATCTGAAGCCGCTCCATGAGCAGTATCTACCATATGGGCAATATTGGTAGGTGTATCAGTAGCGTTGCGGTTAAAAGTCCAGCCGCCGCCTGTATCGGCTTTCACTTCAGCAAGTTGATGGCTCGCGTTTAAATAATCGTAACTGGCATTAGGCGTATTCCCCTTGTGCTCAAAAGTTGACCATATCATTTCCGGATGGCCCGCTACACTACCCACAATATGAATACCAACCATTGCCATCAATACCGTTTTTTCGCCTTTAGGCGTCCATTGTAAAGAGTTGGTGGTATCGTATGTAGGGACCGTAGCTTTAATCGTGTAAAAGCTGGAGGGGTCTGGCAATGTGCTTGCCTCTACCCAGGAAGATTTGATCTCTATAGCCAGTGCATTTGAATCGGGCAGATATACGCCTTTTGACTTGGCAAAAGCACAAATACTATCCCGGGCCCCTGCCGTTGTTGGGAAATGTGTAATGTCCATTTTGCCTTGCTTCGCTGCCATCATATAATAAGCGTATACATCGTTAACCATGGTGATATAATAAACCAGCGAACCGTTCTGAGACATAAGCACGTCACCGGTGGCTTGCCCGGCTTCAGATTCGATGATATTTCCCTGGGCATCCAGGAATACGAATTTATTTCCTACCCGGAACCGCCTTACAAAGTCCTGTTGGTTTTTATGATTGATAATGGCTTTGGGATTGGCGATCGGGGTTCCGGAACGGTCTAAGAACTGCAGTTTCCCTTGTGCATTTGCTTTTACCTGTGCAACTTCGGCAGTTTGCCCAGCCGTGTTTTTTACAAAAGCACGCACATTGGTTTCCGGCCCGGGATTTTCAATCTCCAGTAACCGTCCGGTTTTGTCAGTTATTACAGGGAGGTTATTCGGCCCATTTTTGGTAATGTGGCCCGACATACGTAACGGAACGCCTGAGCTATGTGGAATAAGGTTACGGTTCCCGGCAGAGTCGGCTGTAACATCATAAAAAAGCGGCGATTCTAAAACAGAGCCTCCTGCAGGCTCGGGCGAAGTAACCCATAAAAACATCCGCTCTGACCATTGGTAGAAATCGCAGTTATTATTATGCGGAAAAGCAACACTGTTAGCCGCGGTTACCAGGCCGTTTTCTGTTGCCTTGCCACTTGCAAACCAGGTGTTGAAACTGTCTTGTGAGACTGTACAAGAAGGCAGGACATCCGTAGGTAGCGAATTTTGATTCGCGATATTACCGGAACGGGGTGAGCTGCATCTCCATAAAACGAAGACCAGCAATAGCAGAAAGCCGGTTACCTTAATAGTTTTTTTCATGTGTGATTGTTTAGGTTAGGTATAAATTAAAAGTATAAAGTCGATTTTTTTGAAATTTTGCTATGGAAAATAATAAGATCAATTAAATGACCGGGTTAGGAGGATGTGATTCTTTTACAGTAAAGCTAACGTTAATGAATGCTAAGCTACAGGGTATTTTAACGGTATTTTTTACTGTAAATCAGCTTTTTATAGGTGTGTCATAAAAGTGTTACCAATATCCTTTAAGAAAATGGTTTGGGTATTTAATGTCAGGGAATTTTAAAATAGATTTGCCCTAACATCATAGCTAAATAACCACATGAAAATGCCGCAACTTTTACGCATCAAAGATTTTAATTTTAGATTAATATTTAGCCTGATTATACTGATGGCGGCGGTTCACTGTACAGCTCATGCACAGAATAGCTACGAATTAAATTCCGGCTGGAAGTGCGCAGCAATAAAAGATATAAAGCAAGACGGATACCAGCTTAGTAAGGCTTCTTTCAACAGCAATAGCTGGATGCCCGCAACCGTGCCGGGTACGGTTTTAACAACACTTTTAAACAATAAAAGGGTTCCGGATCCATTTTACGGGATGAATAACGAGCTGATCCCGGATATTTATAAAACAGGCGCGGAGTATTATACTTATTGGTTTGTTAAAGAATTTAATGAGTTACCCGTTGCAGCAGCGGGTAACCAGGTGTATCTTAATTTAAGAGGTGTTAATTACAGTTGCGATATTTATTTGAATGGCCATAAACTGAACAAAACCCTTCAAAAGGGGATGTTTTTACGCTTTTCTTATAATATAACACCGTTTGTAGCTAAGAACGGACATAATAAATTAGCTATTTTGGTGTACCCGCCCGATGTTTTGGGCAACGCTAACGGCGGCCAGGGTGGTGACGGTACTATAGCCCGTAATGTAGGTTTGCAATATACCGCCGGATGGGATTGGATACAGCCTGTGCGTGATAGAAATACAGGCATTTGGGATAAAGTGACCATACAGAGGACTGGTTCGGTACGTATAACTGATACTCATGTAATTACTAAGGTACCAGGGGTAAGACAGCCGGATGGCATTCAACAACCCGCGATCATAAAATTGGAAGCAGTAGTAAACAACCCAACTGCGAAAACGGTAAGTGGTGTATTAACTTATGAAATTGCAGGTGCGGCAGTATCAAAGAACGTTATCTTAAAACCTAACGCAACAGTAGCCGTAGCACTTAATGATCATATCCTTAACAATCCAAAGCTTTGGTGGCCTAACGGTTACGGTCCGCAAAACCTTTACGATGTTAAGGTGAAGTTTGTAATTAACGGCAAAACAGTTTCAGACCAGCAATCACTAAAAGTAGGGGTGCGCGAAATACAAAGCGAGTGGAACGAGCATACCGGCAGCAGGCAAATTGCTGTTAATGGGCAAAAAATATTTATTAAAGGGGGTAACTGGATAATATCTGACGCCATGCTGCGTCTGTCTGATCTTCGTTATGATGCCGAGGTCCGCTTTCACCGCGACATGAACCTTAATCTGATCAGGGTATGGGGAGGTGCCATGATAGAGCGCCCCGAATTTTATGATGCATGTGACAGATATGGATTGCTGGTTTTTCAGGACCTGTGGGGATCAGGCGATTGCAATGGCCGCTGGATCGATCCTATGAAGCTTGATGACCAATGGACCAGGAGGCAGTACCCTAATGACCATCGTTTGTTCCTGCGGTCTGCCGAGGATCAGATAAAAATGATCCGTAACCATGCGTCATTAGCGATTTGGTGTGGTGGCAATGAAATAACCCCGCCCGAAGACATCCTGGTGGCTTTAAAGGATACTATTTTACCAAAGTTGGATAATACGCGCTGGTTTGTAGATTATTCCAATTCCGAAAATATGTCGCGCAATGTTTGGGGTGGCAATGGCGACGGTCCTTATGGCATCCAGCCTTTATCTGTTTTTTGGGAACATCAAACTTATCCTTTTAACTCCGAAATAGGCTCTGTAGGGGTGGGCGATTATGAATCATTAAAAAGATTTATCCCCGCGCAAAACCAAATTGAACCAGTTTATGACGAGGAAACCCGCAAAACAAAAACAGATAGCGTTTGGGCTTACCATAAGTACATTGGTTATGATACCAGCATCAATAAATATGGCAAGGCCAAAAATGCCGAAGATTTTGCGCGCAAAGCACAACTGGTTAATTATGATCAGTACCGCGGCCTTGCAGAAGGGTTTACAGCGCATATGTGGGACTGGTACACCGGCTTTATTATCTGGAAAACACAAAACCCGTGGACAGCCATGCGTGGTCAGATGTATGATTATTACCTTGACCCCAACGCCTGCTTATATGGCCTTCATAATGGCAGCGAACCCCTGCATGTAATGTGCAACCCGGTAACTGGTATGGTGACGCTGGCTAACAATACCTTTAAAGCCAGGCGTAGTATTATGCTTGTTGTTAAAGCTTTTGATATGGATGGGAAAGAAAAATTGCTCACCCAGGTATTTGTGGATATCGTGCCTTCATCAACCAAAAAGATACTGTCGGTAAAAAGAGCGTTGGATGAGATGGCAGCAAA
>NZ_JAQBOI010000029.1 GCF_028288105.1 Mucilaginibacter sp. | reverse complement strand
ATTGGCAGCATTGGCTTAGAATGGTTAAAACGCGCCAAAGAAGAAACCGGCTTGCCTACCGCTGTTGAGGTAGCTACTGCCAAGCACGTAGAAGAAGCCTTAAAAGCTGGTGTAGATATCCTTTGGGTGGGCGCACGTTCAACCGCTAACCCTTTTACCGTACAAGAAATTGCTGATGCCCTTAGAGGTGTTGATATCCCGGTGATGGTTAAAAACCCGGTTAACCCCGATCTTACTTTGTGGATTGGCGCTTTAGAGCGTATCAACAATGCAGGTATCACTAAACTGGCTGCTATTCACCGTGGCTTTTCATCATACGAAAAATCAGCTTTCCGTAACGAACCAATGTGGGATCTGGCCATCAGCCTGAAAACATTGGCTCCGGAATTACCTATCATTAACGACCCAAGCCACATTACAGGTAACCGTGACCTGATCCCCTACATCGCCCAAAAAGCGCTGGATATGGATATGCAGGGATTGATGATAGAATCGCATATTGACCCTTCTATTGCCTGGACAGACGCTAAACAACAGGTTACCCCTGCCGCTTTAGTGGAGCTTATTGACAATTTAACTTTACGCAAACCAGAAGTTAGGAATGTAGAAGTAAATGATAAACTGCACGAACTGCGTAACCAGATCGACAAGATAGACGACCTGGTGATCCAAAAAATAGCCGAGCGTATGCAGATAGTTGAGAAGATAGGTAACTACAAAAAAGATAACAACATTACCATTTTACAGGTTAGCCGTTGGGACGAGATCTTGCACAAACGCACCAGCTATGCAAAAGCGTTAAAATTAAGCACAGAGTTTACCGAGAAATTATTAGAGCTGATGCACAGCGAATCTATCCGTAAACAAACCGAGATCATGAATGCCGGCCAGGAAGTTCCTGCCGAAAAATTGACACACGCGTAAAAAGCCTCACCCTGCCCTCTCCAAAGGAGAGGGTTTTAAAGAGAGTGAGGTTTTAAAGTCCTCTCCTTTGGAGAGGATTTAGGTGAGGCTATATAATTTCTATAATGAAGCATAACATCATACTTACCAAAAAAGGCAAAACGGTAAACGGTACGGTACAACTCACCGGTTCAAAAAGTGAGTGCAACCGTGCCCTGGTTATCGAGGCGCTTAGTGGCGGTAAGGTAAAAGTTGAAAATATTTCTGATGCGGCAGATACGGTTACCCTTGCGGGGATCTTGAGGAAGTCGGCAGTTGAAAGTGAGCAGTTAGCAGTTGTTGAGAATCACTCATCACTCACTGCTCACCACTCACCAGCCACTGAAATCAACATCGGCCCTGCTGGCACAGCTATGCGTTTTTTAACGGCGTATTATGCCATTGGCGATCAGGAAGTAATACTAACAGGCAGTGAGAGGATGAAGCAAAGGCCAATAGGGGTATTGGTTGATGCATTGCGCAGTTTGGGTGCCCATATCAGTTATGAAGAAAATGAGGGGTACCCCCCCGTTAAACTTAAAGGCAGTTTTGAGCAGCAAACTCGTAAGATCAGTATTAAAGGTAATATAAGCAGTCAGTATATTACTGCATTGTTACTCATAGCTGCTCGGCTGCCTTTAGGTTTAGAGTTACATATTGAAGGTGAGCTAACCTCGCGCCCGTATGTAGAAATGACCCTGACCATGCTTAAACAGGCTGGTATCCAGCACAACTGGCAGGACAATGTTATTTCTATTGAGCACCAGGAATATGCCCAAACATCGCTGCATATTGAACCGGATTGGAGCGCTGCCTCCTACTGGTATGCTATTGCTGCTTTAAGTGATGAGGCCGAACTTTTCTTGCCGGGATTAACATCTTACAGCCTACAAGGCGATAGCGTTATTACCGAGCTGATGGCCAACTTTGGTATCACCTCACAGTTTAAAGATGGCGGTGTGCTGTTAACTAAAGAACCGAAGCCAATCTTCCGTAAGATCTTCGATCTGAAGGAATGCCCGGATCTGGCCCAAACCATTATTGTGGTATGCGCGGCTTTAGGTCACGATGCAAGCTTTACCGGACTGGAGACTTTAAAAATTAAAGAAACCGACCGTATATTAGCTCTGCAAACCGAACTGGCAAAAATTGGTGTTAAGCTGATAGAAAAAGGACAGGTTTACAAGCTGGATTGCAGCGAAAAGCAAATTCCGCAGCGTATGTTTGTAAACACTTACGATGATCACCGTATGGCAATGGCCTTTGCGCCGCTGGCAACAGTGATACCCGAACTGGAAATTGAAGATGCCGACGTGGTTGAAAAATCGTACCCGGCGTTCTGGCTAGATTTACAGAAAATTGGTTTTGAAGTAAAACCAGCATAATAATAAAGCGTCATTGCGAGGTACGAAGCAATCTCCAGATAGGAGTTGCCTACATGTAAATTGCAATGCAAAGTTCAGAGATTGCTTCGTACCTCGCAATGACGCGCGGAAAGAAGCAATCTAAAATCTAACATCATGGCAGGTAATTCATTTGGTCAATTATTCAGGATAACAACATTCGGCGAATCGCATGGCGAAGCTATAGGCGTAATTATCGACGGCTGCCCTGCCGGGCTTGATGTTGATTTGGATTATATACAAGGCGAGCTGGATAAACGCAAACCTGGTCAGTCAAAAATTACCACCCAGCGTAAGGAAAGCGACATAGTTAAGATCCTGTCGGGTGTGTTTGAGGGTAAAACCACAGGTACTCCTATCGCTATGATCATCCCTAACGAAGATCAGCGTTCAAAAGATTACGGCCATAATGTAGATGTATTCCGCCCATCGCATGCCGATTATACCTACGCCACAAAATATGGCATTCGTGATCATCGCGGCGGCGGCCGTTCATCAGCCCGCGAAACAGCAGCACGTGTAGCTGCGGGCGCCTTAGCTAAGCTTTTATTGAAGACACAAGGCATAGAGATATTGGCTCACGTAAGCAGTGTAGGAACCATTAACGCGCCAAATGTGTTTATTGAAAGCGCCGAAGAGTTTTTAGAAGTACGCGAACAAAACATAGTGCGCTGTGCTGACCCTGCCACTGCCGAAGAAATGATAGAGTTTATCGACAGCATCCGCAAGCAAGGCGATACTGTTGGAGGTAAGGTGAGTTGTTATATTAAAGATTGCCCTGTTGGCCTTGGTGACCCGGTATTTGACAAGCTACACGCCGATTTGGGTAAAGCGATGTTAAGCATCAACGCAGTGCACGGTTTTGAGTTTGGCTCGGGCTTTAGCGGCAGCGAAATGCGCGGATCGGAGCATAACGATATTTTTATTAAAAACGCCGATGGCAGCATTGGTACCCGCACCAATTTCTCGGGCGGTATACAAGGTGGTATCAGCAATGGTATGCCTATCGAGTTTAAAGTGGCCTTTAAACCTGTTGCCACCATTATGCAAAGCCAGCAAACGATAGATGGTGAAGGCAACGCCGCCGAGATCTCCGGCAAAGGCCGCCATGACCCTTGTGTCGTCCCTCGTGCGGTGCCTATTGTGGAAGCTATGGCCGCCCTTGTACTGGCCGATCACTGGCTAAGAAACAGGAACTCGAAATTGTAGCAAAGGCTTTAAGTAAAGCTTTTTGCTTTCCACTTAAATCTTAATTTTGCAATAATGCCTTCCCTTACCCAACTCTACAAAAAAGCTTACAGCGGTTTATCGCCAAATAGCTGGTATCTCAGCATTGTGATGTTCATCAATCGCAGTGGTACTATGGTAGTGCCGTTCCTGAGTATTTACTGTATTAATCAATTACATTTTAGTGTTGTACAGGCGGGTTATATAATGGCTTTGTTTGGTATCGGCTCTATTTTTGGCGCGTTTACGGGTGGTAAGCTTACCGATAAAATAGGCTTTTACGATCTGCAGGTAATTACGCTTTTAAGCGGCGGTATCCTGTTTATTGTATTGGGTTACCAGCGTACCTTTCTAACGCTTGGCATCGGCACGTTTATACTGAGTTTTTGTAACGAGGCATTCCGCCCGGCTAATTCAACGGCTATCGCGCATTACAGTTCGCCCGAAAACAAAACCCGCTCCTATTCATTGAACCGTTTGGCGGTTAACCTGGGCTGGGCATTTGGCGGCGGGTTAGGCGGTTACCTGGCATCTATCAATTATCATTTATTGTTTTGGGTTGATGGTTGTACCAATATACTGGCAGCCCTGATGCTGCTCAAACTAATGCCACGGGCTGCTATCAAAAAATCGGAAGTTAAACCTATACAGGCCGGTCCGGTTTCATCGGCGTATAAAGACAAAACCTATCTATGGTTCATCTTTCTATCCACAATATTTGGATTATGCTTCTTTCAGTTCTTTATCATGGAGCCTGTGTTTTATAAACTCAGCTGGCATTTTGGCGAGCGTTTAATTGGCTTCCTGCTGGCATTGAATGGACTGCTCATTGTGGCTATCGAGATGGTGTTGATCAATTACCTGGAAGGTAAAAGGCATGCCTTAATCTATATTATTTGGGGAGTGCTGATAACAGGCTTCGGCTTTGTATTGCTCAATATCTTACCGGCAGGTATAGCAACTGCTATATTGGTGGTTATACTGGTTACCCTTGGCGAGATCATGAGCATGCCGTTCATGAACTCCTTTTGGATAGCACGTACAAACAACTATAACCGTGGCGAATACGCGGCTTTGTATACCATGTCGTGGTCAGCAGCACAGATACTGGCACCGGCAATAGGCAGCCAGGTTATTTATTATGGCGGGTTTAAATCGTTATGGTGGCTGCTGGGTGTCTTGTCGTTATTAACGGCTGGCGGTTATTATTTACTGTACAATAACAACAAAAACCCTATTGAAACTGTTGCTGCCGAAGACATTGCCGCCCTGCCCGAACAATTACTTTAAATTAACCTATGAAACGTGTTTTAATTTTAGACCTCGATAATACCATTTATCCCGTTAGCTCAATTGCAGATCATCTGTTTGGCAAGTTATTTAAGCTGATAGACGAGAACCTTGGCGAACAAGACAGGCAGGCAGCCACCAAAGCCAAAGATGAGCTTACCCGCCGCCCCTATCAGCATGTAGCAGATGAATTTGGCTTTAGCGATGAACTAAAAACGCAAGGTATGGAAATGCTGCGCAATTGCGAATTTGATGAGCCCATGCATCCTTTTGAACAATACAGCATTTTGCAACAAATCCCCATAGATAAATTTTTGGTGACCACCGGCTTTACCAAACTGCAAATGAGTAAAGTAAGAATGCTGAACATAGAGGCTGATTTCAAAAAGATCTACGTGGTAGATCCTGAGCAATCCCCCAAAACTAAGAAGGACGTATTCCAGAAAATAATGCAGGAAAACGGTTATACAACCGAAGAAGTGCTGGTAATTGGCGACGACCCAAAATCTGAGATAAAAGCGGCCATGGATTTAGGTATCGATACTTTTTTGTTCGACCCATTGGATAAGTATACCAATGAAGGGGTTACCTATCATGCACGGGATTACAGGGATATAGCGGAGATAGTGAATAAATAACCCCATTTATCCGCATGTCATTTCGAACGAGGTACGAGGAGAAATCTTGTTCAAGTGACAGGTAGGTAACTGCATAATGAACAAGATTTCTCTTCGCCCACACACACAAGCCAACCCATGCTCATCGAAATGACAATTAGGTTTTAATCACCTTCTTTCCCTCAACACCCCTATCGTTACAATCAATTGCCCTAAATGCCGCATGGTGTGTTCGGCGCTGTGTGTGTAAAGCCCAATTACGGTTGATGGCAATTGCGCCCGGCCTACTCCTCTAAAATCCGTTAGGGTGGCTTCATTGGTTTCGCTTAACTGCTTCAGGGATAAATCAACCTGGATATTAAAAGCATTCACTAATTCGGTAACGATGTATATTTTAGTAGTCGGTTTGCCTTCGGCAGATAAATAATTTAATTGCTTTTCGGTCAAAGCTTCGCCACGGGCATAAGTAAAAAGCCTGTCAAGCACGCCGGTTAAATGCTGCAAATGAAACCCCGGCGATGCCATTCCGGCAACTTTTTCCCCAAGCAATTCATCCGGGAAACCGCTCATCAAGTCGTTCAATTCCTCGCGTGCCTGCAATAATGCATGCGCGATAGGTTGTAATAAAGCAGGAATATGAGTTAAGGGGCCGCGCAGCCATACTTCAGGAAGTTTATCATTCGCCATAATTCAAATATAAATCATTGCTCTGCGTTATCGCATCAGGCTAAAGTAAATCATAAAATAAATGTTTGCACAGCTTTATGGTATAGGTATTGCATATAAGCAGATAAACTATTAAGAATATTTACATGATACTATCAAATACTAAAAAAAAATCGGCCCTGCCGATGCTACTCACCCTGTTTTGTATACTCGCCCTAACTATCCAAAGCTGTAAGAAAAAAAGTCGCTCAGATATGGGTGCCGAACTCTACAAGAAAACGCAAAACAAAGTTTTTAAAGATGCCACGCCCGAAGGCTTTGCCGATGTATTTAAACAGGTACTTATTGATAATAAAGGCAAAATGGCTAATCCCAATTTGATAACCTCTTTTTACGTGCAAAATGATTATGACCCCGTTTTTGTGATGGACCATATCTTTAACGGCGATGTAGATATTATATCTAATTATTTTGAAAAGGCAGGTCAGCATGGCCTCGACCCTAAAATGTTTAAGGCCGACCAAATCAAACAACTGGTTGCTAAATTTAAAGACAAAAAAGGGATTAAAAATTTAGATGAAGCTTACCACGATATTGCAGAATTAGAAATATTAATGGCTAATTCTCTTATTAACTATTCAAGCGCGCTGGAGTATGGTATGGTTAGTCCGCGTAAAATATACGCGCGCTACTTCACTGCAACAAAACGCCCTGACAGTGCATCGATGTTAAAAACGTTGCGTGCGCAAAACCTTAAAGCATACCTGGATAGCATACAACCAAAAGACCCGCAATACCTTATGCTGCAAAAAGCGCTAATGAGTGGCGGCACCGCACAGGGTATGACTAAAGAAGAAACCACCCGCTATTTGGTTGTTAATATGGAGCGTTTAAGATGGAAAAACAAACCAAGTGAGCCTAAATACGTTATTGTGAACATTCCTGATTATCGTTTGGATGTAATGGATAATGGTCATTCTATCCTGAATATGAAGGTTGTTGTTGGCGAAGGCCGTAATATGGATAATGCCAACACTTTAGTTGAGTATGATGAAAGTGATAAAAAAGACCGCCCGTTCAGTCGCGAAACACCGCAGCTAAATAGCGTGATACATAGCGTACAGGTGAACCCGGAATGGAACATTCCGAAAAGTATTGCCAGTAAAGAAATAATGGTTGAAGCCGCGCAAGACCCTTACTATCTATCAAACAAAGGTATAGACGTATATGAGAACGGCAAAAAGGTAGAAGACCCGGAAACTATTGACTGGGGAAGCGTATCTAAAGACCAATATGAATTTAAACAACGCCCGGGCGATGATAACTCGTTAGGTAAAATTAAGTTCCTGTTTAATAACAACAGCAGCGTTTACCTGCACGATACCCCGGCAAAAAGTGGTTTCAGCCAAACAATGCGTGCTTTAAGTCATGGTTGTGTTCGCCTTGGCGACCCGCAGGCTTTAGCTAAGGTCGTATTTGGTGAGGGCCCAACTTACGATAAAATTATAAAAGCCATGAGTGAGGATAACCCCGAACCAACAACTATAGCAGTACCTAATAAAATACCGGTTTATATTACCTATGTAACCTGCTGGGCAGATAGCACAGGCACCCTGCAATACCGCCCGGATGTTTACGGTTTAGATATTGTATTATACGGGCACCTGCAAAAGTTTTTGGCTAACAAGGATCAGATAGCGGCTTTGTAGTGAATAGAGAATGTGAGTGGTTGCTTACAAAGCGATAATACGTAAAAAAGGCCGCCGACATATGTAATGTCGGGCGGCCTTTTTTATAATTAGTTAGTTTGTTTAAAGCGATGCCATTGTAGCTGTGCCTGTGGTGTCAGGCGTTACAAAGTTGGCAGGCGCTGTTTCATCCAGTAGTTTCGAAGTATAATTGCTATCGTTACCGTTAATGTACAGCATAGAGCCGCCTTTAATAGTATTAATAACCTTATCAGATACTTCTGGCGATACTGCAGGGCAGCCAAAGCTGCGGCCTAATCTGCCTATCTGGTTAATAGTGTTCTGGCAAACATAATCTGCAGCATGTATAACAATACCACGTGCCCGTGCAGCGCTGTTTATACCTTCATCTAAACCATCCAGTTTTAATGAACGGCCATGTTTACCCATATAAACCTCGCTTGCCAAATAAAAACCTAAGCTGCTTTGATGCGACTCGTCATTATTTGAAAAACGGTTGGCCATATCATCGCCACTGCCTTGCCCGTGGGCAACCCATGTGTTTAATACCAACGATTTATTTACTATATCGATGATCCACATACGTTTTTCACGGCTCGATCTGGTAAAATCGACTACAGTGATGATATTGCTGTTTTGGGATATTTTATTAGCCAGCTTAAGGTTTAAAAAACCTGTAACCGCTTTTTGAAATACAGCCACATCCATACCTGTTTGTTGCAGGTTTGCTGTGTTATAAATATCTGAAACGTACTGTGCAAAAAGTTCTTTCGCACCGTATGTTTTAACTGTATTTTTATTTGTCTCGATCGCGCTTGTCGGTTTCCAACTGATAACCGTTATAGAAAATAACAATAAAGCGCCAATGATCCACCACAAGTGTTTCCTCATAAATATTGGGTTTAATGGTTAGTTTAAATTTGGTAACAAATCACTAATGATATACTATTAGTTGATTTTGTTAAGACAAATATACGCAAAAAAGCCAAAAATATTGTCACAGCAATCTAATCATGCACTTTTAAGAAATTTTATTACTAAAAGGTTAATGTCAACTACTAAACGAGGAACGAAAATAAAACAGGAATTATTATTTATTCCAGGTGATCTTTTCTTCTATAGGTGTCTTTCTTTTACCTTCAGGCTGTTCTTCTGTGTAGCCCAAAAACAAAACGCCTAAAATGCTATCCTCAGCACCTAAGCCAAAATGCTCGGCATAAGCAGGTTTTAAAACCATACCACCAGTACTCCAAAAAGCGCCGATATTTAACGCTGTAGCACCTAATAAAAGGTTTTGCACCGCGCACGATGCAGCTATCACTTCTTCAAATTGCGGGATCTTTGGCAAGTCGCCACGTTTTTGGTAAGCAATAATAACATGCGATGCATTGTTACCCTGGTTTTGCAAATTAGTATATACTGTAGGGTTAAAGCTTTCGCCCGGGTTGGCGGCTTTAAACAATTCGGCATGTTGCGCACAATAAACTTTTGGGTCTTCAAAAACGATGAAGCGCCATGGCTCGGTTAAACCATGTGTAGGTGCCCAGTCGGCCAGTTCTAATATAGAAGCTATGTGGCCGTTAGGTATTTTATTACCATTCATGGTAGACGGTTTAATAGTACGGCGGGCCTTAATATTATTTGCGATTGCTGAAAATGTAGTATCCATAGTGAGAAATTATTGAGCGGCGAAATTAGGGAAATAAGTTAAAAGTGATGTGGGTTTGATGTAATAATTTGGGGCGGCAATTTATGTTTCATGCAAAGACGCTAAGTCGCAAAATTTTGATTTACTTCTTTGCGACTTAGCGTCTTTGCGTGATAAATTAAAGTGGTAGTTGTTATTAGTTGGTGTGGACAAGTATGTGTTATCTAATTAGGTTTTACTGCTTTACTGATAAGATCAACATCGACCAACTCGAGTGATTTAACCATGTTTTGAACGGTGACTTTGTACTTTTTAAAATGAGGCGTTTCTATGTGTGCTTTGTAAGCAGACGTATCAGCATAAATTTCGAGTATGGTAATACGTGATGGGTCATTTTTATCGGCAACAGCGTAATATGTCAGCACTCCCGGTTCAACTCTAACAGCAGTCGTCATCTGTTCTTTAAGTGCAGCATTATATTGTTCTATTTGTGAAGGGTCTACCTGAATTTTTGCAAACCTCACCATTTGCTTTTTTTGCTGCGCAAAAGCGTTCTCTACAGAAAATAATGTTGCCGCTGACATGACAACGCTTAAGATTAGTTTCCTCATTATGTGAATATAATAAACTTAGAATTCAATGCCTAATAATTGCAGCTGAAACACCGTACATTTTAAACAAAAAAGGCCGATAATTATCGGGCCTTTAAATATATCTAAAAACTTCCTTTAATATATCGCAGGGTACTTACCCGGGTTAGCCTCGTTCATGATATTATAAACGGCTTCTACAACATCATCTAACGATGGTTTGCTGAAGTAGTCGCCATCTGAACCATATGGCGGCCTGTGTTCGGCGGCGCAAAGAGTTTTTGGTTGCGAATCAAGCGAATAATAACCGTTTTGTGCCTCAATAACCTTTTGCAGGATATAGGCAGAACCACCACCCGGCAGATCCTCATCTATCACCAATAGCTTATTGGTTTTTTGCAGAGATGTACCGCAGATATTATCGGTATCAAAAGGATATAATGTTTGAGGATCAATCACCTCTATATTAATACCCATCTTCTCCAGTTCTTCGGCAGCTTCCATAACTATACGCAAGGTAGAGCCATAGGTAACCACAGTAACATCGCTGCCTTGTTTTATTATTTCGGCCTTGCCCAATGGCACGGTAAACTCGCCTACGTTTGTTGGCAATTTTTCTTTTAAACGATAACCGTTAAGGCATTCAATAACCAAAGCAGGTTCGTCGCCCCGCAACAGGGTATTATACATACCTGCCGCTTGGGTCATATCGCGCGGAACGCAGATATGCATACCACGCATAGCATTCAATATCAAACCAAGTGGCGAGCCAGAGTGCCAGATCCCCTCTAAACGGTGGCCACGCGTACGCACAATTAAAGGCGCACGTTGCCCGCCACGGGTACGGTAGCTTAAACTGGCCAGATCATCACTTAAAACAGTGATAGAGTATAACAGGTAATCAAGGTACTGGATCTCGGCAATTGGCCTTAAACCACGCATGGCTAAGCCCATGCCCTGCCCTATAATTGTTGCTTCGCGGATACCGGTATCGGTAATACGCAGATCACTGTATTTGCTTTGCAAACCGGCAAATCCCTGGTTCACATCACCGATTGAGCCAACATCTTCACCAAAAGCAACAATAGATTTATCGCGTTCAAAATTGGCATCAAAGCAGGCGTTTAATACCTCGCGCCCATCCATCAGCTTAGCATCATCAGCGTATTGCGGTGCTACAACCGGTACATATAACGGCGATTTTGGTGTATCAGTAAATAGCTTTGAGTTAAAGCGTTCTACGTTTTTATCTTTTTCGGCAGCCAACCAATTAATAAGGTTTTGCCTTGCATCAGAGTTTTCTTTAACCGTTAAACGTAAAACCTTGCGTACACAGGCAATGGTATCGCGCCTGCCCGGGTCAACACAAGTTTGTAGTGACGACATCAAGCCAACTATCTCATCGCGCTTTGCAGATTGCTGTGCTATACTATCAATCAACTCAACTGCCTCAGCCATTTCTGCTTTTATCTCATCCTCCAGTTCGCTCCAGGCCTCGCGTTGGCAATTACGAACATATTTTTTAGCCTCGGCCTCTAAAGCATCAACTTCTTCGGCAGAAATAATGGCAGACTGTATCATCCATTTGCGCATTTGCAAAAGGCAATCATGCTCTTCTTCCCAGGCTAACCTGTCTTTTGATTTATAACGCTCGTGGCTGCCCGACGTAGAGTGGCCTTGCGGCTGTGTCATTTCAATAACGTGTACCAATACCGGCACATGCTCTTCCCGGCAAATTTTTATAGCGCGTTCGTAAGTTTCGCAAAGGCCGACATAATCCCATCCGCGTACTTTAAATATCTCGTACCCATCAGCGTTTTTATCCCGTTGGAAACCTTTTAATATTTCTGATATATCTTCTTTAGTGGTTTGAAGCTTTGCAGGTACAGATATAGCGTAGGCATCATCCCATATAGAAATAGCCATAGGCACCTGTAACACACCGGCAGCATTAAAGGCTTCAAAAAATAAACCTTCGGATGTTGAACCGTTACCTATAGTACCAAAAGCAACCTCGTTACCATTAACAGAAAACTGTTTCAGGTATTCCAATTCTTTATTCTGTCGATATAGCTTTGAGGCGTAAGCCAACCCCAGCAAACGTGGCATGTGGCCACCTGTGGTTGAAATATCCGCGGCGCAGTTCATAGTTTCGGCCTGGTTGGTCCAGTTACCATCGGCATCAACATAACGTGTTGCATAATGGCAATTCATTTGCCTGCCTGCCGATGCCGGGTCCTTTTCAATATCAGGGTTGGCATAAAGCTGTGCAAAAAACTCTTTAAGGTTGCTCATGCCGGTAGCAAACATAAAAGTTTGGTCGCGGTAGTAGCCTGCACGCCAGTCCCCCTTGCGGAAAACTTTGGCCATAGCTAACTGGGCAACTTCTTTTCCGTCGCCAAAAATGCCAAACTTGGCCTTCCCCGTAAGCACCTCGCGCCTGCCAATAATACTGGCCTGGCGGCTTTCGAAGCCAACACGGTAATCGTTGATCACAATTTTTCTAAAATCGTCAAAACTGAGTTCGGAAGCATTTGTACTGCTACCTGTGTGTATTACAGTTTCGGGCATATAAAATTTTGTTTAGGCGGTAAAATTAAGAAATTCTATTCTGTTATTTGTATTGGTAGATGTAAACATATAGTTTTTACATTAGTTTTGTATTTACGTTAAACCTTTTATATTTGTAATAATCAAACACGTAACATGAAAAAAATATTATTGATATGCGCGGTGGTTTTAGGCTTTGCCTTTAATGCATCTGCACAAAACGATCAAAAAGCCGAGTTTAAATTTAACGAGGAAAAGCACGATTTTGGTAAAATTGCACAAGGAACCCCGGTTACTACTGTATTTGAATTTACTAACGTTGGTACCGAGCCATTAATTTTAACCGAAGTTAAACCTACATGCGGTTGTACTATTGCTGATTACACCAAAACACCTGTTTTAAAAGGCGCTAAAGGTTCAATCAAGATCACTTACAATGCAGCTGTAGTTTCGGCTTTCAACAAAACCATTGTAGTTACTTCAAACGCTAAAACACCTACAAAATATTTAAATATTGTGGGCGAAGTAGTTGCGAAAGCACCTGTTAGCAGTAAGTAAGCCTCACTCTTATAAGACATTTAAGGCATCGATAAATCGATGCCTTTTTTTGTGCCTTTAAATAATGTTATGTATGCATAGATTTTACAAAAGGTGTATTACATCTTTTTACTAATTTTGCACATGCCAAAAATTTCGCAAAAAGGGCAGCGGATGCCCGCATCTCCTATACGTAAATTAACACCTTTTGCTGATAAAGCTAAGCTTGAAGGAAAAAAAGTGTACCACCTTAATATCGGCCAGCCGGATATTGAAACACCTGAGGGTATGCTTAATGCCATCAAAAATATCGACTTTAAAGTATGGGCCTATACCCCATCTGAAGGTACGCTGAGCTATCGCAAAAAGCTTACAGAATACTATAACAAACTGGGTTACAACATTAAACCCGAAAATATAATTGTTACTACCGGCGGATCTGAAGCCATTACTATTGGTATGATGACCTGCCTTGACCCGGGCGATGAGGTGATCATCCCCGAGCCATTTTATGCTAACTACAATGGCTTTGCAAACCAGAGCGATATTGTGGTAAAACCCATCCTATCATATATAGATAATGGTTTCGCCCTGCCCCCTATCAGCGAATTTGAAAAACTGATCACTCCTAAAACAAAGGCAATTATTATTTGCAACCCTAATAACCCTACCGGTTACCTGTACTCGCAAGAAGAACTGGACGCTTTAAAGGTTTTGGCCTTGAAATATGATCTGTACTTATTCTCTGACGAGGCTTACCGCGAGTTTTGTTATGACGGACGTAAGTTTATATCGCCAATGCATTTAGATGGACTGGATGAAAATGTGATTGTGATGGATACCGTAAGCAAACGTTACAGTGCCTGCGGTGCCCGTTTAGGTTGCCTTATCACCAAAAACAAAGAGGTACTGGCAGCAGGTTTGAAATTCGCACAAGCACGTTTATCAGCAGGTATGGTAGAGCAAATTGCAGGCGAAGCTGCGGTTGATACGCCTGACGAATATTTTACAGCCGTAAATAAAGAATATACCAAACGCCGCGATACTTTGGTAGGCGCCCTTAATAAAATAGAAGGCGTTTACTGCCCTAACCCGGGTGGCGCGTTTTATGTGGTAGCAAAGTTCCCGATTGATAACGCTGATAAATTTTGCCAGTGGATGCTGGAAAGCTTTAGTTACGAAAACCAAACAGTTATGATGGCACCCGCAACAGGCTTTTATAGTACCCCCGGAGCAGGATTTAACGAAGTGAGAATGGCCTACGTATTAAATAACGACGACCTGAATAAAGCAATGGTTTGTTTGGCAGAAGGCTTAAAAGCATATCCGGGGCGTACAGTGGGCAGTTAATAGTTTGTTTTGGCAGCAATAATGTCATTAAACTGCATTCTATGCCCCTTATGGTATATTTTTTGTACTTTTGTAATATCTACAAACTGGCAACTAAAACTGCCAACTCTAATATGGGGTCGACCGGAATTGACAGGATGGAGATAACTAAGTAAGCATGCAGCGCGTTGGGTGAATTAGCGCTTAAATCTGAACGCTCAAACTTACAAATGGCGAAAATAACTACGCCTTAGCTGCCTAATTTAGAATTAGCATAGCTTTTGTCCCGCCGGTTTTCCTTCTCATTGGATCGGCAACCGGGGCATCGAAAAATGAGAATAGCCTGCTTAAGGTGTGGTAAGCAAGCGAAACAAAGCACCTAAGGATTTCGGTACAGGTAAGCGGTTAACCTTCCTTAATCCCTACAATTAAATAAC
>NZ_JAQBOI010000307.1 GCF_028288105.1 Mucilaginibacter sp. | reverse complement strand
AACAAGAATTTATATTTCCTGAAAAACTTTTTATCAGATAACGTCATGTATACGTTACTTAACGCAAATTGCAATTTATCATACTAACTGTACTCAACATAATTATATGCCTGGGGGCGATTTTGCTCTTTATGAGCTATAACCTTTTGTATTAAAGCCACAGCTGGGTTATCCCTGTTGCGGTATCTTACTTTTTTACCTGATTTGATTTCAATTTCGGCCAGTTGTTCATTTAAAGGGGTAAGGCCAATATTAATAGTTTGCGTTTTACCCGCTTCAATGCTTACTATACGATCTTTATAGCCTACAAATGATGCTTTAAGTTGGGTGAAAGGCTTATTAGTGCTTATATTATATTTTCCATCACCATTTGTTGGAGTGGCAATGGTAGTGCCCGCAAATGATATGGTTACAAATGGGAGGGTTTCTTTAGTACCTGCATCAGTTACCGTTCCGGTAACGATGGTAGCTTGAGCAAATAATGCCGAGGTATAAAATGAAAAGAAAGCTACAAATAATAACTTCCTGTAAAAATTTTTAAGATCCATTTACTTTATTAAATACAAACTTGTTGTATGATATTTATGCTAGTCATTATCTTATAATAAAATAAGATAGTGAACAATTACTTTAGAGCATACTAACCCAGTTTGATTTCAGATTACAAAGATAAAAAAAAACCTTACAGACTTCTGTGGTCAAAAAGTCAAATAACAATTTTTGTAAACCTGTATACAAGGTTTCTTTTTACTCAGATGTGCATTAAAGTAACTTAGACCAAATAATGACTTGTATTGTTACATTGGCGTATACACCTGCTAAAATATCGTCCATCATCACACCCCATCCGCCCGGCAGTGCTTCCATTTTTCTAATAAACAGTGGCTTCGCTATATCAAAGAACCTGAATAGTATTAAAGCCACTATTATATATTTTATAGTTACAGGTACAAATAGCAAACTAATAAACATGCCTGCAACTTCATCAATTACAACGCGGCCATGATCTTTGCCCCAAATTGGCTCAACCACATTGCCATTCCAAACACCAATAAGTGTAATTATTACAGTAATTATTACAGAAGGTATTAATTGGTAACCGCCGCCCCACATCAGGTACCAGCATATACAAGCAAAAATGGCTGCCACTGTTCCTGCACCTTTACCTACGTAACCAATGCCAAAAACAGTAGCAGCCAATTTATGGAAAAACAGCATTTTATTTTGCTTCTTCCAGCTCTTCGTAATAGTCTAAACCTAAGTGTGTTATCAGGTCTTCGCCCATCATGTGGCGCAAAGTATTTTCTAATTTTATTAATTGTTTAAATATATCATTCTCTGCGTGCAGACCCGGTGCGGTTTGCGGCGATTTTAAGTAGAATGATAACCACTCTTGTACACCATGCATGTTAGCGCGTTTAGCCAAATCGCAAAATAAAGCTAAGTCTAAAGCAATAGGGGCAGCTAAAATTGAGTCACGGCATAAAAAGTTGATCTTGATCTGCATTTTGTAGCCTAACCAGCCAAAAATGTCAATGTTATCCCAGCTTTCTTTGTTATCGCCATGCGGAGGGTAGTAGTTGATACGTATCTTGTGGAAGATCTCGCCGTAAAGCTCAGGATTATCCTCAGGACGTAAAATGTCTTCTAACACACCAAGTTTTGAAACTTCTTTAGTTTTAAAGTTATCCGGGTCATCAAGTACCAAACCATCGCGGTTACCCAAAATGTTGGTAGAGAACCATCCGTGTACACCCAGTGAGCGTGCAGCTAAACCTGGTGCTAAAACAGTTTTCATTAAAGTTTGGCCTGTTTTGAAATCTTTACCGGCAATAGGGGTCTTGGTTAATTTAGCCAATTCTATCATTGCAGGGATATCAACAGTTAAGTTAGGGGCGCCGTTAGCAAAAGGTACACCTAATTTTAAAGCCGCGTATGCGTATATCATACTTGGGGCAATGCGTTTATCATCATCTAACAAAGCCTGCTCAAATGCAGCAAGTGTTTGGTGAATTTCAGAACCTTCGAAGTAAACCTCGGTAGAACCGCACCATACTAATACTACGCGGTCTAAACCGTTATCTTTCTGGAAGTTCTTAATGTCTTCCATAACTTGTTGTGCAAGCTCATGGCGGGTACCGGTTTTAACGTAAGTACCATCAAGGTTTTTAGCATAGTTTTTATCAAATGCAGCCTTCATTGGTTTAATTGATTCTAAACCTTCTCTAACTGAATCTAACAGGTCGCGCTCAAGTACTTTAGCGTTTACAGCTGCCTGGTAAACGTTATCTTCGTACACATCCCAGCCACCAAAAACAATATCGTTTAAGTTAGCCAATGGTACAAAATCTTTAATTTTTGGATGACGGGCTTCGGTACGTTTACCTAAACGGATGCTTCCCATTTGGGTTAACGAACCTATAGGTTGTGATATACCTTTCTTTACGGCTTCAACGCCGGCAATTAATGTAGTAGCTACTGCGCCTAAACCCGGAATCAATATACCAAGCTTACCTTCAGCAGGTTTAATGTTAATTTTCATTACTTGTTGTTTGTTTTAAGGATAATGCAGCTACCAAAACCAATTTGTTTAGTTAATGGTAGCTGTTTAGTTTACTGTTTGCATATATAGTAGTGACAAATCACTGTTACTATTTTTTTAGTGCAATTAAAGTAGATAGGGGTAACTTTAATTGTGGGGCAAAAGAATATAAATTTTTGGATGAAAATTTATAAATCTATAAAGATTACAGGCAGATGAAGATTGGGCTATATTATATAGTCTTTTCGTATATCCTGTATGTTTTATACTGGTCGCCACCAATAGCTTCAATGGCACGGTTAACCATATCATTATTTTCAAGGGTCCATGATGCTTCGGCATATTTTAAGCCTTTGCGCCTGTACTCTTTAATAATACTGCCATATAATGAAGCTTCGATACCTAATTTACGATAGCCATCAATAACACCCAAAAGCATGATACGTATACCGGTTATCTTCTTTTTGTTTAGTAACAGTTTAAAGATACCTGTAGGCAATAGGCGGCCTTTTTTAATGGTTTTAAGTATCTGGTTAATATCAGGTATAGCTACTCCAAAACCAACAATTTTACCATCCTGCTCTGCCACTAAAGCAAAATCAGGGTCAAGTATCATTTTAAGGTCTTTGGCGGTATAGTCAAACTCCTCGTTGGTCATTGGGAAAAAACCAAGATTTTTATCCCATGCCTTATTATATACATCGCGCAGAGCATCGGCCTCCTGCTTAAAGTTCTTCAAGTTTATTTTGCGGATAACCACGTTGCTGTTGCGTTTTAAACGCTCCTGCAGCATGTCAAGCATTTTTAAAGATTTATCGTTGTAGTTCTGGCCATCCCAGTACCAGGCCAACAAGTCGGTTTGTTTTTTGAAACCGGCATTCTCCAACAGGGTAACATAATATTCCGGGTTATAGGTCATCATTACCACCGGCGGTTTATCAAAGCCTTTAACAAGCAATCCGCAGGTTTCGTTAGTTGATGGGTTTACCGGGCCCGCAATTTTTTCGGCACCTTTTTCTTTTAACCACTTTATAGCAGTATCAAAAAGTAGGTTGGCAGTTTCCTGGTCATTGATAACATCAAAAAAACCAAAGAAACCATCATTTACATTATTGAACTTGTTATGGTTTGTGTTATAAATAGCAGCAATACGCCCAACTATTTTATCGCCATCGTAAGCCAAAAAGGTTTGCAGCGACGAGTGCTTGTGAAAAGGGTGCGTGGTTAGCAGGTCCTTTTGCGCTATAAATAATTCGGGTACGTAATTCGGATCGTTCTTATACAGGTCATGCGGGAAGTCAATAAAAGATGCAAGTTCTTTTTTTGACTGTACCGGTACAATTTTTTTCATTTGTGAGGTTAAGTTAATACCGGTACCATGCAGGCGTGATACCGGTATATTAAAGAGATTATATGTTTTCTTTAATAGTATTGCTACTATTAGTTACGCCTACAACTTTAAACGCTTGTATCAATTTTTCTACAGCTTCGTCTATCTGCGCAAATGTATGGGTTGCCATTAAGGAGAACCTTAACAAAGATGAATCAGACGGAACAGCCGGGGATACAACCGGATTAACAAATACGCCCGCGTTTTGCAGGTAATTGGTTACCTGGAAAGTTTTTGCATTATCGCGTATATATATAGGTAGGATAGGGCTTTCTGATGCGCCGATATCAAAACCTTCATCAGATAATAATTTAACGGCGTAATTAGTATTGTCCCAAAGTTTTTGAATACGCTCAGGTTCGGCCTCAATAATATCAAGGGCAGCAATTACGCTGGCAACAGAACCCGGAGTCATACTTGCGCTGAACATTAATGAACGTGCGCGATGTTTTATATAATCAATTGTATCGTAATCGCTGGCGATAAAACCACCTAATGAGGCAAGAGATTTACTAAAGGTGCTCATAATAAGATCAACCTGGTCGGTTAAACCAAAATGCGATGCGGTACCTGAACCATTATGGCCAATTACGCCTAAACTGTGCGCATCATCAACCATAATATTAACGCCGTATTTATCGGCAAGTTCAACAATTGCGGGCAGTTTAACAATATCGCCTTCCATGCTGAAGATACCATCTACAACAATAACTTTAACGGCTTCTTCTGGCAGCATGCTTAGCTTGCGCTCCAGGTCAACCATGTCATTGTGGGCATATTTAATAACCTTTGAAAACGATAAACGCGTGCCGTCAATAATAGAAGCGTGGTCGTATTCGTCAAGTATTAAGTAATCGTTACGGCCGGTTATGCATGATAATACGCCCAGGTTAACCTGGAAACCGGTACTGAATAATACCGCGGCCTCTTTGCCAACATATTTGGCAAGGCGGTTTTCTAGTTCAATGTGAATATCAAGTGTGCCGTTTAAGAACCTTGAACCTGCACAACCAGATCCGTATTTATCAATTGCTTTTTTTGTAGCTTCTTTTATTTTTGGATGATTTGTAAGACCTAAATAGGAATTTGAACCAAACATTAAAACACGCTTGCCATTAATGATAACCTCAGTATCCTGGCCCGATTCTATTGGCCTAAAAAAAGGATATAGGCCCTGTGCCCTGATCATATTTGCATCCTGGAACTGAGCAATCTTCTCGTGTAACTTTTTAACCATTTATAAACACTGCTTAAATTTTTTGTAAAAATACCATGAATAAGCTTATAACTTGCATGGAGAATGTAAATTTTTTACACACTACCTTAATAGTGTGTTAATACACTGCATAGTATGTCAACATACTTCCATCAGGCAAATTAATTAAATTTTTTATTTATTCGCTACCACTATTTTACATTTTATTGGAAAAAGTTGAAAAACCGTGCCAATTATCATTCAATTCTCCTAATTAGGTAAAATTTTTGTTGTTGATTTTCAATTGAAATAGAATAACATGATATTCGTGCTCCCTGTTAGTAACACGAAAACTCAGAAAAATTACTGATGATTTTCGCTAATGTCGCATTTAAGTCCTTATGAAAAAATTACACTACTTATTTATTTCTAATATATTACTTTTTTCCCCGGTTGCATTATTTGCCCAAACAACTGCCGATACAACTACATCAGTAGTAAATTTAAAACAAAGCATTGATTTTGCCTTGCGCAATCAGCCGCAATTAAAGCAGGCAAATATTGATGAACAAATTAACGAACGCGATATTAAAATAAGTTTATCTGCCTGGTTACCTCAAATAGGTACCACCGGCCAGTACCAGCATTACTTTCAAAGGCCTGCGCAGGTTGCTGCCGGTGGTACAGGAACCGGCACAGGCGGATCTCAGCAAAATTTAGCCATAGCACATAATGTATCTACTTTAGGGGTACAAGCCAGCCAGGTTTTATATAATAACGATGTATTGCAGGCATCACGTGCCTCAAAATATTCAAGGCAGTACTACAAACAAAACACCGAGAGTAGTAAAATAGATGTGGTAACTGATGTAAGCAAGGCATTTTATGATGTATTATTATCACAACGCCAGTTGGATATTATTAAGGAAGACATTGTAAGGCTTCGCAGGAGTTTAAAGGATGCCTACTCTCGCTACCAGGCCGGTGTGGTTGATAAAACCGATTACAAGCAGGCTACTATAGCGCTGAATAATTCGCTTGCATCACAAAAACAAACGCAAGAAGCTATTAAAAGTAAAACGGCTTTGCTAAAACAGATCATGGGCTTTAATCCCGATAAGGCATTGGTATTATCATATGACTCCGCCCGCTTACAAGGCGAAGCCGTTATTGATACCAACCAGATATTAAATTATACCAACCGAATTGAATATCGTTTATTGCAAACACAAAAAAACCTGCTTAACTTAAATGTATCTTACTATAGATGGAATTACCTGCCATCATTATCGGCAGTGGGTGGTTACAGTTTGGCCTATTTTAACGACAGTTTTTCTAAGATGTACAATACTTCATATCCTACATCATTTGCAGGCTTATCTTTATCTATCCCAATTTTTACGGGAGGTAAGCGTTTGCAAAATTTAGCAAAAGCCCGCTTACAGGTAGAGCGTACCGATCTTGATCTGGAGAACAGCCGTAATGCCATTAATACAGAATATGCACAAGCACTGGCCAATTACAAAAGCAATTATAATAACTGGGTAATACTAAACGATAATGTAGCACTGGCCAAGGATGTATATAAGGTAGTGGATCTGCAATATCGTGAGGGGATCAAAACCTATCTTGATGTTATTGTATCGCAAGCCGATCTGCGCACAGCCGAACTAAACTATTATAATGCGCTGTTCCAATTGTTATCAAGTAAAATAGACCTGCAAAGGGCACTGGGCACACTGCAACCCGAATAATAATTAGTATCAGTGTATTAACTGATGAAAACTTTATCAACATTGAAAAAACGACAACTTACAATAATGAAAAATAGATATACCTACTGTATTGCCGCTATAGCTTTACTAACAATTTCGTCCTGCGGTAATAAAGCTCAAAAGCAAAATGCAGCACTACCACCAACACCTGTAAATGTTATTGAGGCTAAAAAGGCCGACGCTTTATATTATGATAAATACCAGGGAACTGTTGTTGCCTTAAATTCTGTTGAGTTGCGCAGTCAGGTTAGTGGGTTTATAACCGGTATATTTTTTAAAGAAGGAGATGTGGTAAAAAAAGGCACTCCTTTATATGAGATAGACCGCCGTAAATATGTAGCGGCTTATGAGCAGGCCAGGGCTAATTTGCTTAGTGCAAAAGCTAACCTTAGTAAAGCACAAAAGGATATTGACCGTTATAATATGCTGTTAAAGAATGATGCGGTAGCCCGCCAAACGGTTGACCAGGCAACTGCCAGTTTCGAAACCAGCCAAAGCCAGGTTGCTGTTGCACAGGCGGGTGTTCAATCGGCAGCTACAGATCTTTCATACGCTACTATAAGAGCGCCATTCACAGGCCGGATAGGTATTTCACAGGTTAAATTGGGTGCCCAGGTTTCGCCGGGTACTACTTTATTAAATACTATATCAACAGGCAACCCAATTGGGGTTGATATTGTAGTAAACGAACAAGATATAAACCGCTTTTATAAACTGCAAAAAGCAAGCACCGATACTACCTTCTTGCTGCAAACATCTGATGGTACAACTTTTAATAAACCCGGAAAAGTATTTGCTATTGACCGTGGCGTAAGCGATCAAACAGGTACTATAAAGGTAAGGGTACAGTTCCCTAATGCGCAGGATGAGCTGAAAGATGGTATGAGCTGTGTATTGCAGGTATTAAATGATAACTCGGGCAACCGTGTGCAGATACCTTACAAGGCTATAACCGAGCAAATGGGCGAATTTTTTGTGTTTGTAGCACAAGATACCATTGCCGAGCAACGCAAAGTAACTATAGGCCAGCGTATTCAAAGTAATGTAATAGTTATGGATGGTATTAAACCAGGCGAAAAGATAATTACCGAAGGTTTCCAACGCTTGCGCGATAAGGGCAAAATAACGCTTGGCCCACCGGCAGGTACTGCCCCGGCTAAATAATACCGACATAACCTATCCTTTAAAGAGAAGCTATTAATGGGATTGTTTGTCCCGAAGAATTTTAAGCAAAATACAAAAGAATGATCGCAGATACTTTTATACGACGCCCGGTAACCGCCATTGTTATCTCCCTGGTTATCCTGATCGTTGGAATTTTGGCTATAACAAGCCTGCCTATTGGGCAGTACCCGGAAATTACCCCGCCTACTGTACAGGTAACCGGTAACTATACAGGCGCCGATGCCTTAACAGTTGAGCAAACTGTTGCTACACCTGTAGAGGTGCAGGTAAACGGTACCCCTGGCATGACTTATTTGCAAAGTAACAGTACCAGCAACGGCCAAATGAGCATGACCGTTAACTTTGAGGTTGGTACCGATATTAATAATGCCGCGCTTGATGTGCAGAACCGTGTAGGTATAGCCCTGCCAACCCTGCCGCAAGAGGTACAGCGTTTGGGTATGATTGTACGTAAACGTAACCCAAGTATATTAATGCTTGTGGCTATGTTTTCGCCAAATGGTACACACAATGTTACTTTTACAGATAACTACACCAACGTATTTATAAAAGATGCCTTGCTGCGTACAAAAGGTGTGGGCGACGTATTTACACGTGCCGATGATTTTAGTATGCGTATATGGCTTAAGCCGGATAAAATGGCCGCCCTAAACATGACCGCTGCCGATGTTACTGCTGCCCTGCAGGAACAAAACGCGCAGGTTGCAGCAGGTACAGTAGGCGCAACCCCGCAAATGAAGGGGCAAACCTTTGAGTATACCGTGCTGGTAAAAGGCCGACTTTCTGATAAATCTGAATTTGAGAACATTGTAGTTAAAACACAACCTAACAATGGCGCGGTAGTTCATTTAAAAGATGTAGCACGTGTAGAGCTGGGTAAGTTTAATTACGCGGGTAACTCATACGTTGATGGTAAAAGGGCATCGTACCTGTTAATATACCAGGCACCGGGTAGTAACGCTATCGAAACTGCTGATAATGTTACAGCCACCATGAACGAGCTAAAAAAATCATTCCCTAAGGATATTGATTATGTTGTGCCGTTCGAGTCTGTAACTGTTGTAAAGGTATCCTTACATGAGGTGATCGAAACCCTTGTAATTGCCCTTGCACTGGTAATTATAGTAGTATTTTTATTCCTGCAAAACTGGCGTACAACACTTATCCCGGTGTTAGCTATTCCAGTATCTATTATTGGTACATTCATCTTCTTTATACCGCTTGGGTTTACTATAAACACTTTAACGCTGTTTGGTTTCGTACTGGCTATTGGTATTGTGGTGGATGATGCCATTGTAGTAGTGGAGGCCGTACAGCATTATATGGACGAGAAGGGGATGTCGCCAAAAGAGGCTACCGAGCATGCCATGCGTGATATATCGGCACCGGTTATCGCAATAGCGTTGATCCTTGCCGCGGTATTTGTACCGGTAGGGTTTGTGCCCGGTATAGTTGGCCGTTTATATCAACAGTTTGCTATAACCATTGCTATATCTGTATTGATATCGGCATTTGTGGCACTATCGCTTACACCTGCATTGTGTACCATATTATTACGTCCGCATAAGATTGATGAAAAATCAACCGGGTTAAACAGGTTCTTCTTTAAGTTTAACCAATGGTTTGAAAAAGTAACAGGCCGTTACCGTAACGCGGTAGACAGAGGCATTAAACATTCCAAGTTTATAGTTATCATATTGGTTTGTATAGTAATTGGTACTATCCTGTTATTTAAGGGGAAACCATCAGGCTTTATTCCGTTGGAGGATGAAGGCCGTGTATACGTAACTTACGATTTGCCGGAAGGCTCATCAACAGAACGTACTGTTGCTGTATTACACGAGATGATGGCGGTATTAGATAGCGTACCAGCCATAGGCCATTACGCAGCCCTTGGTGGATTGAATGCGGTTAACTTCGCGACAAAATCTAACAGTGCAACCATATTTGTGCAGTTAAAACCATGGGATCAGCGTGAGGACGAAAAAGACCAGTTAGACGGTGTTATAAAAACTATACAAGGTAAACTGGCAAGATTTAAAGAGGCCAGCGTAGTAGTAATATCCCCGCCAGCTATACCAGGCTTGGGTAACACGGGTGGTTTCTCCTTCATATTACAAGAAAAAGAAGCCGGTGGCGATATCAAGAATTTTGAAAAGGTATTGAATAATTTTGTGGCGGCAGTTAATAAACGCCCCGAAATTGCAAAGGCATTCTCCTTCTTTACCGCGCATACACCTGCTTATCAGTTAACTATAGACAGGGAAAAGGCAAAAAAATTAGGTGTGAAAATATCTGATGTAAACAATGCCCTGCAAACCTATATGGGTAGCTCTTATATAAACGACTTTACGGTTTACGGCCGTAACTTTAGGGTAGTGGCACAGGCCGATACAAATTACCGTACCAATATCCAGAATATAGGGCAGTACTTTGTACGTAACGAAGCCGGTGCCATGGTACCGCTTAGTACGCTTACCAGTTATAAGGTTATAGAGAATGCACCATTAATATCGCACTATAACTTGTTCCGTTCGGCAGAAATAAATGGTAGCACCAAACCAGGTTACAGTAGCGGCGACGCTATAACCGCCCTAAAAGAAGTTGCTGCCGAAACCTTACCGCAGGGTTATGGTTACGAATTTTCGGGCTTAAGCCGCGAGGAGTTGTTATCAGGTTCAAAAACGGTTTACATATTTGCTTTATCAATAGGTTTTGTATTCCTGTTCCTGGCTGCTTTGTATGAAAGCTGGTCGGTACCGTTCTCGGTATTGTTAGCTGTACCACTAGGTGCATTTGGTGCAATACTGTTCTTGACGTTTAAACCCGGCTTAACAAATAACGTGTATGCGCAAATTGGTTTGATAACCTTGATTGGTTTGGCTGCCAAGAACGCCATTTTGATTGTGGAGTTTGCCAAAGAACGTGTAGATAGGGGCATGAACCTGGAAAAAGCCACGCTCGAAGCTGTAAGGCTTCGTTTAAGGCCTATTATCATGACCTCTATGGCATTTATATTAGGTGTGTTACCATTGGTAATAGCATCTGGCGCAGGTGCCAAAGCAAGGCAAACAATTGGCTGGACAGTGTTCGGCGGTATGCTTGCAGCAACATCGCTGGCTATATTTATAGTACCAGTGTTGTATTATATTATTACCAAATACTCCTTCGGTGAAGCTAAGCTTGCCGAAATGGAGAAAAACTTTAAGCCCGACCCGGAGATAGATCCGGAAGTGTAATAGAAAAAGCCCCTTATTTAAGGGGCTTTTTTGTTTCCAATGATGCCGATCAACTCAAATGTCGGCGTGCCAAACTGGGTTTGTGTTAAATAACTGTCCTGATAACTATAAAGAGTACACTTTTCACAAATTTACAACACCTGGAAAGATGTAAACAAATGTTAAATAAACTTAATTAACACAATTTGACCTTTTGATATTAAAAGTCAAAAATCATTTGATTATCAGTTAGTAAGCTATTAAATTAGCTGGAAAACGGTATTTTAATTAGTCATTAGAAAATCATTTATGGCAAAAAACAGGCAATTGGCAAAGTATTTGTTTGTAGCGGTGTATCACAATTTAAAATGTATTACTAAAAACACGACAATGAAAACAATGACAAAATTAGTAGCCGCAGCATTTACAGCAGCCGCTATATTTATCGGAACAAATGTTAATGCTCAAACTACACCAAAAAGCGTATGGCGCTTAGGTGTTGGTTTAGAAGGAGGAATACCTACAGGTAACGCTCATGATTATTTTGGTGCTCAAATAGGTGGTACTGCACGTTTGCAGTACGGTATTTCTGATAACCTTGCTTTAACGCTTACATCAGGTTACTATAACTTTTTTGCTAAAAATGATTACAAAAATGTAGGTGGCGATGATTTAGGTATGGTTCCTGTAAAAGCTGGTATTAAAGCTTTCGTAAGCCAAAACATATATTTGGGTGCAGAAGTTGGTGCCGGTTTTGAAACATCATTAGGAAAAAGTACTAAATTAATTGCATCTCCGGGTATTGGTTGGGCTAATCAATCATGGGATGTTGGTGTGCGTTACGAAAACTACTCTGGTCAAAGCAATAACTATGGCTTAGTAGGTTTACGTTTAGCTTACGGCTTCGGATTGTAATTTATAGCCGAAACTTTACTTAACAAAAAGCCCCTTGTCAATTTTGACAAGGGGCTTTTTTATGTTTTACGCTGTCATGGTGAGCTTGTCGAACCATTAGCGAACTATCCTTCGACAAGCTCAGGATGACAATTTGGTATTACGCTAATTTTCCAAGCGCGACTTTGATCCTTTTCATAGCTTCTACCAATTTATCTTCGGCAGCAGCATATGATATACGAATGGATTTTTTATCGCCAAAAGAATCACCGCCAACAGTTGCTACATGTGCTTCTTCTAACAGAAATATGCTTAATTCATCAGCATCATTAATAGTTTTGCCATTAAAGCTTTTGCCAAAGAATGAAGTTACGTTAGGGAAGAAGTAGAACGCACCATCAGGCAGGTTAACTGTAATGCCATCAATATTTTTTAATAAGCCGTAAACCAGGTCGCGGCGTTTCAGGAACTGGTCGCGCATTTGCAATACGGTTTCTAAACCACCTGTGTAAGCGGCTACACCTGCTTTTTGTGTAATAGAGCAGGTACCCGAAGTAATTTGTCCCTGCATTTTATCGCAAGCTGCAGCAATTTCGCTATTAGATGCAGTATAACCAATTCTCCAGCCGGTCATAGCAAATGCCTTTGACCATCCGTTGATGATAACCACACGATCCTTAATGCTATCAAACTGGGCGATAGATTCGTGTCCGCCTATAAAGTTAATGTGCTCATAGATCTCATCGCTCAGGATATAGATGTTTGGGTATTTTTCAAAAACCTTAGCAAGGCTTTCTAATTCGGGTTTGCTGTAAACGCTACCGGTAGGGTTACACGGCGACGAGAACATGAACAGTTTAGTTTTAGGCGTAATAGCTGCTTCTAATTGCTCGGCAGTAATTTTAAAGTTATTTTCAACAGTAGTGTCGATGAAAACACTCACACCTTCGGCAAGTTTCACCACCTCAGAGTATGAAACCCAGTAAGGGGTAGGTATAATAACTTCTTCACCCGGGTTAACCAGGCATAATACCGCATTAGCAATAGCTTGTTTAGCACCGGTAGAAACTACAATTTGGCTATCAGTATAATCCAGGTTGTTTTCTGTCTTTAATTTGCCTACAACAGCCTTGCGCAGGTCTGGGTAGCCGGCAACAGGGGTGTAATAAGTAAAGTTTTTATCCATGGCCGTTTTAGCGGCTTCCTTAATATGTTCGGGGGTATGAAAATCGGGCTCGCCAAAGCTAAGGCTTATTACATCTACACCTTTAGCAGCCAATTCGCGGCCCATTTTGGCCATCTTAATGGTCTGGGATTCTGACAGGTTATTTATCCTGTTACTTAATGCGCTCATATATTGTTGTCTTATTGCGGCAAATATAGAAAATTTGTTTGCACAGATTTTGTCATTCTGTCGAAAAGGAAGAATCTATAAATCAATGCTTAATAATTGACAATAGATTAATAAAAGTGTTGCAATGGGCGTTGCCTGCGGCCGGGCTTTACACTCATACTGCGCAGCCATTAATCACAGGCCGGTATCCGCTTCAATCCCTAACGCGGGTTTACAACTATATCCAGATTGATATGTTACACTTTTTACAAAATGTCAAGGCTAAATTTCCGTAAGTTTGGCCTCTCTAAAAAGGTTGGTTTTGAAGGAACAAAAAAGGATAATACTGATATCGCTAATTACCGGCGCTGTGCTAATGGTAATGAAATTTGGCGCCTATTTTTTAACCAACTCCAATTTTGTACTAACCGATGCTGCCGAAAGCATTGTTAACGTGGTTGCCAGTTCTTTTGCCTTCTTTAGTATCTACCTTGCATCACAGCCACGGGATGAGAACCATCCGTACGGCCATGGTAAAGTAGAGTATTTCTCGGTATTTATAGAGGGGGCACTGATCGGGATCGCCGGGTTTATTATCATCATTAAATCAACCTACAGTATTTTTTATCCCGAGGTTATTCATGATTTGCTGCTGGGTGCGGTTATTATCGGTATAACGGGTGTAATAAACGGATTGCTGGGCTATTACATGATCAATAAAGGTAAAACATTACCATCTATCACCATTGAGGCTGATGGCCGGCATTTGCTTACTGATATGATTACCAGTTGCGGCCTGGTTATAGGTTTGCTGCTCATACACTTCACAAAAATATTATGGCTGGATAGTGTACTATCTATACTGGTTGGTTTGTACATTTTATATACCGGGTACAAACTTATCCGCCGCTCGGTAGCGGGATTAATGGATGAGACTGATTTTATTATCATTAGCAACGTAGTAAAAGTTTTAGGAGAGCAACGCCGTGAAGAGTGGATAGACATACATAACCTGCGCGCCCAAAAATATGGTAACGAATTACATATAGATTGCCACCTAACTCTTCCTAACTATTTCGACCTTAACCGGGTACACGAGGAAGTAAAGCTGGTTGAAAAACTGGTAAATAAAAATGCGGGCATTGTAACTGAGTTTTTTATTCATACGGATCCATGCCTGCCGGATTGCTGCCACTATTGCAGCATGCCTAACTGCCCCATCAGGAGCGAGGCAAAAAGAGAGGACATTCCCTGGACAATGGATAAGGTAATGCGCAACAAAAAACATTATGAGTAAAAAGTTTTTCAATGTACGTGTTTATGGCTTGCTGATAAACGCTGAAAATGAAGTGTTGATTAGCGATGAACAAGAGTATGGTATTCAATTCACTAAGTTCCCCGGTGGTGGCTTAGAATATGGCGAGGGATTGATTGAAGGGCTGAAGCGCGAATTTATAGAGGAATGCAATACCGAAGTTGAAGTGATAAGCCATTTTTACACAACAGATTTTTTTGTTAAGTCAGCCTTTAACGATTCGCAGATCATCAGCATTTATTACCTGGTTAAAGCGGTATCCGATCTGCGGTTCGCTACCAAAACCATTGTGTTTGATTTTGATGGCGAGGGTGATGTTTTACAATCTTTCCGTTGGGTAAAATTGTGTGAACTTACCGTAGATACTTTTACCTTCCCTACAGACCAATATGTTGCTGATCTTTTACTTAAAACGATATGAGCTTAGTTGAACGTGATTTACAAGTAATATGGCATCCCTACACCCAAATGAAAACGGCCCAGCCGCCTATACCAATAGTAAGGGGCGAGGGTACATGTTTATATGCCGAAGACGGAAAAAAATATATCGATGCCATATCATCCTGGTGGGTAAATATCCACGGGCACTCACACCCATACATTGCTAAAAAAATAGCAGAACAGCTATTACAACTGGAGCACGCCATATTCGCGGGTTTTACACATCCCGGCGCTGTCGAACTGGCCGAACGTTTATTGGCTATACTGCCGTCCAATCAGGCTAAAGCCTTTTATTCGGACAACGGCTCAACTGCTATAGAAGTCGCGATAAAAATGTGCCTGCAATACTGGCATAATAAAGGCGAACAGCGTACCAAAATAATAGCATTTAAAAATGCCTATCATGGCGATACCTTCGGGGCTATGTCGGTAAGCGGCAGGAGTGCTTTTACAGCGGCTTTTGATAGCCTGTTATTTGAGGTTGAGTTTATCGACTTGCCGAATGCGGATAACATCAAAAGTATCAAGTCGTTAGTATCAAGTATCAAGACAGAAGTATCCTTATTTATATTTGAACCACTTGTACAAGGTTCGGCAGGTATGATAATGTACGATGCCAAGTATTTAGACGAGCTTATGGCACATTGCCGTAGGGAGGGTGTATTGCTTATTGCTGATGAAGTATTTACCGGTTTCGGCCGCACAGGTAAGTCTTTCGCCTGCAACCATGTGGAAACCCAACCGGATATTATGTGCTTCTCTAAAGGCTTAACAGGCGGCACAATGGCTTTCGGGCTTACTACCTGTACACAGGATATTTACGATGCTTTTTTATCTGATGATAAGATGAAGACCTTATTCCACGGGCACTCTTATACAGCTAACCCGGTGGCCTGCGCGGCAGCATTGGCAAGTCTGGATCTGTTCTTAGAACCATCTACCCAACAAAATATAGATCGTATTGCTGCCAAACATGCAGTGTTTGCAGAGAAGGTTAAAGGGCATACATCCTTAAAAACAACCCGCCAAACCGGAACTATATTGGCCCTGGAATGGGAAACCGGCAACAACACCTCATATTTTAGCAGTTTACGAGATAAACTTTACCATTATTTTTTAAACGCCGGTATTATATTAAGGCCTTTGGGTAATATCATTTACATTTTACCCCCGTATTGCATAACTGACGAGGAACTCAATTACATTTACACCACCATTGAGCAAGCCCTTAATGACATTTGAAACATGGAATTAAA
>NZ_JAQBOI010000271.1 GCF_028288105.1 Mucilaginibacter sp. | reverse complement strand
TTATACAAGCTACCGCGGGTGCCCGTGGTACCACTATTACGGATGCTGCATTACTTCAAAAATGTGAAGACGCCGTAAAGCGATCACGTTTCACCACCTCAGAAACCGCCCCCGAAACTCAAAAAGGCACTTTAACTTTTGTGTTTAAAGTAAACTAAATTACAGTTTGCAGATATAAGTTTGCAGTTTGCATTTATACATTTGCATTGCAAACTGCTAACGGGCAACTGCAAACTAAAAGATGAATTACCAGCAAACCCTTGACTACCTATACACCCAACTGCCTGTTTTTACCCGTGTTGGCGCCTCCGCATATAAAGAGGACCTGACCAATACCATTGCCCTATTAAATATTCTGGATAATCCCGAGCACAAGTTTAAAAGTGTGCATGTGGGCGGTACAAACGGCAAGGGTTCAACATCCCACATGCTGGCTGCCATTTTGCAGGTTGCAGGCTACAAAACGGGTTTGTACACTTCACCACATCTTAAAGATTTCAGGGAACGTATCCGCATAAACGGTGCGATGATAAGCCAGCAAACGGTCGTAGATTTTGTAGCTGATCATAAATCAGATTTTGAGCGTATACAACCCTCCTTTTTTGAAATGACGGTTGCGCTGGCTTTTGATGTTTTCGCGAAGGAGCAGGTTGATATTGCCATTGTAGAAGTAGGATTAGGCGGAAGGCTGGATTCTACAAACGTAATTAACCCGCTGCTATCTATCATCACCAATATAGGTTGGGACCACATGAACCTACTTGGTGATACATTGCAAAAAATAGCCACCGAAAAAGCGGGGATCATCAAGCCATCAACACCGGTAATTATAGGAGAATACCAACCGGAAATTGCAGATGTGTTCATTAATAAAGCAAAGCAGCAAAACGCGGGAATAGTATTTGCATCAGATGTGAAGTCAGAAGTAAAAATTCAAAAGTCAAAAGAGCATCTGGAGTTTTTAGAAATTGAAGCACCACAGAACTTGCAGCTTGATCTTGCCGGCACCTATCAGTTAAACAATGTAAGGACGGTTTTAACCGCGGTAGATGAACTGCACAAGCAAGGTTTTACAATTACTAACGAACATATCACCACTGCCTTAAAGCAGGTAAAAACCTTAACCGGCCTACATGGCCGCTGGGAAATTCTAAGCCGCAACCCGTTAACTATTTGCGATACCGGCCATAACCCCGAAGGTATAACCGAAGTACTAAAGAACATTGCCTTGGTTAATTATGACCAACTGCATTTTGTAATAGGTATGGTGAACGATAAAGACATCAGCAAGGTACTTTCCATGCTACCCACCAATGCTATATACTATTTCTGCAGACCAGATATCCCCCGTGGATTGGAAGCAGAAAGCATTCGCGAAAAGGCTGCCAGTTTTGGTTTGCATGGCAAGGCCTATGGTTCTGTAAAAGCAGCTTTGCAAGCGGCCCGGGCCAATGCTGCCGATAAAGACCTGGTGTTTGTCGGCGGCAGTACATTTGTAGTAGCGGAGGTGGTATAAGCTCTCCCACCGCGCCATTGCGTTAGGGATTGCAACGGATACCTGCCCGTGGCTAAGGCCCGTGCAGTATGAGTGGAAAGCCCGGCCGAAGGCAACGCCCTAATTAAAAGCCTGTCAATCGTAATAATCTGTTTACCTCGGGTTCAGACAAAGAATAAAATCCTATTTTTACCCAAATCAACAACAAAACAATGACCTACCTACCCTCTTCTGAGCGATACAATAAAATGCAATACCGCCGTTGCGGTAAAAGCGGCATAAAACTGCCTGCCATTTCATTGGGCCTGTGGCATAACTTTGGCCATGTAGATGTGATGGAAAACTTCCGCAAGATCTTGCACCTTGCGTTTGATAGCGGCATAACACATTTTGATCTGGCTAATAATTACGGTCCGCCCCCGGGCAGTGCCGAAACCAACTTTGGTAAGATATTAAAAGAAGATTTTGGCGGCTACCGCGATGAATTGATCATATCAAGCAAGGCGGGTTATACCATGTGGGATGGCCCTTACGGCGACTGGGGTTCAAAAAAATATTTGGTATCAAGTCTGGACCAAAGCCTAAAACGCATGGGTTTAGATTATGTAGATATTTTCTACCATCACCGCCCGGATCCTGAAACACCGCTGGAAGAAACCATGAGCGCGCTCGACCTGATAGTTCGCCAGGGTAAGGCTTTGTACGTGGGTATATCCAACTACAACGCCAAAGAAGCAGATGAGGCAATAGCCATTTTAAAACGCCTGGGTACGCCTTGTCTAATCCATCAGCCTAAATATTCTATGTTCGTTCGCGATGCAGAGGCAGGGTTGCTGGATGTGTTGGAGAAAGACGGCGTGGGTTGTATCCCCTTCTCGCCTTTAGCGCAGGGTTTGTTAACCAACAAATATTTACACGGCATCCCTGAAGATTCGCGGGCGGCAAAATCTACCGGTTTTTTACAAACCAGTCAGGTTACCGATGAGGTAATTGGCAAAATAAAAAACCTAAACACTTTGGCAGAGCAACGCGGCCAAACACTGGCACAAATGGCATTGGCCTGGTTGCTAAAAGATGCAAGGGTAACATCGGTACTGATTGGTGCAAGCAAGCCCGAGCAATTAGCCGATTCATTAAAGGCATTGGATAATGTTAACTTTTCATCCGAAGAATTAGAACGTATAGAGCAGATTCTGAAATAGATTTCAATTCATTTCAGCTATAAAAAAGGCGTGTTTAGAAATAAATACGCCTTTTTGTTTAACAATAATTAACAACGCGCGTCTAAAAACTTTGCACATCTTAGCGTAAGCTTTATCTACCTCTATGAAACAACCTTTTTTTATCATACTGCTCCTCCTATTAACATCCACAATATTTGCACAAGACGTTACCATTAGCGGGAAA
>NZ_JAQBOI010000265.1 GCF_028288105.1 Mucilaginibacter sp. | reverse complement strand
AAAGTGAACTTAGGTTCGAACGTAAATTTAGATTTAGGTTACCAGGTTAACTTTGTACAATCAGACACCGTTGATGGTTACAACACAGGTGGTTCAAACGACAGGTTCTCTTATGCTCACGCAGGTTTAGAGTTTTTGTTGGGTAGCTCAAAAACACCTAACATGGCTACTTACAACCCGGTTAACTCATTGCGTACCGAGTATGTATGGAAAAACGAGCAAACTAAAGCTATGTTACAATCACAGATCGATGCTGAAAAAGCTAAGAACGATCAGTTAAGAACAGACCTTAACACAACCAACGCAAACTTGGCTAAATTATCAGTTGATAGCGATGGCGACGGTGTATTAGACCTTAATGATAAGTGCCCTAACACACCTGCCGGTACTAAGGTAGATGGTTCTGGCTGCCCATTGGCTAAACCAGTTGTTTACGTTACTGAAGAAGACAAACGTGTTGTTAAGGACGCGATAAATAACCTTGAATTTGACTTAGGTAAAGCAACTATTCGCCCTAAATCATTCCCAAGCTTAGACAGGGTTGCTAACTTATTAACTGAGAAAAACTTCAGCTTAAAATTAGCGGGTCACACAGATAATACTGGTTCAGATGCTTTAAACTTAAGGTTATCAAAAGACCGTGCAGAATCAATAAAATCTTACCTGGTTAGCAAAGGCGCAAATGCTTCACGTATAGAAGCTACAGGTTACGGTGAAAGCCAGCCAATAGCTACTAACAAAACAGCAGCAGGTCGTCAGCAAAACCGTCGTGTAGAGTTCACTTTATACTAAGGGACAGATTCAAGACTATTAGAGTCAAGAATCAAGATTTTAAATAAAAGAGCCGCTCCAATATGGGGCGGCTCTTTTGCTATGTATTTATATATCTTAATTCTTATGTCTTATCGTCTTGCCTCTCTAATTATCCTACCGCGAAGAAGTCTGCAAGGTTACCAAAATAACTGTCATTCCAACCTTCGGCGATATCTGTAAAATCATCATCAGGGATATTTACGTGCCTTAACTCTACAGATGAGCCATGCGGATCAGGATGTATTTTAATGGTAACGATAGATTCGTCGCTCTGCCCGTCAAAATACCACTGTTGTACAATTTTCTTTCCTTCTTCAAACTCCAGGTTCTTACCCACAATACTGCCTTCCCAAAGGGAAAACTCCGAGCCGGGTTCGGTAGACATTTGGGCTTTTTCACCTGTCCACAATTCTAAGGTTAGGGGATTGGTAAGCGCCGTGTACACCTCTTCAGGAGTAGCGGGTAACGTATAATATTTTTTAAGATCTTTCACAGGCGCAATTTAGCAGAAATATTTGAGAGCCTCACAAGGCAAACGCGTCAAACCTTTAGATTTTGACCTGTTACCCATTGAACTAAACAGCATTGTTCCATCTGTTCCATTTTAAAACGGAACAAAATGGAACAGATGGAACACTTTGATAATCAATTTATTACTACGACAAAATCTTGTCAGTAGTTAAACAAGAACTTTATAATAAATCTATTAATGTTCTTATTTACAATCATTTAGAAAAATACGGTTTTGTTCCACTTTTTGGGAAATAGAACAGGAAATCGTCTGGCAAAATGCGACTTTTTTTAGTCTTTTTTCGGCCTTAGTTCGCCCTTTTAGGGTGCATAATTCAGCCACAAACAAAAGCAGCTATTTTTTATAAATGATTGATTTATAAAAAGTTCATAATTTAAAGCTGTTCCACTTTGTTCCATAATGAACACCGCTTTTTGGTTGATAAACTGCGACACATCATGAAATGATCTTCTTCCAAAGAAGGGATAGGGTAAGGCTATTTAACCGTCCCGATAGGCAAAACAGTTCTGCCGTAAACTTCATTAAGCACACCTGCTATACCCGTATATATTGCTGATAAGCCACATATTATACCTTCGTAACCGGCTAAGTGTTTAATGCTTTCGTCACCGGTGGCATCGCCCCAAACTAATAATGCGAAAAGTATAGTTAAAGAGCCAAAAACAAACTGTAATGCACGGTTTAGTTTTAATGTACCAAAGAACAGGCAAAAAGTAAATAAGCCCCATATACCTAAGTAAGCGCACATGGCACCTTCGGTAGGTTTTGTTCCCCAACCCAGTTTTGGCATTACTATTAACCCAACCAACGATAGCCAGAAGAAGCCATAAGATGTAAATGCAGTAAGCCCGAATGTGTTGTTCTTTTTAGCTTCGATAATGCCGGCAATTACCTGTGCCAGTCCGCCATAAAAAATGCCCATTGCCAATATCATGGCATTCAGCTCAAAAAAGCCTGCGTTATGCACATTCAATAAAACGGTGGTCATGCCGAAGGCACACAGGCCTAATGGGGCGGGGTTGGCTATGCCATCCTTAACAACTACTGGAGTGGTAGGTATCATAATAAAGTTTAAATTTGGTTTATAAATCGCAATCTAATCGAAATAAAACGAATTAGCAATAGTTTTTTAAACTGAACACTTCATTAAACGTTACCTATTGATTATGCAGAAATTAGTATTGATACGCCACGGAGAAAGTGTTTGGAACCAGGAGAACCGCTTTACCGGGTGGACGGATGTAGACCTATCCGAAGAGGGTCTGCAGCAAGCTATACACGCCGGCGAACTACTTGCAAAACACAGTTATACATTTGATATCGGTTTCACTTCGGTATTAAAACGGAGCATAAAAACTATGCATTTTGTGCTGGAACAAGTAGACCACCTGTGGATCCCGGTGCATAAATCATGGCGCTTAAACGAGCGTTTTTACGGTGCCCTGCAAGGCCTTAACAAAGCCGAAACCATAGAAAAATATGGCGAAGAGCAAGTGCAAAAATGGCGTCGCGACCCGCATGAACATCCGCCTGCTATTACTGAACAGGATGACCGTTTCCCTGGGCATTACCTGCGCTATAACGATCTTACATATCGCGAATTACCCCTAACCGAAAACCTAAGCGAAACCATGGATAGGGCATTACCATTCTGGCATGAAAGCATAGTCCCGGCCATTCGCGAAAACAAAAAGGTAATTATATGTGCCCATGGTAACAGCCTGAGGGCGCTTATACAATACATTGAAAACCTAAGCGACGAAGATGTAGCCAAACTTGATATCCCCACTGCAACGCCCTGGGTATATGAATTGGATGAAAGGCTTAACTCTATCAGGCATTATTATTTGAAATAGCTTTTGAGTTGGCAGTTAAAAGTTGGCAGTTTGCAATATATTACTGATAACTGCAAACCGCCCACTGCAAACTATCTACTGCCCACTTAATTCAAACCCCCAATCTTTACCCTTATCAACAGCAGGCACACCTTTATCCAGCCATACCGGCATTGGTGCACCTTTCAGGAAATGGTCAAAAAATTGTGCTTCGCGGATGCTGATATCTTTACGGTTCTGGCGTTTTACCAGGTTATGGGCCTCATCGTTATATTGCAGCAGCCAAACGGGCTTACCTAATCTGCGCAGGGCGGTAAACATTTCTATCCCTTGGTACCATGGCACGGCGCCATCCGCATCGTTAGACATGATCACCACCGGCGTTTTTACTTTCGGTAACTGAAAAAGGGGAGAGTTCTCAATATATAAGCTTGGTTTATCCCACAAGGTAGCGCCAATACGGCTCTGTGTCCTTTCGTACTGCGATTGCCTGTTGATGCCGCTTTCCCAACGGATACCACCATAAGCCGAAGTCATGTTAGCAACCGGCGCACCCGCCCATGCTGCTGCATACATATTTGTTTGGGTAATAAGATAAGCCACCTGGTAACCACCCCAACTTTGGCCTTGTATACCTATATGATTTCCATCAACCCATAGGTTTTTCTTTAAAGCTTCCACGCCCGAGTTAACAAACTCTACCGCTGAAGCACCCGGGTGACCAGTTTCATAACTAATATCCGGTGCAAAAACTAAATAACCGTTACTCACAAACCAGGAAATAGGTAAGCGCGACGGCGTAGGCGCAGGCGGAAGGTAGTTATACAAACCATCTGATAGCTTTTCATAAAAATAAGCGATCATCGGGTACTTTTTAGCCGGATCAAAATCCTCCGGTTTATATAAAATACCTTTTGAATGATAACCTTTTGGCGTTGTCCACGTTACAAGTTCGGCAGTGCCCCAATTATATTGGCTTTGCTGCGGATTGATAGTACTTAGTCTGACTTCTTTTACCAAATCTGTGGAAACATACAGATCAGGCGATTGGGTATAACTGTATTTTGTATAGATAAATACGGATGCATCTTTGGCTTTTTGCAGGCTGCTATAGCCCATCGGAACCATCACTACTTTTTTGGGGGCATAATCGCTGGCCAGATCCTTTTTATAATAACCCCATTGTTTGTTCTCATCGTTTTGTGCAATCAGCCACAATGTTTTTTTAGTTGGGATAAATTTTTCTTCGGGATCAGTAGCATTATATCTAAACGCTATCTTATACCTGCGGCCCATGCCATTGGTAAAGTTAGTGGCTTTGCCGGTAGCAGGGTCTACAGCCCAAATATCATAACGGTCATATATCAGTACGCGTTTGTCGTTTTCTTCCCACGCCGATACGCCATAAGCTGAAGGATCATCGGGTACATCATTATCTTCTTCACCCATTTTAACATGTGTACCTGCTGTTATATTCAGTTTTTTACCTGTAGCAATGTTATAGCTATGCCAGTTTTGATCTTTAGAATCAAACCAAACCACATAATTACCACCGGGTGAAATGCTGTACCGTGCCTTAAGGCGGTCGTTAATGCGCATATGTTCGCCTGTGTGGGTATTAATAAGGTAAGCCACCTGTTGGGTGCCGCCTTCCCATTGTGCCTGCACACGGGCGCCTGTATCAGTTAGCCCTAAAACAAAGGTTGCATCGTTATTGTCAGGAACCATTACCTCACGGATACCTTTATCGCCCAATTGTAGCAGCTTTTTAGCACCATCTGCCGGGCGGATAACCGCCTGATAACTGCGTTTAAGTTCGCGCTGCAGGTTCTTTAATTGCTGCGGTTGCAGATAGTCATCTTTGTAGTTCCAAATATCTACACGGGCATTTTCAAAATCAACAAGAGTGGTATCTGCCGGTTTTGGGATAGGGGCTGTACCAAAAAACAGGTTGTTGCCACTTTTACTGAAAAAAACTTTACCATCGCCACTTACGGCCCAATTAGCAGGCATACCGGCAGCGTTTGGCCCGGCAATAACTGTGGCGCTATCTTTTGAAGCCATGTAGTAATAAAGTTTAAAAGGCTTTACTAATGCCTTTTCCGGATTCTTTTCGGCGGTAAAGGCAAGTTGTTTACCTGCATCATCAAATGTTAAATTTTTGTAATTACCACGGCCGGTGCTTATTGTTTTCAGGGTATCCTTCTCAATATCGTACAAAAACAAACCCGATTTAACTATTTTATTTTTCTTAGGGGCGGTAACGGAGAATGCCAGCCACTTTCCGTTTTTAGTTAACTGATAATCGGTTACATAATGAAAACTACGGGTTTTGCCATTAAGTAATTGCTTTACAAAAAGCTCGGCACCTTCCCGGGTTGATGGGGCAATAGTGGTGGCAATGGCTTTCTTTGATGTATCAGATGCTTCCGGTTTCTTAACTGTATCGGCAGGGGAAAGGTAAGCCACAACAGACGCTTTTTCTGCAATTTTGAATGAGCGTATTGCCGGTATCTTCTGTACTGTGTTTTTGCCAAACGTTATAATCCCCAAGGTATCTTTCGGGAATTCAGATTGTTTCTTTTTTTTAATTTTTGCCTGGCGGATCTCTTTATAAAATGGCCGTATCAGAAAAACCGCGTATTTAGAATCGGGAGTGAAACGCACCGTATCTGCCCGCGGAATAGTAAGCCGGTTACTATTTTTTGAATCTGTTATTATCAGATCAGCATCACCTTCCTGAGGTTTTACTACATATGCTACCCGCTTACCATCGTTACTAATGCGCTCGTTAGCTATGCTCTGCCAACCATCATATACAGTATGATCAAGCGGTTTTTTGGAAGCCTTTTGTGCAACGGCGCACAAGCTGAACAATAGAAGAGCAGGAAGTAAAAGTTTTTTCATAATTAAAGGGGATGTAATCAGCCCTAATATCCTAAAATTTGAACCATCGGCCTATAATTGAAATGAAAAAGTTACAATGTACTATGATAAGCAGGGCAAATATTTTTTAACTTTAAAAACCAAACCTTATTACATACTTATGGAAACCATTTTACCACTGGGAACTATAATTGCCTTCGCCGGGCAAATAAACCCACAAACCTATCTATGCGGCGCAGATAATTTTAGCCCGTCGCCCAGCAATAATACCGGCTGGATCTTATGTGACGGATCCGAAGTTTCAGAAACCGTTTTCCCGATGTTATTTAATGCGATAGGGAATTTATATGGAGGATTTAACGGCTCTTTTTACGTGCCCGATTACAGGGGATACTTTTTAAGAGGGCTTGCTGTTAACGCCGGTCAGGATCCCGGTTTTGCCAACCGGATAAGATTACCAAACGGTGAAAATGCTGGCGTAGGCTCAACACAACAAGGTATGATTCAGCAGCATGAACATTTATATAATAATTATCCTGTTCAACAAGCGTCGGGGGGACAATACTTCGGGGCTGCTTCGATATCGCACCAGGAAATTAGCTCGACCACGGAATTATTGAGTAATGGTTATAATTTGAGCGGTGAAGAAACACGCCCCAAAAATATCTATGTAAACTACCTGATATACTCGGGTATAGGCCAGATGTAATTATTACCAATTCAGGATCAGTTTGCAGGCAGCAACTTTGAATCGGCCGCTATGATATTAAATAACCGGTTAAAAAATGCTTTGATTTTATCTGTTATAGATTGATGAGATACAGTAGGTTGTTGAAGCATATCCTGCAAATCATTGTTATCGGCAGGGTTCTCCATATTTTCCATTTCTTCCAAAACAAACTGGCGTACAGATGGGTCGCGGTTCACTATCTCATCCATTTCGGTAAGGTCCCTTAACGTAGCCTGGCCGTTTTTCCTTTTTTTCCAAAGGATCTCAAAGCGTTCTTGTGAGAAGGTCCGCCTGATAATGAACCGGTTATCTTTACTCATGATATTGATATTGGATTAATGTCCATCAAATCAAATGCCATGCTTATATAATGTTGATTTACAATATATTATATGAATATTAATAATATATTAACGGGCGGTTTCATTACAGGGAGTGTTCGGATACGTGCAGTTAACAGATAGATTTGACAGCCTTAGAAGCTGTCAAATCTCTTAATCTGATAATTAATTTATAGCTCTTAAAATTCTATTCCAGCGTATTTGGTTTAGCGGGGTTTGAGTGCTATCGATACTCATCCAGGTTATTTTTGCTTTGCCCACAATATGGTCTTCGGGTACAAAGCCCCAAAAACGCGAATCTTCAGAATTATGGCGATTATCGCCCATCATCCAGTAATAATTCATCTTAAAAGTATACGTGTCGGCTTTTTTGCCATTTATTAATACTGTATTACCATCACGGGTAACCTTATTGTGCTCGTAAACTTCTATTGAACGGCCATATAAACCCATTGTTGAATCGTTCAACTGAATAGTTGTGCCTCTTTTGGGTATAAGCAGCGGACCAAAATTATCTTCGCTCCATTTAATTTTCTCGTTATGCGGGAATATCTGCGGATTGTATTCGCCCTTTGGCTCAATAACAGGCTGTATAGATTTAATGTTTGAATAGCTTTTAAACTGGTTATAACTATCTGGTGGGATGATCATTTCATACAACGTTGGGCTATACTGCAACCTCACATCAATTTTAAGGTCGTGTATCATTTCGGGGTTAAGGTTATCAGGGGTGGTAGTTACCATGTATGATGTCTGGCTTTTTGGCGCGTTAGCAACTAATTTGCCATCAGCATAAACCTGGCCATTTACAATAGTAATTACATCGCCTGGGGTACCCACGCAACGCTTAATAAAGTGTGTACGCATATCAACCGGGCGGGCTACGCTTTCGGCCGGGTAATTAAATACAACAGCATCACCTTTTTTAACCTCACCTAATCCCGGTAAACGGAAATATGGTAGTTGTATGCCATCCCAATAGGTTTTTATCTTGCCACCCATTACTGTTGACTCTAAAAACGGAATTGATACAGGTGTCATTGGCATACGTGCACCGTAGGCAATTTTACTCACAAATAAATAATCGCCGGTTAACAGGCTGCCTTCCATTGATGCAGAAGGGATGGCATATGCCGAGAATAGTAAGCCACGGATAATTGTAGATGCAATTACTGCAAATAGTATGGCATCCAGCCATTCGCGTACCTTACCTTTTTTAGGTTTGTTAACTTCTTGTTTTTTGCGTGATACAAACTTCCAATTCATAGCTTATTGCGATTTATGTTTAACGGTGAGTTGATATTTGACTGCGGTTAATGCCATTTGTTACAAATGTTTTTTTAGTTAAATACCTGTGTTATCAAACACGAAACAGCGGTTTGCCCGCAATTGAAAAGCTTTGTCCGATATCGGACAAAATTCAAATGTTTAAAACACATAAGTATCTTAAAAACAACAATTTAACTTTGGTATAGCTCTTGCAAACCTCTTTCCAAACATTATCATAATAAAATGGATACGGTAATTGAAGAAGAAGTAACTGCACGTAAAAAAAAGAGTGCCATTATTATAGTAACAGTTGTAATTGCTGTACTTGCTATAGCTGTATGGTTGCTGCGTACATCGTTAAAATCAACCATCAAAAAAACAGAGATAACCACAGCGGTGGTAGATAAAGGCAGCGTAGAAAACACGCTTAACGCCACCGGCGAAGTATTGCCCGAATTTGAAGAGATATTAACCAGCCCCATTAATGCATCTATAAAAAAGGTGTTGATGGATGCAGGAAATAAAGTTAAGGCAGGGCAATCTATACTTACGCTTGATAAATCGGCCTCGCAAACCGAGTTTGAACGCTTAAACTTTCAGCTGCAAAGCAAACGGAACGAGATAAGCAAGCTTAAGCTGGACCTTAACAAAAGCTTTTTTGATATCCGATCAAATAACGATATCAAACAATTACGTATCAGCAACCTTGCCGATGCGGTTGAAAATGCCAAACGCCTTTTTAAAGCCGGAGGTGGTACCCGTGAAGGTATTGAACAAGCCGAACTAAACCTGAAGGTTGCCCAACTGGAAAAGAAGCAGCTGGAGAACGAGATAAAAAGCAAGCAGCAAACCATGCAGATAGAAATAAAGGAAGCGGAGATTGCCCTTGCCAT
>NZ_JAQBOI010000259.1 GCF_028288105.1 Mucilaginibacter sp. | reverse complement strand
CACTTCTATCCACTTGTTAGAAGCCTTTACAGAATTATACCAGGTTTGGCCCGATGAGTTGTTAAGAGTTCGCTTACAGGAAATGTTGAACCTGCTTACTTATAAGATCATTAATTCTAAAGGATATCTGCAGCTTTTTTTCCAGCCCGATTGGGCGCCGGTATCACTTAAAGACTCGTCCGAAACGACTATTGCTAAGTATAAAAGCATTGATCACGTGTCTTTTGGCCATGATGTAGAAACCGCTTACCTAATGCTGGAAGCAGCACACGTATTGGCGATAAAAAATGATGATGTTATTTTAAACCTTGGTAAAAAAATGCTGGACCATGCACTTGATAACGGCTGGGATAGCAAAATTGGTGGCTTTTATGATGAAGGATACTACTTTAAAAACAAGCCAGGCATCACCATTTTAGCCGATACCAAAAACTGGTGGGCGCAGGCCGAGGGATTGAATACATTATTGTTAATGAGCGATTATTTCCCAAATGATAAGCAAAACTATTATGACAAGTTTAAGCAGTTGTGGGCATATGTACAAACTTACCTGATAGATCAGGAACATGGCGACTGGTACCAGGGAGGCATCGACAAGCAGCCACAGTATAAAATGGCGTTAAAAGGACAGATCTGGAAAGGCACCTATCATACATTACGTGCATTTATAAATTGCATAGCGCAGTTAAATCCCGATAAAACGCCACCAACTGTTCCAACAAATCTTAAAAGGAAAACTGAACACGGGATGGTTGTGCTGAGTTGGAACAAAGCAACCGACAATAATAGAATGCTGGGATATAATATTTACAATGGCACTAAACGGGTAGCCTTTACGCCGCTATCCCAAATAGAGATCAAAGTATCAGACCTGAGATCAATTTCCAATTTATACCTGGATGCTGTAGATCTGCAGGGTAACAGATCCGCAAGGGTTCGGTTTAAATAGGCCACACGTTTTTAATAGATAACCATGATAAACATGTACAATAGGAAGTTATTAGCAGTTGCGTATTTTTTAATGATGGCAATGGCTGCTAATGTTACGGTAGTTAAAGCCCAATCGAAGAAAGCTGCCGGGCAAATGATTCTGAATAAGCTTGAATATTTGGAATACCAGGGCGTAAACGTAATGCTCGCGCACGATTTTTATCCCGAAGGTCACCAGGGTGGCGTGGGGATTATCCAAAACGGTCAGCGTGTGGCTACCAATGGTGATCTACGACTGGAGCCAACCCCGGGGCAATGGTCGCCTATCCCTAAGGTGGGCAAACGGGTTATAGACAAAATTAAAAGCGAGGTAAGTGTCCGCATGGAATACCCTAACCCCGAGATGGATCGCAAAGGGTTCAATCCAATAATTTATCCCGATCTTAAATTCGCTTATAACATCCGCGTGCTGCCGATAGGCAAATCCTTTAAAATAATTATTGACCTTGATAGGCCCTTACCAGACGAGTGGATAGGAAGGGTAGGGTTTAATATTGAGCTTTTCCCGGGCATCCTATATGGCAAATCCTATTACATGGATAAGCAGTTCGGCATATTTACGCCACAGGCTAATGGGCAAATGTATAAAAGTCCTTATGGCGAAAATGAAGTAATGCCTTTAGCTACCGGTAAAAAATTGACCGTAGCCCCCGAAAACGATGGCCAACGGATGATCATTGAAAATTTAAAAGACAGCAACCTGCAACTGCTGGATGGCCGGGCTAAGCATAACAACGGTTGGTTTGTGGTGCGCTCTTTAATTGCAAAGGGTGCTACAAAAAACGCGATAGAATGGCTGGTTACGCCTCATGCTATAGAAGGTTGGCAATCGGCCCCTGTAGTACAGGTATCGCAGGTGGGTTATCATCCTGCCCAACAAAAAATTGCTGTTATCGAGCTTGATCGAAATGATAAAAGGCGGCTGCCCGTTTCATTAATGCGTGTGGCTGAAAACGGCGGGTTAGAGATGGCCTTAAAAGCAACGCCAACCGAATGGGGGGACTTCTTAAGATATCATTATCTGCAGCTCGATTTTACAAAGATCACCAAGCCGGGTATGTATGTAGTAAAATATGGTGCCTATCAAACCGAGCCATTTCAGATAAGCAAGGACGTTTTTAAGAACGATGTTTGGCAGCCAACCTTAGAATATTTTATGCCTGCCCAGATGTGCCATATGCGTATTAATGATAAATACCGGGTGTGGCATGGCCTATGCCATATGGATGATGCCCGCATGGCGCCCATTGATTCCAATCACTTTGATGGTTACATATCTGGCCATAGTACGTTTACTAAATTCAAGCCCGGCGATAATGTTCCTTTCCTAAATCGTGGCGCCTGGCATGACGCAGGTGATTTTGATCTGAGGGTAGAATCGCAGGCCGAAACTGTACATGGCCTTACATTGGCTTACGAACAATTTGGCTCAAAGTACGATAACACCACTATCGATCAAAAAAGTCATCTGGTAGAGATCCAACAACCGGATGGTAAGCCCGATCTGTTACAACAGATAGAACATGGCTTGTTGTCGATAACCGGAGGCTTCCAGGCCATGGGTAGGTTTTACCGCGGCGTTATTGAGCCCACTATAAGGCAGTACGTGCTATTAGGCGATGCTGCAAACATTACCGATAACAAACCCTTTGTTACCAATGCGACTAATATCGACCCGATATTAAATCAGCCCGCCCCGGCAGACGACCGTTGGGTATTTACGGAGGATAATCCGTCGCGCAGTTTACAAACTGCAGCTGCATTAGCCGCAGCCAGTCGTGTAATGAAAGGTTATAATGATACACTTTCTGTACAGTGCCTGCAAATTGCAAAACAGGTATGGCAGAATAATAAGGACTTTAAGCCGATGCAGAAGATAGCCTTAGCTACCGAGTTATTCATTACCACAAAAGATAAAGAATATTCAGATTTTTTAGTTGCGAACACAGCGGGAATTGCAGCAGGTATTGAAAACAATGGATGGCTGGTTAGCCGCACAATGGGTTTAATAAATGATAAAGAGTACAAGGATAAAATTACCGATGCTGTTAAAAGGCTTTACGTGAAAATACAACAGCAGGGCAGTAAAACACCTTATAGTGTACCTTACGAGCCAAGCATATGGGGCGCGGGTTGGGGTATACAAAATTTTGGGTACAAGCAGTACTTTTTGTATGCCAACTTCCCAAGTATCTTTACCGATGATTATATGCTCCATGCTATCAATTTTGTGTTGGGCTGTCACCCCGGGTCTAATACATCATCCTTTGCATCGGGTGTTGGGGCAAAATCAATGACCACTGCGTATGGGTTTAACCGGGCCGATCTGTCATACATCCCCGGTGGTATCACATCCGGTACAGCTTTGATCCGGCCGGATTTTCCGGAGCTTTTAAACTGGCCATACTTATGGCAACAAGGCGAATATGTACTGGGCGGTGGTACATCAGATTACCTTTTCCTGGTAATGGCTGCAGACCACGTGCTGAATAAAAAGAACTAACCGTATAACCATAAAATTATGAGACTTTATATCCTATTGGTTTTTATGCTGTTTAGCCTATGCGGCTATTCACAGCAACAATTTGCTCCAGTAAATCCAAACACATCGGCAGAAGCAAGGCAACTGCTGTCCTACATTTACAGTATCAAAGGCAAGCAAATCATTTCGGGTCAGCATAGTTATCCTTATCAGCCTAACAAACATGTAGATAGCGTGAAGGCCATCACTGGTAAAGAGCCGGCGCTCTGGGGGAATGATTTCATTTGGAGCGGCACCGAGGATAAAGGCCAGGACATTGTGAACGAAGCGATAAAAAAGTATAAAGAAGGCAGCATTATATGCCTGATGTGGCATCAGGGGAGGCCCATTGATAATCCGCCCTATGGTTGGAAGGAAAGCGTACAAGCAAAATTAACCGATGAACAATGGAACGAACTGGTAACGCCAAACACCGAGTTAAATAAGCGTTGGCTTAAGCAGATTGACCAGGTAGCTGTGTGGTTAAAGCAATTGCAGGATGCAAAAGTGCCTGTATTATGGCGGCCGTATCATGAAATGAACGGCGTTTGGTTTTGGTGGGGAAATAAAAGAGGCAAAAATGGCTTATCAAAATTATGGCGGATGATGTATGACCGTTATACCAATTACCACAAGCTTAATAATTTAATATGGGTTTGGGGTGCAAATGGTCCGCGGGATTTGCCGGAGGACGAAGCTTTTGCTTATAAATATTTTTACCCGGGCGCTAACTACGTTGATATTTTAGGCACGGATATATATAATGCCGATTATGAACAAAAAGATTATAACGAGTTATTGGCATTAGCCAAAGGTAAACCCATTGCATTGACCGAAGTTGGGGAGTTACCTAAACCGGTTATCCTAAAATATCAACCAGAATGGGTTTGGTTTATGGTTTGGGGCGATTGGTTGTGGACGCATAACCCGCGCAGTTTGGTGAAGGAAATATATGCCAGGCCCGAAACCATCAACCTTGGCGACAAAAAGTAGGATGGTTGTTTATTTATGAACTTATTGATAATTAATATATTGTCAAATAATGTTAGTTTTAGAGAACCAATTTTAGGTAGCCCGCTGCCTTGCTAATTATAAACCCTTTAACCTAAATAATCATGATCACTATTGAGCGTAACAAACTTTTTTGGGCAAGCTGCCTGGCTTTGATGGTAACCGCACTATCATTTGGCATTAGGGCCGGCATAATGAATAAGTTAGGTACAAACTTTAATTTAACAACCGAACAGTTGGGCGTTATTACAGCGGCTGCGTTTTGGGGCTTCCCGCTGGCTATTATTGTTGGAGGTTTTATAGTGGATATTATCGGCATGAAAAAACTGCTTGTAATGGCATTTATATTTCACCTGGCCGGTATATGCTTAACCGTTTTTGCCACAGGTTACTGGACGTTGTTTATCTCTACCTTGCTAATTGGCATCGCAAATGGTACTGTTGAGGCAGCATGTAACCCCTTGGTAGCATCTTTATTTACTGATAATAAAACCACCAAATTAAATCATTTCCACCTGTGGTTTCCTGGTGGGATCGTAATTGGAACTTTGCTGGTGCTGGCATTAAATTATATTAATATTGGGTGGCAGGTACAGGTTGCGGTAATGATAATACCGACACTTATATATGGTTACCTGTTTTATACTTTAGATTTCCCGGTTACCGAGCGTGTTGCATCAGGTTATTCAACTGCCGATATGTATAAAGCAGCGTTGTCTCCTTTATTTATTTTTATGTTCATATGTATGTTTGGTACAGCGGTTACCGAGCTGTTCACCGGGCAATGGATAGATGTTCTTTTAAAGAATGTAACTACCAACCCCATATTAATTTTGACACTCACAACCGGCGTTATGGTAATTGGGCGGGGTTTTGCGGGCCCTATAGTTCACAGGTTTTCCCCACAGGGAGTTTTACTGATGTCGGCAGTAGTTGCCTCAATAGGTTTATACTTGTTAAGTACTTTAACCGGGAATTCCATATTTTTTGCAGCATTGGTCTTTGGGGTGGGGGTATGTTATTTTTGGCCTACCATGATAGGTTTTGTTGCCGAATATATACCCAAATCTGGCGCGCTTGGCTTAAACCTTATAGGTGGTGCCGGTATGTTTGCCGTTTCGGTTTACAGTATTTTTATGGGTAAACATTACGATGAATTGGTGTTAAAATATTTACCTGCCGGTAACCAGGCATCAGATGAAGCGCTTAACAGTGCCAAAAGTTTGGCCGGGCCGGAAGTACTGCGGCTAACTTTAATTATACCAATTGTTTTAATTGTAGCCTTTACCGGGCTTAATATATACATCCGGTCAAAAAAAAAAAAGAAAACAGGTGCCTAATGTTGATATTAGTGCTGTATAAATAGCTTTAATACAGCTTTTAGCCATTATTGATAATTTAAAAAGATAGCGCCTTCTGCAAAGAGGCGCTATCTTTATTTTTAGTTATTTAGTGTAGTAATTACATTTATTATTACCTTTAGTTAACAGTCGATAGCTCCCTATAATTGATTGTTAACCAATTGTAACTATGCGTATAAAAATATATGTTTTATGTATATGGGTTTTTGCCATGCCTGCATATTTGCATGCGCAAAACAATAGTTATCAATTTTCTCATTTAGACATCACCAACGGCCTTTCTGATAATCAGGTTAATTGTATTTATAAAGATGAAAAAGGCTTTATGTGGTTTGGTACCACATCGGGCTTAAACCGGTACGATGGTAGCAAGTTTAAAGTATTTAAGCGTGATATTAAAGATCCAAATTCACTTGCCGAAAACCACGTTATGCGCATTGCCGAAGGGCCGGGCAAAAAGCTATGGATCTTTACCCACAGCGATATTAGTATATATGACCCAACGGTAGAACGATTTTCAAACAACATCGCTGCGGAGTTATCGCGTTATAAAATACCTGCCAACCCCATTACCCGGATAGAGAAGGATAAGCAGGGCGAATTTTGGTTTGCAACCGATAAAAAAGGGCTTTACCGTTATAGCCCAAAAACTGGCCAAACAGCTTTTTATAATAATTCGGGAAACTCACCCGCCGCGCTCCATTCAAACCATGTAATAGATATTGTGGCTTCGCAGCCCAATTGTTTGTGGCTCATTTACAATGATGGCATTATAGAACAATTAGATTCAAAGGTCAATAAAGTTTTGAAACGGTACGATGGGCTGGCTAAAGCCCTTGATACTAAACCCCGGAATTTTATCATGATAATGGATAATAAACAAAACCTGTGGGTATGTTCTGATGCCGGTACAATAGGGGTTTATTGTTATAAAACTTTAACTAATAAGCTTGTTCATTATAGTAAGGATACACCCGAAGGCAGGCTCAATTCAAATGTGATAACCAGTATTATCCAAACTGATGATGATAAAATTTGGGTTGGATCGGATCATGGTGGTATAAATGTTATTGACCCCATCACTAACAAGGTGTATTATATATTAAGCCGGGCTGATGATGCCAAATCGTTAAGCGGTAACAGCGTTTACCTTTATAAAGATAACACCGGAATTATTTGGGCGGGTACATTTAAGCAAGGGCTAAATTATTATCACCGGGGTATAATGCAGTTCCCGCTTTATAAGCACCTTACCACCGATCCTAAAAGTTTGCCTTGTGAAGATATTAACAGCTTTGAAGAGGATGAAAAGCAAAACTTATGGATAGGTACGAACGGTAACGGGCTTATTTATTTTAACAGGTCGACAAATGCCTATACGCAATTTAAACATGATCCATCAAATCCCAACAGCATCACCAGTGATATAATTGTAAGATTATATATCGACAAGAAAAAACGACTTTGGATAGGCACCTATTTTGGTGGGTTAGATTGCTACGATGGCAAAACATTTACACATTACCGCCACAACAAAAAGGATCCGGGCAGTTTGACAGATGACCGAATATATACCATCATGGAAGATGCCGCGGGCGAACTTTGGGTGGGCACATTTGCGGGTGGGTTTAACGTTTTTGATCCAAAAACAAATTCTTTCCGGCACCCTAAATATTCCAGTAACTCTGAATATACTTCTGTTATTTACGAGGACAGGCAGCAGAATAAGTGGGTAGGCCGGGACCGGGGAATAGACGTTATCTTAAAAGGATCGAACAAGGTGAGGCATTATTTATCAGAACCGAAGAACGTTAACAGCCTTGTAGGTAACGATGTAAATACTATCACCCAGGATAAAAAGGGGCTAATATGGATAGGTACAAAAGATGGATTAAGCATATTAAATACCAAAACAAATAGCTTCTTAAATATAGAAGAAGGGGTGAATTTGCCAGCGAATAATGTATCAAACATTATTGAGGATAATGCCGGCCGGATGTGGGTAAGTACCACTAACGGACTTGCAAGTATCATACTCACCGAAGCCGAAGGAAAGTACAAAGTAGAAATAAGTAACTATAATGAACTGGACGGGCTGCAAGGCAGGGCATTTAATTTATATGCGGCAAAGCGGCTAAAAAGTGGCGAATTAGTGTTCGGTGGCATACATGGCTTTAATCTGTTCGATCCGATGGTCTTAAATACATTTAAGCCTAAGCCCAGTCTTGTGTTTACCGATCTTAACTTATTTAACAAAAGCGTTGCCGTGGGCGATACCCTAAATGGCAAGGTGATTTTAACTAAAGCCCTTTCAGAAACTAAGGAAATTACCTTACAACACAACCAGAATGTTTTTGATATTGAGTTTGCTGCTTTCGACTATTTTAACCCCAATAAAATAAAGTTTGAGTATAAACTGGAGGGCTTTGATAAAGGCTGGATCACGGTAACGGGCAATAATCGTAAGGCTACTTACACCAACCTTGATGGTGGCGATTACACTTTTAAGGTACGCACCCAAGGAACCAATAATATAAATAAAGGTGAAATTTCGCTGAATATTACAGTGCTACCTCCATTTTTCAAATCAACTTTTGCGTATATCAGTTATTTTGTATTGCTGCTTAGCGGGTTATTTTATATACGCCATCGCGGTATCCGTAAGCTAAAACGCCGGTTTGAAAGCACGCAGGCTACTATTGAAGCCGAGCGCAAAATAGCACAGGAGCGGGAGGAAGCACGTAGAATGCACCAGCTCGACCTGATGAAGATAAAATTCTTCACCAATGTAAGCCACGAGTTTCGTACACCGCTATCACTTATTTTATCACCTATCGATAGTCTTATTAAAACCGTTGATAAGGCCGATCAGCAAAGCCAGCTCGCTACTATTAAGAGAAATGGCAAAAGGCTTTTAAACCTGGTAAACCAACTACTCGATTTTAGAAAGATGGAGTACAACGAGTTAAAGCTTAGTTTAAAGCAAGGCGATATAATAAAGTTTATAAAAGAGGTTTCAGCATCGTTTATGGATGTTGCTCACCAAAAAAAGATCGAATTTTTAATAGAAAGCGAGGTGTATTCTTATGTTACTAATTTCGATCACGATAAAATAGAGCGGATATTATTTAACCTGCTTTCTAATGCATTCAAATTTACCCCCTCAGGCAGGCAAATAAGTGTGATGTTGAATTTATATCGTTGCGGTATAAATGAGGAAAAAAATAATCTGGAGATAAAAGTAATAGATACTGGTATTGGCATTGCTACAGAAAATCAGGGTAAAATATTTGACCGGTTTTTTCAGGATGACATGCCCGAAAGCCTTTTGAACCAGGGAAGCGGAATAGGCCTGTCCATAACCAAAGAGTTTGTTAAAATGCAGGGTGGCTCAATTGAACTGGAGAGTGAACTTAATTACGGAAGCTGTTTTACGGTAATATTACCGGTTGAGCAGCAGTGCGAGAAAAAAGAAATTGAAGTAATTGCAGAAACAGGCGCTGAAGCACTTGTTGCTGTTACATCTAAAATGAACCCGGGCCTGCCGGGTGCAGGTAAAAAGGCTACTATTTTATTGATAGAAGATAACGATGACCTGCGTTTTTATTTGAAGGATAATTTAAAAAATAGTTTTCACATCATAGAAGCGGTTAATGGTAAGGATGGATGGCAAAAGGCGCTCTCGATGCATCCAAAACTTATAGTTAGCGACATTAGCATGCCCGAAATGAATGGGATTGAGCTGTGTAAAAAGATAAAATCGGATGCGCGTACGGCCCAGATCCCGGTGATATTATTAACCGCGCTTACTACAGAGGAAGATCAGTTGGCCGGATTAGATAGTGGCGCGAACGATTACATATTAAAGCCATTTAATTTCGAGATCCTGCTTTCTAAGATCCATAATTCCTTACAAATGCATCAAACCCTTAAAACTACTTATCAAAAACAAATTGAAGTAAAGGCGGAGGATATACATGTTGTATCTGAAGATGAGAAGTTTTTAAAGAATGCATTTGAACACATAGAACTTAATATAACCAAGATCAATTTCTCTGTTGAAGAACTAAGTAAGCAACTTAACCTCAGCAGGGTATCATTATACAAAAAACTACTTACGCTTACAGGCAAAACCCCGGTAGATTGCATCCGAACGGTGAGATTAAAAAGAGCAGTGCAGTTGTTAGAAAAGAGCCAGTTAAGTATTGCTAATGTTGCTTACGAGGTTGGCTTTAATAACCCTACGTATTTTTCAAAAGTTTTCAAAGAAGAGTACGGCATACTACCTTCTGAATATGTAAATCAATACCGCAAAAATAAAAAGGAGCAGTTAGAAACCGCCCTTTAGCTATTGCCAGTATATCCAATTTGTACTTCATTACAGGGTGTCTTCATCACTACAAATAAGCTGTACCCTATCGCCACAAAAAATAAATAGTTTTTAAATGTATTTTAAATTTTAACTATAATTAGCTGTAAATCAGTTTATTATAATAGGTTAACATTTGTTATATAAACGTTAACATTTGTGGCATCCCTTCTAAACATACTCTTATATTTTTAGTTCGCATTAATCAGCAGATCCAAAACGGATAAATCCTGATCAATAGCAAACCAATTAAAACTAATATAAAGTATGATGAGAAAACTACAAATTAAACATTTTGTGGCACTTATCGGATTAAGCTTATCGCTGTTGATAAGTATGTCCGGTTATGCCCAAAACCGGCAGATCACCGGAACGGTTACTTCGGACGAAGGAGTTGTTCCGGGAGCTACAGTTGCCGTAAAAGGGACCACCATAGGTGTTATGACCGACGCTAAAGGTTTTTTCAGGATATCAGTTCCAGAAAACGCAACGCTGGTTGTCAGTGTTGTTGGTTATACCCCACAGGAAGTAGCAATAGGGGCAGGCAACTCTTATAATATAAAATTAGCAGCCAATGTAAGCGCGTTAAATGAGGTTGTTGTGGTGGGTTATGGTACTTCGAGGCGTAAAGATCTTACAGGTTCTGTAAGCTCTGTTACCGCAGACCAGGTGGCAAAGGTACCCGTTACCGCATTAGATCAGGCCTTACAGGGCCGCTCATCGGGCGTGCAGGTAACAAACAATGATGGAGCACCGGGCAGCGGCGTTACGGTATTAATACGCGGCGTTGGTAGTTTGGGCAGTAACGATCCCTTGTATGTAGTTGATGGTTACCCAATAACCGGCGGCCTTAATAATATTAACCCCAATGATATTGCTTCGATGGATATATTGAAGGATGCATCGGCCACTGCTATATATGGTGTGCGTGCATCAAACGGCGTTGTTATTATTACCACCAAAAAGGGAAGAAAAGATGGGGTAGAGGTATCGTTAGATGCTTATGCGTCTGTACAATCTGAGCCTAAAAAATATAAGGTATTAAATGCCGGGCAGTGGGCCACACTTGCAAATCAAACTCCGGGGTTTGATCGTTTACCTGAATGGGCCAATCCATCTGCCCTGCAAAATGTAAACTGGCAGGACGAAGTGTACCGCACCGGACTAAGACAAAATTATAATATAGCTGTCCGTGGGGGCGGCGAAAAAGTGCAGTCGGCGTTTTCGGCGGGGTATTTTGATCAAAAAGGTGTAGTGTTGGGTTCTTATTTCAAAAGGATAAACCTGGGGATGAATATTGATTATAACGCTACAAAATGGCTTAGATCATCATCAAGTGCCAAATACTCAAGGCAAAATAGCAATAACCCATTTGGTACCGGTGCATTGGCCACGCTTAGCGAATTAATACCAACTATTGGTGGTAATAAGCTTACCAACAAAGCCAAAGATGAAAATGGCAATTATGGATTTTATGATCCGGTAAATACTTATACAAGAAGCTGGAACAACCCGCTTTATACTATTGAGACGCAAGATGCTAAAAACCTGACAAATTACTTTTTAGGTACCACTTCATTAGAAGCTACCTTATTTGATGGTTTGAAGATCAAAACAAACGTTGGTATCAACACCACCGATTATTCTGGTTATTTCTTTACACCATCTGATACACGTTCTTTAGATCAGTATGGTGTCGCAAGTCCTAATATCCTGAATACCTATTCGCAAAGTGCGAATAATACATTTGAGTGGCTTTGGGAAAACACAATATCTTACTCGAAAACTTTTGGTGACCATGCTATAGATTTTGTAGGTGGTGTTTCACAACAAGAGAACACTTTTCGCCAGGTGGGCGGTAATGGTAATAACCTGATAAGCGATGCCATCAGGGATCTTTCGCAGGTGCAAAACCTGGTTGTTTTCGGCAACCAGCAAACCTTTACACTGGCCTCACAATTTGGCAGGTTAAATTATAAATTTAAAGATAAATACCTTTTTACCGCCACGGTAAGGCGCGATGGTTCTTCTAAATTCTATAAAGGCAATCAATATGGTGTGTTCCCTTCGGGTTCAGTTGCCTGGAGAGCAAAGGAAGAATCATTTTTAAAAGACGTTAACTTTCTTTCCGATTTAAAATTCAGGGCCAGTTATGGTGAAGTTGGTAACCAGGCTGGTATTAGGCCATTCCAATACCTGGCCAGGTATAGTTCGGGCGGGCCGGCTACAGCTGGTACTAACGTAGGCTATCCGTTTGGTAATACTTATCAAAATGGTTTGGCTTATGTCAATCTTGATAATCAAGGCCTAACCTGGGAAACTTCAAGGCAAACAGATATTGGTTTAGACGCGGCATTTTTAAATGGCGACCTTACCTTAACGCTTGATTATTACAGAAAAGATTCTAAAGACTTTTTGTTACAAATTCCAACAGCATCTCAATCAGGTGTAACACAATCGGCTCAAAACGCGGGTAGTATCAGAAACCAGGGAATCGAGATATCATTAAACTACAAGCATGCTATAAACGACTTTAGGTATGGCGTAGGTTTAAACCTTACTACGGTTAATAATAAACTATTAAGCATTACAAAAAATACAAGGTTTATAGGCAACCTTGTAAACTTAACCACCCCGGCAAACGGATGGCAACAGTTTAGCCAGACAAACATTGGGCAGGCTGTAGG
>NZ_JAQBOI010000258.1 GCF_028288105.1 Mucilaginibacter sp. | reverse complement strand
CCCAAAGGATATCTACACCAGCTTTTAAGGCTTCTTCTACGTGCTTGGCAGTAGCTACCTCAACAGCGGTAGGCAAGCCGGTTTCTTCTTTGGCGCGTTTTAACCATTCTAAGCCAATGCTGCCAATACCTTCAAACTCTCCCGGGCGGGTACGTGGTTTCCAGATACCTGCACGCAGGGCGCTAACACGGCCTGTTTTTGCTAATAAATGAGCGGTGGCTACCAGTTGGTCTTCGGTTTCTGCGCTGCAGGGGCCGGCAATTAAAAGAGGTTCTTTGCCCGTTTTTATCCAGGATTCAAGGGGCTGTATGTTTAAATTAAGTTTCATATCTTTTTTTGTTGTTTGGAAATCGGTAACACCGAAATTCCGGAAGTTTGTGTGTTTCTTATGTTATATTTATATTATTTCTTTCATTTTTCGGGGTTTACCGACTATCGGCCTCCCACTCTTGTATCTTTCTTCACTCATCCATCTCACTATTCATTCAATTTTTTTACGTTAATGTATCTTCTTGTTCTTTCGGGCTTAAGCGGTTTTGGTATTGTATCTGCTTCAAACCGTTGATATTCGCCCAGTATGTTAAAATTGTGCGTGTACTTTAGTATTTGGCGAATGGAAGCATCATATTGTTTTGCTTCTTCCCATTCTATATCTACATAAAAGTTGTACTCGTTACGCTTGCCTAAAACCGGCATGCTTTGTATTTTGCTCATGTTCACGTTTTCCTGCGCGAAGATGTTCAGCACTTTCGCCAATGCACCAACCTGGTTAGTTACCTGAAAACACAAGGAGGCTTTGTTAGGCACGCCCTTCTTTTTAGCATTTTCATGCGTGGTCAGGATCAAAAATCGGGTGAAATTCAGTTTGTTTGATTCTATCCTACGTTCTAAAACATCTAAACCGTATAACTGAGCGGCAAGGGTGTTGGCAATAGCAACGGTGTCGGTTAATTGCTCATCGCGGATGCGTTTGGCACATGCAGCAGTATCATTGCTTTCTACAATTTGCAAGTGCGGGTATTCGTCAAAAAAATCAATACACTGGCGAATAGCAATAGGGTGAGAGGTTACATATTTAATATTCTCGAACCGTACGCCCGGCAAGGCCATCAGGTGCAGTTGAATAGGCACATAAACCTCGCCCACAACCGGAAAGCTGTAGTTCATCATCAGCGAGTAATTAGGCAATATGCTGCCCGCAATACTGTTTTCAATAGCCATTACCACATAATCGGCCTTATCGTTTTGTAAAGCCTCAAATGTTTGTTTAAAAGAGTTACACTCAATGGTATCTATTTTTTCGCCAAAGTATTTAAATGCGGCTTCCTCGTGGAAGGAGGCGCGGATACCCTGTATGGCAACTCTTGGTGTCTCGGTTTTCATAATATGTATAAAGCAAAAAATCCCGGCTTTTAGGGCCGGGACTTTTCAGTGTTTTGTATGTTGTTTAGTACATATCAGTCCCGGCTCTTACTGGTAAAGTAAAAGTAGTAACCATAAAAATATGTAGTTTGTAATTTCATTTTTTCTTTGTTGGCGTAAATGTACAAGTAAAAATCATTTTATCAATAGATAATTTTATTTTTTGTAAAATATTTAGGTCGAACAGAATTTTATTGGGTGAAATAGGCATTAAACCTATGTTGTGGGTTTGGCGGGTACGGCTACCAGTTTTGGTTTTGTTATTCCTCGTTTTTCATAACCCGCCTTGTTCATCTCAAAATGCATTTGCGACATGCTGTTTTGGTACTCTTCAATTGCTTCCAATCCAACTTCATAACGGCGCTCGTTTACATTAGCACTATCTGTCAGCGGCCGGGGTATGGCCTGGCAAAGTTTAGTGTTATAGGTCATTTGTGTGCCGTAAATTTGCTTTTTGCCGGTATTGATGTTTACACGATCGGTAAGGTATGCAAAGTTTTTAGCGTCGGCATTCTTCTTAAGCACCTCGGGCTTCATGGCATCCAATATTTGCTGCTGAAACGCGGGCCATTTATCGCAATGCTGCACCATCAACCAAAAATGGTTAGATCCTTTTTGTCCAACAAGGTCAAACCCGGGGTAACCGTACCTTTTAAATACGTTTTCCATTATTTTTTGGTGGTTGGTAAAAACGCTGTCTTTAAAGCGGTCCCACTGCTCGCGGCTTAGTTTTTTGTATTCGCCTGTTGGGATGTAAGCCGCTATCTGGTCAACCGCTACCAATTTGGCAAGGCTATCGGCCAGGGGCTGGTTATAAGTTTTTTTCTGTGCCTGCACCATACCGGCGAATGACAGGGCGATTAACAGCAAAGATAATTTGGTTTTCATGGTAAGGCAATTTAGCTATAACATGCTTAATTACATTATGACAATATAAATGTTACAGAGGTTTAAATAAAGAAGCGCCCATTTATTTAACTATGTACGTTGTTCTTTATACTCCCTCTGCATCACCCTTGCAGTTTGTGTGCTGCCATCGTGGCTCCAGCCGGGTGGGTTAAACAGGTATTTTAGTTTGTTGCTGATGCCGGGCGCGTGTTTAACATCGTGCAGTAAAGCCTTCCATTCGTGGAAGAGTACATTTACCGGGCCCAGGTTTTCGGGCTGATGGGTGAGGCCGTACTTAACGGGCTCGGCAGGGTCTTCGTCATGAAAGGTGCCGAAAAGCCTGTCCCACAGTATTAAAACCATACCCATGTTTTTATCCAGGTAGGGGATGTTTGACGCATGGTGCACCCGGTGATGCACAGGTGTTACAAATATCATTCCATACCATTTTGGCAGCGGGATGCGGTACTGGGTATGTACCAGGTTGCCATATAATTGGGTTACTAGGTAGGCATATAAAATATCTACCGCGTTAAAACCAAATAATGCCAGCGGCAGATAAAAGAAGGCGCGGTATAAAGGTTCAAATACGGTTGACCTAAACCCGGTGCTAAAATTAAAATGCACTGACGAATGGTGCGTTACATGCATAGCCCAAAACAAGCGGCAATAATGCCCCGTATAATGCAGCACCCAGTACAAAAAATCCTGTACTACAACCAGCACAAACCAATATAGCACCACATTACTTATCTGGAAGAAACGGAAATGGTAGGCAAAATTGAGAATGAAGAACGTGCTGCCATTAATAGCCAGATTAAACACAAAGGCAAGCGAGGTTAAATAGATGTTGGTAAGGGTGTCGCGTTTTTCATAGTAATGGCGGTTTTCGCGGTAGCTAAACCACATTTCGGCCAGGGTAAGCAGCACAAGCAAGCCTACCAGTATCACTACAGCTTCTTTACGGGCGTCTAAAGGAGGCATTTTTTTACAGAGTAGCGTAATACCTTAAACTATCACAAAGTTCGGTTTCTGTGCAGATATTATCAATACTATATTGGCCTATATATTTCAGCAGCGTGCAATTTATTTGGCCGTTTTGGTTCTTCTTATCCTTAAGCATATGCTCAAGCAGGGTTGGGAAGGTGCTTTCTTTAATCTTATATTTAGGGTATAAGCCATTTAAAACTTCAGCTATTTCGGCCAGTTCAGCATCAGACAAGCCAATTTTTTTGTTGGATAACCATGCCTCGCATATCATGCCAATGGCAATAGCTTCACCATGCGATAATGGGTCTTTATCGTTCATCAGCGAATAGGTTTCCACAGCATGCCCAACGGTATGGCCAAAATTCAGCGCCTTGCGGATGCCTTTTTCGTGCGGGTCTTCAATAACCACCTCATTTTTTATCTCTACCGAGCGGTGTACCAGTTCTATCGATGGCAAACTAAGGTCGCTTGTTTTTAGCTGGTCCCAGTAGGGGGCATCAACAATTAAACCATGCTTAAGCATTTCGGCAAGGCCCGAAAGGATTTGGCGGGCAGGTAGTGTTTTCAGAAAATCGCCATGCATGAACACCGCTTTAGGCTGTGTAAATGTGCCTATAATGTTTTTTATGCCATCAACATCAACACCGGTTTTACCACCAACAGATGCATCAACCTGTGATAATAGGGTAGTAGGCACCTGTACAAAATCTATCCCTCGTTTATAGGTAGAAGCTACAAAGCCGCCCATATCGGTAATAACACCGCCACCCAGGTTTATCATCAGGGCTTTGCGGTCGGCGCCAAAGTCGATCAGCATTTTCCATATACCTATGCAAAAATCAATGGTTTTGCTTTCTTCACCGGCGTTTACTTCAATAATATCGAAGTTATCCAGCACATCTAACTGCTCTTTTACAATAGGAAGGCAATGCACGCCGGTATTTTCATCGGTAAGGATAAAAACCCTTGAATAATTGCCTTGCTTAACAAAATTTACCAGTTGGGTAATGCTGTTATCAAAAAATATGGGGTAACTGTCGCTTTGAATAGTTTGCATGTTATATAGCCTTGATCTGCTGACCTCTGAATTCAACAATATCGCCTTGTTTTACCTTAAGGCGTTTGCGGTAATCAACCTCTCCATTATATATTACTTCGCCGTGTTCAACCACTATCTGCGCTTCGCCGCCGGTTTGCACTAAACCAGTTGCTTTAAGTAATTGTATCATTGGGATATAATCGCCTTCTACCTTAAATTCTATCATGTGTGGCAAAATTAAACTATTCATGGAATAATGAGTTATCATTTTATAATTTTGCACAATACTTCGTATCGATCATAGTTAATAGTTAATGGTTCATAGTAATGCATGGATTTTACTATGAACTATGATCCATGAACTAAAAGAACAAATGAGTCCAAACGATAAATTATCCTTCGAAAATACCGAGATCGCCTTCCGTCATTCATCAAATACCGACCTTAACCGTGCTTACTGGCTGTTTAGAGTTATCAACGTGAACTTCCTGGTGAAGATAGGCCCGCCCATAACCAACTTCGCTATTAAGATAGGCTTGCCCATTAAGGGGCTCATAAAAGCCACCATATTTAAACACTTTTGCGGCGGCGAAACCATTACAGAGTGTAACCAAACCATTAAAAACCTGGCCGATGGCGGGGTAGGTACCATCCTCGATTACTCTATTGAGGGGGAAGATGACGAAACAGTTTTTGATAATACCCGCGACGAGATCATCCGCACCGTGATACGTGCATCAAAAGATAAAGCTATCCCGCTTACGGTATTTAAAGTAACCGGTGTTGGTCGTTTTGGCCTATTGGAAAGAATTGACGAGGGGATAAAACTAAATGTTGATGAGCAATTAGAATGGCAAGCTGTGCAGGATAGGGTACTGGCTATATGCGAAATGGCACACTCTGAAGGCGTACCGGTGATGATTGACGCCGAAGAAAGCTGGATCCAAAAAACTATTGATACCCTTGCCCTAAACATGATGCGTTTTTTTAATAAAGAAAAAGCCATTGTATATAATACTTACCAATTGTACCGCCACGATAAGCTGGCATCGTTAGTAATTGACCATACCATAGCCGAGAGTGAGGGCTTTATTCTGGGGGCCAAAATTGTTCGCGGTGCCTATATGGAAAAAGAACGCAAACGTGCCGAGGAAAAGGATTATCTATCACCTATACAGCCCGATAAAGCATCAACTGACCGCGATTATAACGACGCTCTTATTTATTGTGCCGATAACGTGGCCAGCATCGCTTTTGTTGCCGGTACACACAACGAAGACAGTTGCCGCTTACTTGCCGACCTGCTGAACGAGAAAAAGATAGACCATAAAAACCCGCATGTGTTTTTCTCGCAACTTTTAGGCATGAGCGATAACCTGAGCTTTAACCTGGCCAACGCTAATTACAATGTTGCCAAATATGTGCCTTACGGGCCCATTAAAGCGGTATTACCCTATTTGTTTAGGCGCGCGCAAGAAAATACTGCCATTGCCGGCCAAATGAGCCGCGAGTTAGGTTTGATTGTTAAAGAGAAAAAGAGAAGGAATAGCTAAATCTTAGTGTTCCCTCCCCACGGGAAGGCAGGGAGGGGTGATTAGCTATGCGTTTCGAATGTATGGCGATTAAACCCTCCTGGAATTGACCTGATTTTTGCGTTAGGGATTGGCGCGGATACCGGCCTGTGGCTAATGCCTGTGCAGTATGAGCAAAAAGCCCGACCGCAGGGAACGCCCAAAATATAAATCTACCACCGTATTACATCTGTATCTACCGGGATATAACCCAACTGCCGGCTCATGTTCATTATTTGCCCTTTGTGATGAAACTCGTGCGTAATAACATGGGTGAAAAGCTGCAGCGGACTAAGCGTTAATTCGATGCCTTCTTTTTTGGGTAAGGTTAAAGGCAGATCCAGCGCATCTTTAAAGTGATTTAGAAAATCGTTCACTACCAGGTTGATCTGTTCAAATGTGGCGCGGATGGATGCCAGATCTTTGTAATTGTCATCCGTTGAAAATGGTCGGGATTCCTGCCTTGCAAAGTTTACCAGCCATGATGTATAGGTATCTGCGCTATGTATCATCAGGCTGCCAATGCTTTCGTTATTGAACGATGCTACCGGTTTAAGCACATCTTCGGGCTTTATGGCTTCCAGATAATTAAATACCGCTTCGCGGGATGATATCACTAACTGATACTGATGCAATAGGGCTGTATACATTTTAAATATCAGTCAATAATCAAACCAAATGTTCACGCTCTGCAAAGGCAGCCAGTGTATCGGGGGCGGTCATTAAAAAGGTGTGTATGCCTAACGTTTTAGCGGCCTCTAAATGCTGCGGACTATCATCAATAAACAAGGTTTCTTCGGGTTTTAGGTTGTTTTCGGCCAGTACCTGTTCAAAAAACTCTATCTGTGGTTTACGCTTGCCAACTAAATGCGAGTAATATGTTTTCTCGAAAAGGTGTTCGTTATCATCAAAACCAAAATCGGTTTTCAGATAATTCATGATATAGGTGTAGTGGATACCGTTGGTATTACTTAGTAAAAACGTGCGGTATTTATCTTTAAATTTTAGTAACAGATCGTGATTGCCGGGTGCCACGCCCAACAAAAGGCTGTTCCATGCATCTGTAATTTGCTGATCGGTAACGGCCTCGTTGCCAATTTTTTGTTTTACGTAGGCCCTGAACTCATCAGGCGTTACTTCGCCACGGTCAAACTTATCAAAGATCTGGTCCTGCTGGCGGTGGCCAAAAAACTCATCTGGGTTACCTATTCCCAGCTCTTTGAAAGCTTCCTGTGATTTTCTGAAATCGAGGCTGAATATTACGTTGCCGTAATCGAAAATGATGTTTTTGATGTTTTCCATATTTGGTAAATATGGGAAAATGTAACGGAAACAAAAATGCCTTTCTCCGATCAGTGTGCCAGTTTTTTTCGCACCAAAAGCAAAAAACCTGTTATCATCAAACCCAATACTGTGTAGCCCAATGCAAGCGACGGCTGATCTTTAATGGTAATAACGCCTAACAAACCCGATATAACAACAGAGGTTACCAGGTAAGCACCGCCGCTGGTTAAACCGCTTGCAATCCCTGCATTAAGCGGGAAACGTGTTAAACAATAGGTAAAGAATATATTATATACGCAGCCGCTAATGGTAGTAATTGGCACTACAAAAAGCAGCAGGAGTAATAAGCCTGCTTTGTCGGTTGCGAAGCTGTACATCAGCGCTACCAGGGCCAGCTGGCCTACATTTGCCAGTATCAGTCTTTTAAATAACGAACCCGATTTTATGGTTTTACCCAAAATGCCCCCCACAAATAACGACAGGCCCGAAAGTAACGCGCAATACCCGGTGGTAACCGACGACAGATGAAACTTGTGCTCGACAATAAATGGCGCCGACATGGTAAATATTAAAACCATACTGAAACAGATACCCAATATCACTATCCCCAAACTAAAATCTACCGATAGCACAAGTTTACGGTAAACCTTAAAAATAGACCGTAAATGAAACGGCTGCCTTACTTTTATCGACTCGCCGCTGTAGAAAAACTCTAACAAAAACATAACCAGGCCGTACACGGCCAAAACAATAAAATTATATTGCCAGCCAAAGCTTTTTTGGATATAGCCGCCAAAAAAAGGCGCCAGTATAGGTGCTGTAGCCCAAATGATAGATAACAAGCTGGTGTAATGCCGCTGTTTTTCGCCGGTATACACATCAACAAAAAAGGCGCGCTTGCCTACAACAATAAAGGCCGTTGCTGTACCCTGCAGTACCCGCATCAAGTAAACAATATGGATATCTGAGGTAGTTATTATCACCACATTGCTTAAAGCAAATACTAACAATGCAGCAAGGTTTATACGGTAGCGGCCAAAACTATCTACAATAGAGCCAACAAACAGCTGTGAGATACCGTAACTTAATAAAAAGCATATGATAGTATATTGTATCCCCGCCGAATTGGTGCCAAAAGCAGTAGCCATACTCGGGAACGAGGGGATATAAACATCCGTAGCCAAACCCGATAGCGGTATCAGCGCAAATGCCAGTATAGTGGCCCGCTTGCGGTTGCTATCGTTAATTTGCTGTGTAGTGGTTTCTGTATCTGCAAGCGCCTCGTCCAGTGTAGTCATGGTAGTTTTCTGTCAATGACGGGCAAAGTTAACCGACCGAATGGTTTGTTTTTACCATATGTGGCATTTTTACATAGCAGCAACAATCTCAGATGTTACGAAGTACAATAGTTTGGCAATTATTTAACTATTTGGATGGCGTAACTAAAATTGCCGATGCGGTACCACTTTTACCAATTGGCGACGAAAGATGAACGGGTACATTGTTTTTCCAGTAGGTAGCAACCACCTTTTTTTCATAAGTAGAGCCCGAAGCATAGACGTCCTTATCGACTACCGCTATACCGGTTATCTGTGAACCAGAGCCAGAAAGCAGTGTTAGCTTATCATTTTTAAAATAGCCGGGGCCGTTTGACGTGCTGCAGGCGAGATAAACATCATTGCCACTTACCGCGATCTCGATCGCATTAATTGCAACAGTTCCATCGGCTAACGAAACGGGCACAGTATTTTTCCAATAATTAACCCTCGTGTTTTGGGAGGAGGATAAAAGATAGGTTGCCGGTATATACATGCGATTACCCTGGAACACGATATTTTTGGCGTATGATGCCTCATCATTTGGAAGCCTTGTTGCAACGCCGTTTTTCCAATATACCGCCGAGGCCGTACCTCCTAACTGATACCCTGAGACATAAATATCTGATCCTTGTATAGCTATACCAGCAGTACCTCCTATGGTCATACCTGGTAATAACGGAAGGGTAACCTGTTCCCCATTCTTCCAGTAAACAGCGGAAGTATTTATATAGCCTGTAATATAAACATCATTTCCATGTATCGCTATTCTAACTGTTGAAGCACTTGTAGCATTGGTTGTTAAATTCACCTGCACCCCATTTTTCCAATATGTGGCAATGGCCATATTGACATTGTTGGCATTGGTTGTGTAACCAGCGACATAAACGTCGTTACCTTTAACTGCAATAGCATTTGCCGATGCATTTTTTTTACCATGGGTGAGAATTACAGGATTTCCATTTTTCCAATATACTGCCTGCCTTACATTGGTAACTGAGTCGTAAGTGCTCCCGGCAACATAAATATCACTTGTTTGTACATGTTTCGGAATTGTATCTGTTTTAGTGTCGACCTCCATTTTGGTGTCGACCCCCAGGTTACTTTTTACACATGCTGTAAAAAGTAGCGAAAAAATCAAAATTGCGTTGGCAAGGTGTTTATAGGTTTTCATAAGTAGTGTAGGTTTAGGATATTAACAAGAACGAATATACCTTTTTCATGATTGGGTGATTGTAACATTTTCGAGACAAATTGATGGTATGTAATTATAAATCAATTATTTAAGCAAAAAATACAAATCTGAAAAGAGCTGCTTTCAAACGGTGGGTAAATGATGGGGATCGAACCTAAGTGTACGGAAGAAGGGACCCGAACCCTCTACTTCGGATGGGTCAGAGTGCTGTCGGGTGCGTGTGACTACTACCCACCATTACCCAAAAACCTTATCATCGGCCGATGGCCCGTAAATAGATGGCACCGCGATATCATTGAGGCGCATGTAAACGGTAAGCTGCCCGCGGTGATGCACCCAATGGTTTAGGGTAGAGCCGAGCGTGTCGTGTTTGGTAGATGTAAATATGATTTGTCCGTTGGCTTTCAGGTAAAATGGTTTATCCATGTCGCCTTCTGCTATACCTTGCAGGGCCTGTTTGGCCTGGGCAAGGTTTTGGTGAAAATGATCTACCACTTCCTGCGTGGTTTTAGCCTCGATATGTTTAAAGGTTGCGAAGTCTATTTCAGGGTCGCGTGCTATATGAGCTATCCATAACGGAATCTCGGCCACCAGCAGGGTCAGGTAACCCAGTTCCATTGATTTTTCATGCGGCTTCCAGCCAAATAATTCCGGCGGTATGCGTTCTAAACATTTCAAGGTTGCAGGCACCTCGGCCTCCAGCTCTTTGGCATATTCCTGTGCTAAAAATACGTCGTTCATGGCATTAATGTTTAATGCTTTAACAATTGCTGCCGTAAATGGTTCATTATAAAAGAGATATTCCGGTCATTGCCGTTTAATCTTCGCTATGCCCTCAAGTTCTCCTTCGTAGGGCTTGCGCTGCTATCGGTTTAAAATGAAACGCCTAATTGTAACCCCGTACTGACAGAAGCGGGCAGATCATTGCCAAACCTGACCGGGAATGGAACCGAAATAAAGAAACTGGCATCTTTTCCTTTTTTAATGACCTGGTTAAATACCGGCGTTACGCCAAAGCGGCCACTGGTTTCAAATGCCATGCGCCCAATAAAGGTAAAGCCATGTTTAAAGCGGAACATAGCGCCGGGATGGAACAATACTGTACTTACTTTTGAAATGTTCTTTTCGGTGCGAATAGCCGGGGCCACTTCAAAGCTGATCCCAAAGCTATCACTTTTTAAAATGTTGACCCCAAAAGGGAAGCCGATGATATAGACGTTTCCGAAATTGCCCGCAAAGCTGTGATTTGTGTAAGTAACCAATGGCTGCAGTATACTAAAATACCCTGTTACCCTTGGATATATAGTGGATTGCTGGGCGAAGCCTGTTTTAAAAGCGACCAGTAATAAAATGGTGATGATAAAGGTTTTGGGCATATTAAAGTGTTTTGATGAGAATGCCGATTATGGCAGCGATGCCAATGATATAAGGTTCCTGTAGTTTTTTGATATAAATAAGGGCTAATACGGCAGCACCAGCTATAAGCAGGGTTGGTATATCAATAACGGACCGTAAGCCAATAACAATAACTGAACCCACTAAAGCGCCGATAACGGCTGCTGTTATACCATCCACAAAGGCTTTTATACTGGTATTCTTCGCGATTTTTTTAAACGAGGGAGCTAAGGCCACGGTAAAAACATAACAAGGCAGAAAGGTTGCCAGTGCTGCCACGCAAGCACCCGGAAAGCCCGCCACCAAATAGCCGATAAAGCCAACAGTGATCACTACCGGCCCCGGAGTGATCATGGCTACGGCAACTGCATCAACAAATTGGTGCTCGTTGAGCCAGCCAAATTCTTTTACTACACCGCCATGCAGGAAAGGCACAATAGCCAAACCGCTGCCAAATACAAATGCACCAGCTTTGGCAAAAAACCAACCAATCTCCTGCAACTTATTGCCATCGTATTTCCAAAACCCTGTGCTAACCAATATACTAACCGGCAACACCGCCGGCTTTTTGAGCCATTGCGGTGGCGCTTTTATCACCATGTATAAAATACCGCAAGCCAAAAATAAAAGGATTTCTTCCCGCTCTGTAATTACGGTAACTACTATACCCGCCACATAAAATAGCCATAACAACCATTTCGATTTCATGGCGGCTAATTCAAACTTGCTGATAGATTTGATGGTGAGTTTATAGGCGCTCATGGCTATTATACCAATTACCGTAGCACCCACGCCATAAAACACCGCCTGCATCCAGGCCAGGCCGCCGTACAATTGGTAAGCCATACCTAAAACTACCACCATAATAAAGGATGGCAGCACAAATGCCAACCCGGTCAGGGTGGCTCCGATAAGCCCATGATGTACAAAACCAATATAGATGCCTAATTGCGCGGCTAATGGGCCGGGTGCCAGTTGTGCTAAAGCTAATCCTTCTTTATATTCTTCCTCGGTTAGCCAGCCTTTGTCTTCCACCAGATCGCGCTGCATATAGCCAACTAAAGCTACCGGCCCGCCGAAACCCCAGGTGCCGAGTTTCAGAAAATAGATCGTAATGTCCCATAGGGAATATTGCTTAATCATCGTTCAGCAATACTACTCACTTAAAGTACTGTAAACTTGTACGTAATTAACTACTTGTATCCGTTTTACTTTTAAGGAGACTTTTTTTATACAGAGAAGGATTTTGGCCGGTTTGTTTTTTGAAGATACGGTTGAAATGGCTTTGGTCCGAAAAACCGGTAAGGTAAGCTATCTCGGTTAGCGAGTAGTCCGTATCTGTCATCAGGTGGATCGCTTTTTCTATCCTTAGCTTACGAATATAATCGCCAAAGGAAAGGTTATCAAAATATTTAGAAAACTCGCGTGATAGGTAGGATGGGTTTATCTCCAGTTCATTCGAGGCCTGCTGTAAACTCAGGCTCATGTTGGTATCAAGCTGGTCCTGTATCATCTCCTTCAATTCTTTAGCCCATTCAGGTGCTTTCCTTGAACTGCTTTGTTTGATATACCTATGAAATACTTCCAATAACATCTGCTCTACAGGCCCGGCCTGGGTATGCTTTAACTGGTGCAGGTGTTTGGCCCAACTGTACAATCCATCATAAATGGTCATGCCAAATTCCAGCAGTTCCTGGTCGTCTTTAATGTTATAGGCTAAGCCGGAAAATATCGCTTCAAGCCCGGCAGACTGTGGTACAAAATCATGCCGGTCGGTATCGGCGCCACGTACTATGGTGGCAATCCTGTTTAGTGCCGCATCTTTTAACTGGTGCTTTTTTATAAAATAGTCAAAAGTGCATTGGTCTTCGTAATGCGTGTACTCTACATTTGGCAGGTCAAAAGGGATGGCATTTAATTCGGCGGCCTTGATTAAAACCTGGTCGAAAGGCACAAAAATGATCTCCGCTTCCGTATCAATGAAACGCCTGATGAGCCAGGGACAGGCAATGCGGTCTATTTTCGGACGTTCACGAGTAATCCATTTCATGTGGAACAAAGTTAACAGATCAAACGCTTGATAAGAATTATTAAAATATTAGATAAAGAGGAGGGGGTAGGGGTGTTTACTGTTTTGAAAACGAACGGACAGTAGCCTATCGGTTGCTGCAGTCCCGCTATCCGCTGCAAGTCCTCCTTCGTCCGGGCTTTACGCTGCTATCGGGTTTAGGGGGGAGGGTAATGGGCACCCGCGGCACTCGTGCGCCAGCGAGGAGATTGTGGCGCATTACAAAGACCTTGACATCTTATGGCTCAAAACGATCAAAGTAACGCTGCATGAAATAGGTGCTGATCCAGTAGCCGTTAATTTTAATGGCATTTCGCAATACCTTTTCCATAAAACGCGTGTCACCAAAAGCCGGGTCTGTTCTCCTTGCGTTGGTCACAAAGCCTTGCTGGTAAAGTGTATAGTCTTGTACCTCGGTAAGCAAAGCCCGGTTATACGCGAAATCTGAATTTTGATTCCAGCGGCTAAGCTTAAACTTAAACAGGTCGTTATAATACTTTTCTCTCACCGCATTTACGTTCGTGTATTGAAGTGCTTGTTTAGTAAACACGTTTTCTTTAAGGTAGAACAACAGATGTTCAGACGGCGCTATATTTGCGGCAAAATCTTTTAGCAGCGACTCATTCTTGCTGTCCAAAGCTTCGACAAGCGCCCATTTCAACTCATCGAAGGTTTTGTAGCCTCGATGCGGCTGCATTGCAACTTCAGTAGTAATAAATCTTCCCTTTTCATCGATAACCCTCATCCTGCCTTTATAGAATGTCAGCGCCTGGTAGCCAGATCCATCGGTGCCTTCAAAGTTAGCCACTTCATCAAAAGGGCCTTTATTAATGATTTTATTTTTGCTACTGATCACGCGATAACCGGCACCGACTTTGGCTTTGTATAAACCATTTTGCGAAATACGCTGCAAGTCACCATATTGAAATGGTATCTGCATCTTGTTTTCCAGGTTTATGGTGCCGAATCTCCTTCCTTTTGCAACAATAACCGAATAAGCATCAGCAGACATCAGATCAATACTGATCGCGTCATATTCCAGAGGAATGACCGCTTTGTTCTTCTCGTCGATCAAGCCATGTTTTTTCCCCTTCCTTACACTGAAGTAAACATGTTTTCCCATATCAAAGTGTTGCATGATATCGTCATAGGTCATTGGAACGTCCAATAACCCGGTAATTTCGTTCAACAGGCCGATCTTGCCGTTCTTGCCTTTCACAAATGATAAAGGCTTACCAGATGAACTAAACGGATTCAATAAACCATCCTGGTTGGGGATATGGCCGTAATTACTCACATTCTCTGTTAGTACTACTTGCAATGTTTTCTTATTCAGGAAGTTGTAGGTGTTGTCTTGCTTTTTTAACACGATGATATTACTATTTTCCGTGTCACTGTCGGTGATCCACCGGTAATCTGCCGGAATAACAACTTTTCCTGTTTTATCATAAAGCCCAACCCGCTTATCAGCCGTTAAAACCTTTAAGAGGCCTTTTTCTTCGCCGATCCATCCAAACTCGACTGGAATGATTGTTTTTCCTTCCAGGTTCACGATCCCAAATTTCCCGTCAGACTTTACTTTTACAAATTCACCGAGCCCAGTTTCATAAAAAGGGTCTACATCGTCATATTTAGCAGGTACTAATATCTCCCCTTTTTTTCCGACAATGCCTCTCTTTTTGTTTTTTGTCACCCTAAAACCTATACGGTATTGCATGATGAATTCCGGGTCATAATCAAATGCAACGATCTGATTTCCCTGCAGATCGAATACGCCGCCCTTTCGGTTCTTGGTGGCCATTACATAACCAACCCCGTCTGCATAAACTTTTTCAAACTCAATTCCGGTTTTTTTCTTGCCGTTTACAAAATAGATCCCATACAAATTGCCTTTTTTAACTGTATAGTATCTATAGTTCTCCTGATTGTAAACGGCATCATTATCAACAGGATAAATAAGGGCGCCATCACTATCTGCCAGGCCGTACTTATTGCCGTTTTGCAAAGTCAGTAACGTAACTGCCCGGAAACTATTGGATTTATCGATAAGCGAATACTTTTTTACGGGTTGCTTTGCCTGAGTGATAATGGTGTTGATTTGGGCACTTGAAACATATATGCTGTCATAATTTAAGGGTACGACTAACTGGTTCTTTACCACACCAAATTTCCCGTTAGCTTTGATGATTACCAGATTGGCGTACAAGGCAGCATACTCTATTTGGGAAGGGAATGCTTTTTCCTGCTCATTAAAGATCATTTGAATCTGACCCTTCGCGGATCGAACAAATGAAACAAAGCTATTGGCAGACAATATCTTGTCGTATTTGATTGAAAGGATCTTATTGCCGTCATTCATAATTGTTCCATATTTGCCCTTTTTCTTGACGATATAAGCGGTTCTATAGGCCGTTCCCACGCTGTCATAATCAATGTTACCAATGACCTGGCCTTTCTTGTCGGCTATACCGTACAGTTCACCTTTTTGAATGATGAAGCCGTTTGAAGTAAAATCAATTTTATTGTAGATAGCCGCTTGTCTAACGCCTTGTGGATCAATAAAGCCATATTTGCCGTCTTTCTGATAATAGCTTGTAACCCTGTTAGCGGGTGTCATCACTTCGGCAGTTATCGGGACATCGATATCACCGCGTATGTCCCCAGATGCTTCTGATCTCGGGGGAACCTGCGCTAAGGCAATATGATAAAGAAAAAAAAGTGGGAGGATTAGCAAGTATTTCATGTTAAGGTTTGGTTATATGACGTGTACGAAAATAATCAAATTCTGCCGCGTTCCATAGTATCATATGGCCGATTTATCGAGAGCCGAAACTAAGAAATACTGAATTAGGCCCGTGGTCGGTGTTATCACCCACACCACAGATTCTCTTCCTTACCCCAACTTGTAGCTGGTTTCAATATTTGTACCGCCGCTAATGGTTTGGTATATCACGCAGTATCTTTCGGTGAGTTTGGCAAGGCTGGCCAGTTGTTCTTCGGTGGCATCAGTTTGCAGGTCAAAGCTTAACCTTATCTGTTTAAACCCTACCGAGGCTTCTTTTGATACGCCCAGTGTTCCTCTAAAGTCGAGGTCGCCTTCGGCATTTACTATTCCGCTCTTTAATTCTACCCCTATGGCTGTGGCTACGGCTTTTAAGGTAACCCCGGCGCAGGCAACCAATGCTTCTAAAAGCATATCGCCCGAGCAGGCCAGCATACCATCGCCACCGGTAGCAGGGTGCAGGCCGGCGTTAACCAGGGCACGGCCGGTATCAACCTTACAAGATATTCCCTCGCCAATATTGCCCTGCGCCTTTAAGGTTATCAAAGCCGAATCGGGTTGTTCTTTATACTTTTCTTTGATGGGTGTTTGCAGGTCCTTTAATTCGGCGGCGTTCATATATAGGTGGTTTTTAGATGTGTAATTGGTTAATATGTTTGGCCTCAAAGATACAGCGGCTTTTTTAAAGCTGCGCCGAATAGCGAAGGCTTACAATGTAAAATATTAGTATCATATTAGGGCATGAATAGGCATGTTGTGTTAATAGTACTTTTTTGGGCCGGACTAATAATTTCGGCCATAAACCCACACGATTATTTTACCTGGGTACTGGAAGTTTTCCCGGCTATACTGGGTTTTATTGTATTGGTGCTTACTTACAAGCGGTTTCAATTTAGCTACTTAACCTATGTAATGATACTGATGCATTGTTATGTGCTGTTCATAGGCGGGCATTATACCTATGCCGAAGTGCCTGCCTTTAACTGGCTGCGCGATACCTTTCACCAGGCGCGTAATAATTACGATAAGGTAGGCCACTTTACCCAGGGCTTTGTACCGGCCATGATAACCCGAGAGCTTTTCATCCGCCTTAATGTTGTACAAAAAAGAACATGGATGGCATTTTTAACCGTATGCGTGTGTACTACCATTAGTGTATTGTACGAGTTTTTAGAATGGTTTGTATCTGTTATGTCAGGCCAATCCGGCGATTCATTTTTAGGGACCCAGGGTTATGTTTGGGATACACAGTCGGACATGCTATATGCCATGATAGGCGCCATTTGCATGGTAGTATTTGTAGCTAAGCTGCAGGATAGGGCTGTGGTAAAGCTGTAGGCCGCCTAACAAAATAGGAGAGAAGCCCATTCTACACTTGCCGGTATGCCCCTGCATCTATACTGCTTCAACGTAGTTGATGATAAACTTCGCCAGTTGCTCTTGTTCGGTAACACTAAGAATTTCGCCGTCATAGATCCAGTAGCCTTTTGTATCAAACAAGATCCGGCCCATGTAATCGGGGTTTTCTTCAAATGCTGTATATAATTCATAGCTCAGCACCCGCCCCTCGTTTTTAAAGTCAGGAATAATCCGTACTATCTCGTCAGGACCGCTTTTGCGTTTTACCCAAGCCTTAGCTTCCCTGATCAACTCACTATTCTTCATCATGATAAAACAAATGTCGAAATTATTTTCTCATTTCTTGTGTAAATTACTAAAATAATTAGTATTTATTATGATAGGTCTGTAGGTATGAGCTATTATATTAAATATCGGCAATAATAAAGCAAGGAAGGCGGACACCATACGGCGGAATAGTGCGGTTTAACACACTTATCTTGATTGTATCATTATGATATTCACCGCCGTGCCTCATTTTTACGAATACGATTTCGTTAATAAATACACTGAAAAGTAATCTGGTTATTCTTTAAATAAATAGATTTGATTTAAGCGATACTACTTGCTCATTAGTTTAACCAATTACCTGATACCTACCAGCTTCGGTAAGTAAACACTTTATTAATAACTACAATTTTCCCGAAAAAAGGTCAATGGCTTTGCTATGTAATTGCACGTGTATGTGTTCAGGCGCCTGATATTATTTTAATATGTAACCAATTAAATTATAAATATGAGAAGAGGAATTATTACATCAGGAGTTACGCTTGCAATGGCAAGCATTATGCTGGGATCGTGCCAGAAAGAAGCGGGTAC
>NZ_JAQBOI010000210.1 GCF_028288105.1 Mucilaginibacter sp. | reverse complement strand
AGATCTATCAAAAATTATCATTCCTGCTTGTTTTGCTGGTGGTACTCACTGCCGGATGCAAAAAAGATATTGTAAAGGAGCAGGAAGATGCTAACCCTCTTCAGCCGCGCATATTTGACATATTAAGGGAGTTTTCGGGGGCGCAGATCATTAACGAAGGTGATACCGCTAAGTTTAACGGCATCGAAATAACGCCTGCCAAAGAAGCCACAATAAGCTGGATGGTGAACAATGTAGAGGTATCAAAAGATAAGAAGTTTAGTTTTGCCCCTAAAAGCGGTGGCGAGTTTACTATTAAATTAAAGGTTACTTATAACGGCGATTCTACTGTTAGGAGTACCAAGGTGTTGGTTAATCCATCAACCTATACTTTTAAGCCCTATACCAGGATAGCCATGTCGTATTTAACACAGGATGCAACCGCGGCTAACGTAAATTTCAATAACGTTACCCATGTCACTTATAAAATAGGTTTGGTTTCTCCGGAGGGCGATCTGGATACATCCCCGGGAGAAGTAGGCCAAAAAGCCAGAGAAATTGTGGCAAGGGCGCATATTGCACAAGTGCCGGTTATAATGGGTATAAGCGGCAGGTTATCGGGTATTGATGGCTGGGCAATTTACGAAACCAACGATTTTGGTACCGCAATCCGCGATCCTGCAAAACGTACAAAACTGATAGGCCTTATTAAAGCCTACGTAGCCGCCAAACGTATGGATGGCGTAGATATCATGATGACGGACATCAACTCTGGTAACGCGCCAGATAACATCCATGCCATAGGGCCTTTCCTTACAGAATTGAAGGCGGCTTTGCCATCAACCGCATTAATTACCGTTACCGCAACAGTAAATTACCAGCACTGGGAATATCCTGATCTTTCTGCCGCGAGCTGGGTTAACCTGCATGCTTATGAAGATAATGTCCATATTGGGCCCGGTGCCCCGGTTGGGCAATCTTCAAGCCTACAGTTTATGATAGATGGTGCCGCTATATGGCCAAACTTCCATTTGCCGGCCAGTAAACTGGTTGTAGGTATGCCTGCCTTTGGTTTGCGTTACAATGCCCTGGATGCCCAAGGTAACAACGAAAGCTGGGGATCATACGATTACATGACCTACAAGGATATTTTAACTGCCGACCCAACCGCGTTTAGCAAGGAGTTTACAAATAAATCGGGCGCAGGTGGTGTGTATTACAACGGCGTGCCATTGATCACCCAAAAAGCAGAGTACCTGAAAAATAACGGCTTTAAAGGCGGTTACCTATATGGTGGCGATTACGATACCCAGGACGCAAACTCATTAATGCTGGCCTTATTTAACGGAATAAAATAATCCCGACGATGAAAAAGATATACGGTTTTGCGTTCGCCCTTTTGCTGATGTACAGCTATACAAACGCGCAGGATAAAACCATTAAATGGAGCGGTTACACCTGGAATGTAAAAGAACCGGCAGAAGCCACAGGGCCCGGGCCAAATTATTGGAGCGGCAGTAATGTATGGGTTGACGGCAGCGGTTGGCTGCATTTAAAGATAGCTAAGAACGCAGCAACAGGCCGATGGGAGTGTGCCGAAGTTGCCAGTACCGAAAGCTTTGGTATGGGCACTTACCAATGGCAAATAGATGCCGATATTGATAAGTTTGACAAAAATGTTGTACTGGGCCTGTTTGACTATTCGGGTACCGACGCACGTGATGAGATAGATATTGAGTTTGCCCGGTGGGGCAATAGCGCTTACCCTAATTTAAATTATACTGTTTACCCTAAAGTGGGCGACCCGCCAAGGCATACCAGTTATTCAACGGAATTTACATCGCCAAATGGTACCTATACCACACATAGGTTTATAAGAACGCCCAGTAGTGTTACCTTTAAAACCCTGTACGGCCATTTAAATGACGAGCCGAAGGATAATTTGTTCCTGAGCAAAGAGTTTAAAAGCCCATCGGTATCTATTAGCAGTGTGAACATGCCGGTGCTGTTAAATCTTTGGTTATTTAAAGGCCAGGCACCAACAGATGATAAACCTTTTGAAGTAGTGATACACAGCTTTAAATTTACCGCGCAGTAAAGAAGTAGATTGTTGATTAGTATATACCCGGTTGCTTTATAAAGTAACCGGGTTTTTTGTTTTTAAGGTATATAGATAATGCAAAGTCATGATTTCTATTAGATGGGGGTTGGCTATAACAAAATTTAAATCGTAAAATATGTTTGAACTAAATTACACGCAGGTAATGCTTCAATTAACAGGGTCGGGCATAGCGGGGTGTTTAGGGTCATAAATAGCAACCCCAACCCTTGAATCGGCGCAGCCATAATATAGGAACCACCTTTGCTTAAAGTAAACCATTCCCTCAATAAAGACTGTACCGGCAGGGTATTGCCCGCTTTTTTCGAACGATGCCATTGGGCGCATGAATGGAAGATCCAACCGGGTTATGGGTTTCGACGGATCATTTTTATCAAATAAGGCCTGGCCTGCACAATAAGAATTTGCAGTAAATCGTTTATCCCCGTCATCACCAGATTTATTTTTGCCATTATAAAATAAGATGATCCCTTTATTGGTAAGCAAAGCAGGCGGCCCGCATTCTGTTAATTCGCTGTCAAAATAGCCCTTGCGCGGTGAGATAAACTCTTTTAAAGAGCCGTCGCTATTTACAACAGGTGCCCAGTCAACCAGGTTTAATGAGGTTGCCCCATAAACGTGCAATTCGCCCCAGTACATCCAGTATTTGCCATTTATTTTGGTAATCATTTGCTTGCCCTGTTCTATCTTAGTTAATATCGATGCCGATTTATGAGCAATGTTCAGAAATTTGCCCTGGTAAGCATCCTCAAATATAGGTCCGTGTTTAACCCAGTGTTTTAAATCCTTTGAAGTAGCTACTCCAAGTCGTGGCAGCTCACGGTTCCATTGGGTGTAAAAAACTACATAGGTGCCATTTTTGGTAACTGCTACACGTGGGTCTTCGCATCCACCGGGCCATTCATACTTCTTCTGGCTATCTTCTGCAGGATAAAACACCGGCGTTTTTGAACGTTTAAAATGTAAACCATCGGTACTTGAGGCATAGCCCAAACGAGAGGTGCGAAAACCTATGCCCACGCCTGATTTATCTTCGGAACGGTATAACACAACTATTTTCCCATTGAGTAGGGTAGCAGCAGGGTTAAATGTATCATTAGATTCCCAACCTATTAACTTGTGTAAAACAGGATCCATAAAACGTGTGGTACTATCAGGAGAAATAATGGGATTGATACCCGCGGGCCTTACAAACCCGCCAAAAGCCCAATCTGGTAGTTTGTTTTGTTGTGCAACTACGCTACCATGCAGCAGTAAAATAAGGGCGAAACTTCTAAAAAAGGTATAAACAACTTTCATGGAATTATTTTTTTTCTGGCGTTATATTGTAAAGCGCTTCTATCTTCTCTAACGGTACACCTTTGGTTTCGAATAAGTATCGGGTCACAAAAAATATCATGCTGAAGTTGATTAGTGCATACATGAAAAAAGTTATTGGTGCACCAAGGCCCGATAGCATTAACGGAAAGGTTAGAGAAACAATGGAGTTTGCTACCCAATTGCCAAATACAGCTATAGAAGTGGCTGTTCCCCGTATTTTGTTCGGGAATATTTCGGCTACATACACCCAAAGCACTACACCCCAGCTACAGGCAAAACCGCCTATATAAACAAATATACTGCCCAGTACAAAGTAATTATCAAGCTTGTTAAAATAGAAGAGTGCTGCTAACAGAAACATACACAAACCCATTACCCAGGATCCAACGATAAGCAGCTTTTTCCTGCCCACTTTGTCGATAAGCGGAAAAGCCACAATGGTAAAGATGAGGTTAACAACACCCGTTAAAATGGTTTGGAACAAAACGCTGCCACCTATTTTAACCTTTTCAAAAATAAGCGGTGCATAGTAAAATATAATGTTGATACCGGTAAGTTGGGCTACCGAAGCAAACACCAGCCCGATAATGACCACCCGGCGAAACCGGGGGGTAAATACATCGCTCAGGCGTGGTTTAGATTCTGAGCTGATATCTTTTTTAACAGCTGTAACCTCGGCAACGGCCTGCTCCGAACTGTAGATCTTACTAAAAATATGTTCTGATTCTTTCTCTCGGTTGCGGGTGATGAGCCAGCGCGGGCTTTCGGGTACAAAAAGTAGCAGTACAAAAAATATAACCGATGGCACTACAGCAGCGGCAAGCATAAACCGCCAGTAATGTTCTGGAGATATAGCGCTAAAAATACCGCTGCCTATTAAATAATTGGATATAAATGACAGCAAAATACCTGTTACTATGGCCAGTTGCTGTAACATACCCAGGCGGCCCCTGAATGCTGCAGGGGCTACCTCTGATATGTAAATGGGTGCAAGTGTAGATGCCATACCAATAGCAAGCCCACCAATTAGCCGGTAAGCTACCAATTGTACATAACTGCCCGCAATACCGCTGCCTACTGCTGCAATAATATAAAGCAATGCTGTTACTATCATTAGTTTTTTACGGCCAAAGCTATCCGCAAGCCTGCCAGCAAATAGTGCGCCGGGTATACAGCCGATAGATGCCGCGGCTACTACAAGGCCAAGTGCAGCATCGTTAAGATGGAACACTTGTTTAATATCATGTATGGTGCCTGCAATTACGGCGGTGTCAAAACCAAATAGTAAGCCGCCAAGGGCAGCTACTATTGATATGAGTATGGTATAGTTTTTCATTTACGTTTATTACAATGTTTTTTCGATGGTGTAAATAGACAGCACTTCGGCATCTGTTAACGCGCGGTTGTAAAAGCGTATATCATCCATTGATCCTTTGAAAAACGCCTGCCCATAATAATAGAACGGGCTGCTGGTATCGGTAAAATTCATTTTGCCTTTTGGCAACTGCTGGCCTATAGTTAAGTTTACCGGTGATGCAAGTGTAATGGGCACGCCGGTAACATCGGCAGTTTTTACCAGTTTATCATTTACGTAAAATTTCATGGTGCCATTGGTATATGATGCAGAGATAAACGTCCATACATCTGCCGGAACTACCCCCGGGTTACTATCAACATCGTGGTAACCATTATCGGCATGGATGGTTAAAAATAAGAAGTTACTACCCTGCAACTGAAATTTAAACCCATTGTAAGTGTTTAAGGAGAACATGTAATTATCAGGGTTGGTTTCATGGCGTTTAACCCACAGGCTTATCGTAAATTCTTTAGGATTCAGATCTGCCGTGTATGGAACTTCAACGTTGGCGCCATTTTGAAAATCGTAAGCACTGTTTGCCTGGTTAAAACGATTTGCAATTAGCTTAGGCAGCGTGTTACCATCCACAGGGGCCGATCCGGGGCCTATGTATCCTGTCATTAACGTACCATTATGCCCGTTACCCGATGCGTCATCAGCATTGCCGTTAAATTTCCACTGGGCAATTAAATTTTCAACAGAAACTTCCTGAATAAGGCGTGATTGGAAAGCAACTATCGCACGGTGTAAATTTGCGGCGGCATTATCAACTTCCTGCTGGCTATATTTGGTCGATTCTTTTGTGGCATTAGCCAAATCAATAGCCTTTTTCAGATCGGTACGGGCGCCAACAGCATAATCACCAGGTTTATTACCTTCGGTAGAGTTGGAGTAAAAAAGCGTAGCCGAATCAATGGTCAGGCCTATTTTAGCGTGGTCGGGGTTATATGTTTGTGGTTTATTGGCATCCTTTTTACAGGCAGCCAGGTTAAAAAGCAATACTAAAGCCAACATGCTTATAGCTGCAATTTTATAATATGTCTTCATAAACTTATTTGTTTAATTAGTTTAATAATTTATTAGTTAAACGCTCGCTTAATGGTATCGGGAAAAACTTATTGGCGTTATAATTAAAGTTAGGGGTATCTTTTAACGCATTTGTAGCATAAGTACTTCCATAGCGAATAACATCGTAAAACCTACCGAACTCTAAAGCCAACTCCGACCGTCTTTCGCGGCGAATAATATCGCGCAACTGGGTTTGGCTGGTAGTGGTAATATCTGGCAATAAGCCTGCTGGCACAGAGCCGCTACCGGGTAGGCTGGTATCAAATAAATAACTTTCGCGGGCACGTTTACGCACTTTATTTAAAGGTACCAAAGCTTCGGTGCTTTTACCAGATTCATTCAAAGCCTCAGCCTCAACCAACAATATATCTGCCAGGCGAATAACCTCTTCATTTAAATTACCATCGCCTTTTGTGGCTACCGGTATTTCTGATAAAGGCTGTATATGTTTTTTAGTTATATAACCAGTTGCAGTCCAGCTTGGGTCAAAAGCACTGTCAAAATAAGGCTGACCGGCACGGCCAACTGTATAATCCAAACGGGGGTCTACTACACCTGAAGGCGACAGTTCAAAATTATCAACCAAATTTTGTGTAGGCTGAAAAAAGCCATAGCCATTTAAAGCGCCGCGTGGTGCAAACGCCTGGTTAAGGCCGCTGCCTTGTTTAGGGCTTAAACCGGCGGTATGCCAGATACTAAATATCGCTTCAGAATTATTTTTGGTAGATGCGCTAAAGTTATCGGTGAATTTATTGGTTAAAGAATAACCCAGGTCTTCAACACTTTTTGCTGTGGATGCTGCCAGCGGGTATTTAGCTTCAAAAAGGTAGGTTTTGGCAAGCAAAGCCAATGCAGCCCCTTTGGTGGCACGGCCATTATCTGCACCGCTCCATTTTGCGGGTAGGGCAGTGGCGGCTTCTGTACAGTCTTTTTCTATCTGTGCAAATATATCTGCCTGTGGCGCAGCGGCGGCGTCAACGTTATCGGCCGTGGCAACCTGTAAACGTAAGGGGATATTGCCATAAGTGTTTGTGAGCGTAAAATAATAATACGCCCTTAAAAATTTAGCCTGGCCAACAATGGTTTTCTTGTCTGCATCGGGCACGGCTTTATTATCATCTGTTAAGCCTTGTATTACAAAGTTAGCTTTAGATACACCATCATAATACCTGGCCCAAACGTTCTCAATTGCCGAGTTGCTATTAATGATATTGAAGTTATTAATGTTATCGATATCAGCCTGATCGCCGGTAAGCCCGCCTTTAACTGCATCGTCAGAAGCTACATCACCCAATACCCATGTTTCGTTGGAAAATGCATCGCCATAGTTTAAAGGCACGTAAGCCGCGGTTAAAGCAGCATTTGAATTAGCTACAGAGGTGAAGTATTTGCCCGCCTCGTACTGGCCCAGGATTGGCTGCTCGAGCACTTTTTTGCAACCGGTTGCTAATATCAGCAAACCGCCTGCTATGGTTATATATATAGATCTTTTCATGATTTAATTATTATAGGATTAAAAGTTCGCGTTAAAACCAACGGTAAATGTGCGTGCAGACGGATAAGTACCAAAATCAATACCTACGGCCCTTGCACCATCGCCAAGCGAGTTGCTGTTTGTGTATATTTCCGGATCAATACCGGTATACTTGGTAAACGTAAACACATTTTGCGCGCTCACAAAAAACCTAACCGACGATAGTTTTAAGCTTTTAACCAACTGATTGCCTACGGTGTAACCTATTTGCACGTTCTTTAAACGCAGGTAAGAACCGCTCTCCAGAAAACGGGTAGACGGGCGTTTGTTATTAGTTGCGCCATCCCATGACAGGCGTGGGAATTCATTGGTGCTACCTTCACCCGTCCAGCTTTGCGTGGCAACCCTTTCGGTTATGTTAAATGAGCGGTAAAAGCCTTCAATATCGGTATTTACCTGGTTATATAATTTATTGCCGTAAACGCCCTGAAAGAACAAGCTGGCATCAAACCCTGCATATGAAAAATTAGTAGTTAAGCCATAAGTAAACTTAGGGATAGGGCTGCCAACATAAGTACGGTCATACTGATCGCTGATCACGCCATCGGGTATGCCATTAGGGCCGCTGATATCTTTGTACTTAACATCGCCCGGTTTAATGCCCGGCCCCTGGTAGGCATGGGTAAATACCTCCTGCTCGTTTTGGAAAATACCATCTTTTTGCAATAGGTAAAAGGCGCCAATAGGATGGCCAACTTCGGTACGTGTTGCATAGTAATTATTATCAATACGGCCACCTACGATTGCTGAGCCGCCCGCAAGCGATGTAACCTCGTTTTTTACGGTGGCAAAATTACCTATGATATCATACTTAAATTTATTAATGGTGCTGTGATAACCCAGTTCTAATTCAAAGCCCTGGTTGCGTATATCACCTGCATTTACAGTGGCGCTACCCGCGCTGCCTGTACTTGATGGTTTTGCAGGTGGCAATAACACCCCCGATGTGTTTTTGATATAATAATCGGCAGATGCGGTTAACGCGTTGTTAAATAAGCCCAGATCTAAACCAAAATCTGTTTGTGTACTGGTTTCCCATCTTACATTGGGGTTGCCCAGCGTGCTAATGGCGTAGCCCGCGTTACTTGCTCCGTTAAAAGGATAATAACCCGATGTACTAACTAATGTAGCATAAGGGTAGTTACCGATCTCCTGGTTACCTAACTGGCCTATACCCGCCCTTATTTTTAATAAGCTTATATCTCTGACATCTTTTAAGAAACTTTCCTGGTCAAGCCTCCAACCTAATGATCCCCCGAAGAAATTACCATAGCGGTTGCTTGGATCTAACCTCGAAGAACCATCTCTCCTTACATTAAATGTTGCCAGGTATTTATTGTCAAAAGCATAATTTACACGGCCAAATAGCGAAAATAATGCAGAATGCGACTGATTGCCGCCATTTTGCTGTATCCCTAAACCATTGTCGAGATATTGGAAACTTCCGCTTTGATCTGCATATTGTGTACGTGATGCACCCAATTGGCGTACATCGCTTTTTATAATTTCTGTTCCTAACAGGAAGTTGAAAACATGTTTTTTAGCAAGTGTAAGGTCGTACGTAGCTGTATTGGTCCAGTTATAATCAAACAAATTGGTATTGGATTGTGCTAAACTGTTTGGCGAGTTTAAAAAACGATCTATTCCCCAGGTAGCAAAAAACTGTTTGTAATCTGTTATCAGAAAATTGGTGCCAAAATCTGTTCTTATCTTCAGGTTTTTAATGGGCTTTAGTTCCATGAAAATGTTACCTAAAATGGAGTAACCCATAAAGTTACGGTTATAATTATCTGCAAAACCTACCGGGTTTAGGCCATCACCAAAAAACTCGGGATGATCCGGAAGGTCCACGAAATCACCGTTGGCATTACGAATGGGCGTTGCGGGTGTGCGAAACAATGCATAACGTAAAACGCTGGCGCCGGGGTTGCCATCGCCAAAGCCATCTCCGGATGTACCAACCTGGCGGTTTTTTGAGTAACCTAAATTTATATTTGTACCTACAGACAAGTATTTTGATAACGTGCTGTTAATGGCGGTACGTAAATTAAGGCGGTCAAACGATGAATTTTTGATCAACCCTTGTTGCCCAAAGTAATTGGCAGATACTATGTAAGTAGTATTATCATTACCACCGCTTATTGATGCCTGTACATTACTGATAGGCGCGGGGCGCAGTACTTCTTTTTGCCAGTTCACATCTGGTAAACCTGCTATTACATCTGCTGGTATAAGCGTACGGCCATCATTGGTTGCGGCTGTATTATAAGCAGCAACATATTGGCTTGTATTGGCCATTTTAATAAGATGCTGCGAGGTTTGCACGCCTGTATAGGCATTAACGTTAACCTTGGGTTGGCCGTTTTTGCCTTTTTTAGTAGTAACGATAACCACACCGTTAGATGCACGCGCGCCATAAATAGCTGCAGATGACGCATCTTTAAGTACACTAATGCTTTCTATATCATTTGGAGAGATCTCATTGATACCATTTTTGGTAGGTATACCGTCAATAATATACAGTGGGCTGTTATCATTTATGGTACCTACTCCGCGAATGCGGATATTGATAGCATCGCCCGGCGCGCCCGTTTGTTGTGTTACTGTTACGCCGGCTGCCTTACCCTGAAGGATCTGATCGGCACCACCTACCGGAAGATTGGCTATATCACTGCTTTTAATAACTGACACGGCACCGGTAAGGTCCACCTTTTTCTGCGTGGCATAACCCACAACCACCACCTCGTTAAGGTTACTGCTGGATGCAGCTAATTTAATAAGCATAGGGCTGTCGAAAGTAGCATTTACAGTTTGTGTAACGTACCCGATGCTTTTAATCTCGAGCACCGCACCGTCGCTAACATTAAGCTTAAAGCTTCCATTAATATCTGTTGCTACACCATTTGTGGTGCCTTTTACCTGCACAGTGGCGCCGATAAGGGTTTCGTTATTGCCGGCGTCGAGTACCTTGCCTGTAACGGTTCTGCTCTGCGCCCGGCTTTCTAAGCCAAAGCAGAGTGTAAGGACAAGGCAAATTGCCATAGCCTTCCATTTTGATTTAAAAGTAAAGTTGATCATAAGCGATTTTATATTGGATTGAGTTGGTTTTTAACGTTAATATTTCAAGAAATAGAGATTGTGTATTTGTTTGCAAAACTTATAATGCATTAGTGTAAATAAAACACGTAGCAGTTATTAACTAACTGTATTTCAAGGTACTGCAATCGAAATACTGGTGTTGAATTACAATAAGACATTATAGGTGAGTTAAATTGGTTTTCAAACGTAGAAAAACTAAACGGATTTAGCAAATTATTAAAAAATATATTTTACCCCTTTTTTAGCGACGATTTACGGATAATGAGTTCGGGCTGCAACACCTTTTGAATACTTTCACCGGAGTTATTGCCTCCTTCGCCCATACGTTTAAAAAGTACGTCGATAAGGCTCTCTGAAAGGTTTTTCATTGGTTGCGATACTGCAGTGATGGGGGGATTAAACACTTTAAAAAACGCGTGATCATCAAAACCAATAACAGCCACGTCATCCGGTATTTTTAAGTTTTGCCTGTTTATGGCCTCAAAACCCTGAAGCGCTAAATAATTTGTAGCGAAAAGTATGGCATCGATGTTTTTATTGCGGGCCAAAAAACTACTGATCTGTTGAACTACTTTTTCGGGTTTGGATGTAAATTTGATCTCAAGTAAATGCGGCTGTAATGCTGCTTCGGTGATGGCCATGTTATAACCATTCAATCTTTCCACCATCTGTGTCTGATCAGAAGCAAGGGTAACAAATGCAATCTCCTTAAAACCCTCGCGTAATAGGTGCTCTACTGCAATCTTTGCGCCGGTTAGGTTATCAATAATTACATAGTCTGTTTCCAGTTCGGGGAAATATCTGTCAAACAAAACAAAAGGATGGTTCTGCGTTAACAAAAGTGAAACCTCCCGTTCGATACCCCTTGGTGCGGTAATAATAAATCCATCCACATTCCTGCTTTTGAACATATTGATCAGTTCGATGGTCTTCTTAGGATTATCCTCTGTACTGCAGTAAATTATCTTATACCCTTTTTTATAAGCACGCTCCTCAATGAGCCGGGCAACACTGGAAAAAAAGGCATCAGCGATATCTTCAACTATAAGTCCGATAATTTTAGACTTGCCCGTGCGTAGACTTTGCGCCAGCGCGTTCCGGTTATAATTTTTCTCTTTTACGTAATCCAGCACCTTTGTGGCCAGTTTATCACTGATCCGCATTTCCTTTGCTTTACCATTTATAATGAATGATATTGTGGATTTAGAAATATTTAAATCACGGGCGATATCGTCCATGGAAATTTTCTTATTCATAAATATCCCTCATCTTAATTTTTGCTAATGTAAAGTTATTGAAGCCGGTAAAGATAAATCATTTAAACTTTATGCAGACCTGGGCTATGATTTGATAAAAGTTGAACCGGATAGCCCGCTTAAATAACAGGGTTTAATTTAGCGTATATTTGGATGGATCACATTTATGATGGAGCCTTCAAAGCAACAGAACACCTCATCCAGATAGGGAGAAGCGCATAGTGCATCTTGCCAGCCCTAAATCATTAAGCATTAGTAAAAAAGATTAAATGGTTATATGGATGCACTTAAGCAGTACAATTACGAAGTTGATGAAGACCTGATCATTGAATGCGACCTATCGCCTGATAAAGTAAAGATTTATATAAATCACTTGCTGAAGATCAAGAATCCGCCGGATGCTATTTTTTGTATTAATGACCCATCGGCAATTCAGGCTATTCAAATTATTGAATCAATGGGGATGAAAATTCCGGAAGATATAGCTATTGTTGGTTTTAGCAATGATTTCGCATCAGAGTTAATTGGATTAACAACCGTTGCCCAGCCAGTTAAGGATATAGGCTGTACTGCCGCACAACTCTTATTTGATCAAATTGAAAGTGATAAGAAAAAGGCCATTATTAAACAATTAAAAACCAAACTGATCATTAGGTCTTCAACGGTCAAATCATCAAGCGTTAGTACAAACCAAAATATTGCTGTAATTACCTCTCCTGACCAAGGTAAACGGTAAATATCTGCCAGGATATCTAACATTTTGGTTTTAATCAGGCAGGCGCCGTATAACGCTCGTGAATAAGCTGAAAGATCGCTTTCCGGGAAATGCCGGCATTTTTTTCCTGCTCTTCTATCTTTTCTGTACGCAGGGCCAGTTCTTCATCATGAACCGACCCCCTGAACCACCTGGAAAAATCTTTTTGCCGAAGGTGGTAAAGCCAGGTTTCATCATCAACACCTGTTGCCATTTGTACAAAAGTATTCAGGTTGTTGGCCTTCAGGTTGAGCTTATTTTTGGGGCCTTTAAAATAAAAGCTATCGTACCCCATGTCCCCGGTGGCATACTTACGTTTATGCCGCCGCAAAAGGGTGCCAGGCATGGCGCTTCTCACCAGCAGCGTTTTGTTCTGATCCTTTTGCCACACCAGCACTTCTCCTTTTTGCAGCACGATATTTTCGGGGATATCCACCTTTGTATGAACGACCGCGGCAAATTCAGCCATGGACCGGCTGGGGGCTTCACCCATCATGATAGCGATATCTACTCTCTCCAAAAAAGCGTGACTAATCAGGTCGGGTTTAGTGGTGATGACAAAAAAGTTTTTAAAGTCTTCCGGGAAATTAAAAAAGCTATCTTCAGTTTCCCGTGGTACCAGGTGGTGTGCCTCATCCATAATGATAAAATGAGGATGCCCGGTATTTTTGCGCAGCTCTACTACCGCGGTTAGTAATTTTTTAAAAAAGGCAGGCCGGTCATTCAGTGGAATGGCCAGGGTGCATACGATCGCGTTTTGGGCTGCCTGGGCAAGCAACTTGGTCACTTCCTCTATGATGGGTGGCTGACTGGCATCTCCCATTGTTACAATATCCGGCAGATCGAGGTAATCGCCTTCCGGGTCAATCAGGCAGAACTGGTACTGCTTAGCCATTAATTTTTCCAGGAAAGCTGCTGTGAAAGTGGTTTTACCGGACCCGGAAGTGCCCGCCAACAGCAGGCTGTGGCCGTACGGACTGATGTTAAAGACAGAGCCATCAAAACTTTCCCCTAGTTCCAGGTAATGCCGCGACAATTGCTGATCCAATCCAGCCAGGTCATCTTCAATCATTTGAGCGATCAGTTCTGCTACGCCTTCTCCATGATGATGTTCCGTGGTCCAGTCGGCAGTCGTTTTAACCTGTGGCAACGCATTAGCTACAGCTACGGCACATTCAGCTACCTGCAGCATCGCATTATCATTTTCAGCATCGCCTATCGCTGCTGTATTATGTTCGGATATCGCCAGCTCTTTTAAAGCTTCATGCAGGCCTTTGGCCTTATTAATACCCGGCGGCAAAATCATTACCGCACCCTTATTAAAAATGACCTGGTATTCCAGCCCGGTTTCTTTGATCGTATTCAGTACAGCGGTTTGATGGGGCTCCCAGGTGGCCACAATCACCCGGCCAACCGAAAGTGGCCTGATTTGCTGCGCTTTCAGTTTTTGAATAAAAGCTTGCGGGGGCCGCTCCCCTAATAGGCGTTCCTTTAAAGTAGCCGGCTGGTAGATCAGGGCGCCATTCTCTGCTACAATACGGTCAAACAGGGTATGTTCCGGAAATATGCGTTGCAGGTCTTCTAGTTCCCGGCCGGTAACCAGGATTAGTTTACGGCCGCTAACTTTAAGCCTTTTTAAAGAGACGATCATATCGGGTGAAACCCGCTCATTTTTGGCAAGTGTTCCGTCGTAATCTGTTGCCAGCACATGGTATCGCATAATTTAATATTGTTGGATTATTTTATTTATTTGTCCTGTCCGTTCATCCTGACAATCAAGACACATGATTGCGCTGAAACCCTGCTTTTGAAAGCAACAATCCCTTATTGAGCACCACGAGTATTAATAAAACAAAAGCAAGCAGTTCCAGCAGCGCGGCGCTGGCATGTGAATACTCCCATTGTTGCCTTAGTTGCATCCAGTTTCCGGGTAATACAATCCAGTTGTTGGTAGCAACGTTGATAGGATAAGTGAATATAAAAAAATGACTAAAGTTAATGCTAAACACAGAAATGTACAAAGGGTCATAAAAAACAGGGTAGCGCGCCTGCATACGTAAAATACCAGTATCAAGTGTAAAAATGATAGTGCCGGCCTGCAGAACGCCCAATAGGGCCCATCCACGGTAAATGGCCTGAACTATTTTGTAACCTTGTATGGATAGGGATATTTTATGAGGCATTTCCAGTAAATGCGCCATTCCCGGCCCTAAGGTGAGGCCGGTAAATAAAAGGCTTAAAAAACAGCTGATCTTTGCCATAATCTATTTTTGTATTTAACAATCAAATTCCGTGCTAATAATCAAATTCCAATCGCAAATGGTAGGGCCTTGAACGCTTTTACAGGTAAACAATAAGGAAATCAATTTGGCAAAATGCTTCAATAATAATACCATACAAATTGGTATCCTTATTGCGCTATTAGTTAAAGACCCACGAACCCGGCAGCAATAACCGGAAACGTTTCAAACAATTTGTTATGAAAACGATTCTTGTACTTACCGATTTTTCGGACGCCGCTGCTAACGCAGCCTTATATGCCGCGGCGCTAACCCATCACCTGGAAGTTTCCGGGCTAATTCTTTATCATTCCTATGAACTGAAGCCTCCTGTGCAAACAGCAGTGCCGGTGATGGTGCCGGAAGATGTGGAAAGGTTTCATAAAAAAAGTATAGAAAACCTGACCTTATTGAAAGACAAGCTGCGCTCTTTTACCAATGAGCGGACCATCATAGAGATCGCAACCGATGACCGGCAGCTTATTATGGCTGCGGAGTTAATAGGGGCGCAGCACCAGGCAGGATTATTGGTGATGGGCGTGACCGGGAAGAGCAGGCTGGAGCAGGTACTGATTGGCACTAATACCATCAACATAGCAAAAGAAAGCACTATCCCCGTATTACTGGTACCACAGGAAGCTCGTTTTGAGAAGATACGCAGGATCGCATTTGCCTGTGACCTCAAAAAGGTCTCTCAATCCACTCCGGCAAAAGAGATAAGGTCGCTGATCCATCAGTTGAATGCCAAATTAATGGTTTTAAATGTGGATAAGGAAGACCAGGGACATTTTACACCAGATACCATAGCGGAACAAACGGTGCTCCACCAGCTCTGGGATAAAGAAGATCCCGAATATCATTACATCAATGCGGATAATATAGCTGAAGGTATTGCGAAGTTTGCCCTTGAGCATGATATCCAGATCGTGATTGCGGTGCCTAGGAGGTATGGTTTTTTTGAAAGCCTGTTTCACGCGAGCTTGACTAAAAGGCTGACCTTTGAAATTTTGGTACCCTTGCTACTGATCAAAGAAAAGTCGGAATGAAGTTGGGTGAAACAATCCATACTTAGATAAAAAATATCGAGAGAAAAATTTGAAATAAATAAAGATGTTGAAACCAAATGACGGGTAGTCATGTTTATATCATATCATCAATTGTTTGCTTAAATATATTCATCGTGGCAAAGTATTCAGAAAAGGCCAAGACAAAGTGTAAAAAACAATGCACGAAATGAATGAAGGAAAGCTCAAAAGCAGCAGCGTCAAAAATTCACCTCAAAAAAACAGGCGATTGCCATTGGGTTATCCAAGCCGTAAGGCGGGTGCAAAAGTCCCTAAGAAAAATTCCTGAAACAAGATGATGATACGAGCAGCCGGAAGTTTTTGTGCGGTGCGTAAAAAAAAGGCTTAAAAGACAGTAAATGTAAAACAGCTTCACTATGGAAAATAATAGAGTAAAACGATTGCATGATTTCGGTCAAAGCATCTGGCTGGATTTTATTGACCGAAAGATCATTCAGTCTGGCCGTTTGAAAAAGCTGATTGATGAAGATGGGGTACGGGGTATTACCTCAAACCCGGCTATATTTGAAAAGGCGATCAGCGGCAGCATGGATTATGATGAGCAGATAAAAAAGCTGGCTGCTGAGCAGAAAACCACCGAAGCTATTTTTTACGAGTTGGCGATTACCGATATTCAAAACGCCGCAGACTTGTTTAAGCCCGTTTTTGTGGAAGGTTCGGATGGTTATGTCAGCCTGGAAGTTTCCCCTCACCTGGCGCATGATACCAACAGGACGATACGTCAAGCTGTTGAACTATGGAAAAGGGTTGACCGCCAAAACGTGATGATCAAGATACCTGCAACCGCAGAAGGCCTGCCCGCTATACGTAAAGCGATAAGTGAAGGGGTGAATATCAATATTACCTTGCTTTTTGGCCTGGAGCGATATGAAGAAGTAACTGAAGCCTATTTATCGGGCCTGGAAGACCGGGTAGAAGCAGGCCAGCCCATTGATCACATCGCCTCTGTGGCCAGCTTTTTCCTGAGCCGGATCGACGTATTGATCGATCCAATGCTGGAAGAAAAGGGCCATTCCGACCTAAAAGGAGAAGTAGCAATTGCCTCTGCCAAAAAAGCCTACCAGATCTATAAACGGGTTTTCGGCAGCGAACGCTTTAAAAAGCTGCAGGAGAAGGGCGCCATGCCGCAGCATGTTTTATGGGCAAGTACGGGCACCAAAGATCCATCCTTTCCGGATACCAAATATATAGAGGCTCTGATTGGCCCGGAAACAGTTAATACCATCCCTTTAGAAACATTGGATGCCTACCGGGACCACGGACATCCCGAAAATCGTTTGGAACAGGATCTGGATAAAGCGGCCCAAACATTTGAAAGGCTGAAAAAAACCGGGATCAATATCGATGAGATCACCCAGCAATTAGAGGATGAGGGCATCGAAAAATTTAATAAGCCTTATGACCAGTTATTGCAGGCCATTGAGGAAAAGAAGAATAAATAAGTTAATATAGCGCACTTGTTTTTTATCCATTTTATAAAATCATCTGTTAAATAGTTTCCTTTAATAGTAACAAGGGAATATGGGTATGGAACGCCAGCTTTTTTGTCAGGCTGCGATGGAACAGGCTCTCAAAAAAGCCATACCTTTCAGGTACCGTGATAACCAACTGGATATGATGCTTACCAGCGAATTGCATGATCCCTTTGGCAACATCGTTATGACTGATATAATGATATTCAGGTTCCATGCTGTCCATTTTTTTATGCAAGAGCGTTTCGCCCGTTATCGTATCCGCTTCAAACTGTTCCCCGCCGAAACGACCTACATTTAAAATGAGCAGTTTCGCATCCAGTTTACGCACGGCTGTTTTAATCGCATCCACTGGGGTAGAAATAGAGAGTTTTTTAACATCACAGGCAAATAAGATCCGGCGGATCTTTTCAAATTTTGCTTTTTGCGGCACAATTAATAAGGGTATGGCGCAAACCTTGGCCATAGCAGTGGTATTGCTGCCCACCAATATCTGCTCCAGCTCGCTTTTGCCGGTAATTCCCATCACTACCAAGCCCACAAGTTGCTGCTCAGCAATAGATTTTACACCTCCAATAAATGGTAAGTCATCAGTATAAAGCTCTATTTTAGTTTTTTTGTCCACCAGCTTTTCCAGCTTTTCCTTTAAATTTTCCAGCAGTTCGCTGCTCTTTTGAGGGACATCTACCACCCCAGCCGGAACCTGCGATTTGATATTCATAGCAACGGGGTTAAATTTATAGGAATGATACAAGATCACGGAGGAAACCTCCACCTGATGGGTTAGGCCTGCCGCAAACCGGGCCGCATTAAACGAAGCCTCCGAGAAATCTGTAAGCACCAGTATGTTTTTTATCTGATCAATTTTATCCAGGTGCGCATCAATCAACTTCCCAAGTTCCTGAAATTTCCGGTCGCTGATCTCCCATTTACCGGGATTTTCAATGAGCCAGTAGTCTTTAGTTGAGCGGGTCAGTATAACTGGATTCTGTTCACCGGTGATCCTTTCCACCTGGAACTTCCGGTGAGTTTGATCAAGCGGTGAAATAATAAGACCTATTTCCAGTTGTCCTTGTCCTAACTGGAATTTCATAGTGAAGGTATCCATGTCCTTTATTATTAACGATCCCTTTTCGGATCATATCTTCAAGTAGTGTTTTACTAAAATGCGAGGCCAGTGTTGGGGCATTCATAGACATCAGTTTATATAAAAGCAACAAATTAAAATTCATTTAGTTGCAAAATTTCTTTATACCTGGCGCTGGCTTTATAAAAATTTGAAACTCAAAATCTTTTTTTTCCTGCAAGAACAAGGACTTATAGATCAGCTTTTACAAATCGTCATATAACAGGCGATCAGCTCATAATAATCAATCAGATTGCATGCTAAATTGGGTTTATACTTTACTTATGCAAACCATTCTGCCATCATCAATGTACTATTTATGATTACGACCATAATTTAGCCTGCAAATGAAACTGAAAAGCACAATGAACAGTGATCAGCCGGGCTACTGGCTTACCCGCTTTGTCATCCTTCGTTTGCTGGGCATAATTTATGCTATAGCTTTTCTGGTCGTCATCGATCAGATCGTTCCTTTAATAGGTTCCAATGGGTTGCTTCCGGTCGGAAATTATCTAAATCAGGTGAGTGCCGCGCTGGATTCAAGCGGTGCCGGTTTTGTACGCCTGCCATCTATTTTTTGGTTCTGGCATTCCGATGCTGCGCTATTAATTGTTGCCTGGGCCGGATTGCTACTTTCCTGTGTGGTAGCAGCAGGTTATGCAAATGTACCGCTGCTCACGGTGCTCTGGCTGGCCTATATGTCTTTCGTTCATGCAGGGCAGGACTGGTATGGTTATGGCTGGGAAATTCAACTTAACGAGACCGGTTTCCTGGCTATCTTCCTTTGCCCGCTACTGGATATGCGCCCGTTTCCGAAACATGCACCACCCATAGCCATCATTATTTTATTCCGGTGGCTTATCTTTCGTATCATGCTGGGTGCAGGAATGATCAAGTTTCGCGGGGATGCGACCTGGCGTAATGCGACCGCGCTTTATTACTATTTTGAAACGCAGCCTATTCCCGGGCCTCTGTCCCGTTGGTTCCATTTTTTACCCCACATCTTCCTGAAAATCGGCGTGTGGCTCAATTGGCTGGCCGAGCTTGTTGCACCCTGGTTCATATTGTGGCCCCGGTTGTCGCGTCACATCGCCGGGTCGGTAATTGTTTTATTCCAGTTCTTCATTATCCTTAGCGGCAACCTCTCGTTTTTAAACTGGCTTACTATCCTTCCGGCTTTAGCATGTTTTGATGACAGCTTCTGGTCAAAATTGCTACCGAATATACTCGTCCGTAAAGCGGAAGCTGCTGCAGTTTGTGCCGAAGAATCCAAATCCATGCTGACCACCGCCTGGGTGGTTACCGGTCTGGTGGCATTGCTGAGTATCCAACCTGCTATCAATATGCTATCGCCAGGGCAGGTCATGAACTCATCGTTTAATCCGCTTGATTTGGTTAATACCTATGGCGCGTTTGGCAGCGTTGGACAGGAACGGATGAACGTGATATTTGAAGGGACGATGGATGACACAGTTGGTAATAAAGCAAGGTGGAAACCATATATCTACAAAGGCTTGCCCGTATTGCTGGATAAGCGGCCGCCGCAGATCGCTCCTTATCAGCTTCGCCTGGACTGGCAAATGTGGTTTGCTTCGATGTCGTCTGCCGAGCAATACCCCTGGACGTATAACCTGGTATGGAAGCTGTTGCATAATGACCCGGGTAGCGTTGGGTTGTTTGCTGATAACCCTTTTCCGGGAAAGCCTCCCCGTTATATCCGGGCGGTGCTATATCGTTACCGATTTGCAAAACCGTCTAACCCGAACGGCCTTTACTGGACCCGCGACATGGTGGGCGAATGGCTGCCCGTTCTTTCTGCCAATGACCCGCGCTTAACAAATTTCCTGAGAAGTGAGGGCTGGATACCTTAGTGGGGGTCAATCGCCGTTTGACTTCGCCATTCTACGTGTTATATCGTAAGCTTATACCCCGTTTCGCGCTTACCTTCCGACATAACAAAGAAACTTTCAAAATGTGGCTTACCGGGTAATTTGGCCAGCTTCTTGAGTAAAAAATGGCTGTATTCGTCCATATCTTTAATGACAACCCTGATCAGGAAATCATATGCACCAGACATATGGTAGCATTCCCTAACTTCATCCAGTTTAATAGCCTCCGTCATAAAATTAGTTAAGCTTTCTTCAGTATGCTCAATTAGCTTGGCCTGAACATATCCGATGAGGCCGTAACCGATTTTTTTTCCATCCAAGATCGCTGTGAAATGCTTTATATAGCCGTCCTCGTACATATGCTGAATGCGAACCTGTACGGGCGTTTCGGACAGACCTACCTGGACGCCTATTTTTTTACAGGATATTCGACAGTCATTTTGAAGAGCGTTGAGAATGCCGATATCAAATTTGTCCAGTTTCTTTTTCATTATGATCTTAGTGTAATATGTACAATATAAGTAAATGAAAACATTTGGACCTAAGGTATACAGAAAGCAGTTAAAAAAGCAAACGAAACTAATTAAAGAGGACAAAAAAAGCTGAAAAAAAACAAATGGTTAGTGTATCGGAGTTTAAAATAATCTGCAAAAATGATTTGAAGTCAATTAAAACGGGTGTTTTACCTGAAAAATAAATAATAAACAGGCGAATTATCTGAATATTGAAGCCTGTATAGATAATTATCCTGAAACCTTGAACCTTTGCAGCTAATAATAAATTAGTAACGCCATGTTAAATCACCTTCATAACTTTGGTGCGTGCCCTTGTATTCTGACCGAATCTGTTTATTAAATGACCAAGGATGGCGACTATTCAACCCTTCAAACCGATCAGGCCTAATCCCATTTATGCGGATCAGCTGGTTTTTACCACACCCCAGGCGGAATCTGTGGCCGGGGACTATACCCATAACGGTGGCCTAAAGCCGCTGAAGACCCTGCTGGAAACCGGTGCCCGGTTGCGACCGGAAACACCAGAAGGCCAGGAGATGGCTTACCTGGACATCAAAGAGACGCTTCAAAACCTACTGGGAGAGGACAGGTTATGGCGGGAGGAAACTCCGGGCATTTATGTTTACGAAGTAGAGCATCCAACTTATAGCCAAACCGGTATATGGGCGTTAACTGCCACCGAGGATTATATGGACCTAACGATCAAAGTCCACGAATTAACCTTTGCAGACAGTGTTCGCCGGTTAAAAAATTACCGGGCCAATACCCGGCTGGAGGGCAACCCGGTTTTACTGACCTATCCGCCCGATGAGAAGATCAACAGCATCATCGCCATCAGCAAATCCGTACCGCCCGAAACGGTTTATAGCAACGCCCAGGGCCGGCACCGGTTGTGGAAGATCAGCGACCCGGAAACCCTGCAGAAATTAACACAAGCCTTTGCCCGTTTGCCCGACAGCTACCTGGCCGATGGACATCACCGCCTGGAATCCGCTTGTCTGCTGGCTAAGGAACAAAGGCAGCAAGGCCTGCCATCCTGTGATTATATTTCATCACTTTACCTGGCCAGCGATCAGTTAAGGATAGAAGGTTATCACCGTGTAGTGGTCCCACAGGAGCCCGTCAACCGGGAGCGCCTTTACCGGCGGCTACTGGAAAACTTTCATATCCATGAAAGCACCGGAAATCATCACGTACTGCCCGGGGAAGCAGGCCATCTGGGGATGCAGCTGGACGGGCAATGGTATCATTTACTACCCAAACATCCGAACGATAGCTTCGATGCTGAATTGCTGCAAGAAAAAATACTGGCCCCTGTTTTTGACATTAATGACCCTAAAACAGACAGCCGCCTGAAATGCGCGGGAGGTGAGAAAGCGCTGGAAGAAATGGATGTGATCCTCCGGGCACAGCCCCAGGCCATTGCTTTTACGCTTTGCCCGCTCACCGTGGAACAATTGATAAGTGCAGCGAATGCCCGGCAGATACTGCCGCCAAAATCTACCTGGATCGTCCCAAAAGTACCTTATGGTTTATTGATATACCAACATAATATATGAAGCCAAACAAAATATTGGTGATGAGGCCTGCGGGCAGATCGGCTGACCACGATTTAATCGATCTGGTTCAGCGGAAGATCCACCACCGTGGTTGCCCGGTTATAAAAATCTTTGACCAATCCTCTGATCTTTGTTTTTAGCTGAGTCTGCTCTTTTTTCAGGGATTCGGCCACAGGCGCAGCACCGACCTCCTCACTTGAGAAGAGTTCGATCGCTACCTGCTTGTCGTGCCAGTCTCCTATAGCGGTCTGCACTTGTTCAAGATAGACTTCATTAAAGGCAAGGCTAAGCACCGGTTTAACCAGGGGGTAATTGTAGATCAGCATTTTGATTTGCTTGCGGCAGTCATGTAGCGAAGCCTCTGAGCGCCGAGGTTTAAGGCAAAGGGCGATCTCTTCCAGCTGCTGCTGGTAATACATTGATATGTGGACATTGCTGAACCGGGGAACCGCCTTTTTTAGCCTCCTTCTTGTCTGGCGTACCCTGGCCAGGTGTTTAGCCGATGCCGACCGGAATAGCGCTGCCGACTCTTTCATTAATCGGCGCTGCCCGCGCATAAAGGCCGAAGGCCTTTGCTGATATTCCTTGCTTAGCTCAAGGGTCATATAGGCATTCCTGATCACGCCCCCAGCTTTAAAGATCTTGCGCACCGGTTTCAGTTGTTTTTCCAGCTTGTGGACGTTTTCGCCGCTGTCTGCCAGCACCAGGAAAGCCCGCAGCTTTTTTACCTGCACGCGGAAACGGTGCAACGCTTCCTGTTTGCCTTTTTTGTCAAAAGTCTTTAAATCAGCTTTTAGTTTTGCCCACTCATGTCTGAAATAACTCAATTGATCTTTCTTTTTCATCGCTTAAACACAACAAGGAATGGTTCCTTTGGTTTGTGAGCACCCACACTTCGTTTGGGAGAATATCCTGCAGATACCGAACATGCGCTTATATCGGTTAAAGATCTGCCATTAGCGTTTTACAAGGTTGTTGCCGAAGGTAAATTTAATACGCTTAAAGGTGGATAGTGCCCGAGGTTAGAAAGGAGAAAATAAGCAGCTCGGTAATTAAAACCGCGCTGCTATAATTTGTTCGCAAAGGCCAAAAGATAAGATCATACCGTTATCTGATACCATTTATTTGCAAATGGTATAACAGCGGATAGTACACTTAGCTGATGTTAACCCTTTGATATTGTAAAGGAATTAAAAAGCCTTGCACGGGTGATGTTTTCGTTATCGATTTTATGAATTGATTTTAAATCAAGATTTCTTAATCAAATTTATGGCGGCAAGCGGGCCTTTTGCTTGTTGAAGTTTGCTGCCTGCAGCCAGTGTTCCCAAATCAACTACACTAAATCCGAATGATTCGATAGTTGCTTTTACCTCTGCTTTGGCATCAGGATAATCACCAGAAATGAATATTACCCTGTTTCCGTTTGCTTCCCGTGGGTCAGCTTCCAGTACTTTAAAATAAAGCGTATTAAAGCCTTTTACCAAATGTGCACCGGGGATATGGTCAGCCACTACTTCGCTTGAAGCACGGTCACCTAAATCGGCTACCTGAAAATCAGGAGCAAATGTAACAAAATGATTAGTGGCATCGATAACGATACGGTTAGTCCAATCTGTTAACCCGGTAAGTGTAGATAGTTGTGACCAGGGCATAGCCAGTACAACAATATTAGCTTGTGCAGCTTCGGCAGGTGTCCCAGCAGATGCACCGGCTCCTAAAGCGTCAACGGTTTCCTTTAATTGCGCAGGGTCTTTCCTGCTGCTGATGATAACTTTATGTCCCGCTTTTAAAAGATGTCCGGCTATTGCTTTTGCGATATTACCGGCCCCTATAATTCCAAATGTCTTTTTCATGTTTTTATATTGAATAGCAAAATTAACCAGTATTATCCTGGTCGTAAATGATTTAGAATAAGAAATTGGCTTGATTTAGATCAAGTCGATTATGGTTGGAAAGAGTAAACTAATTACCTTTGCCCATGAGGCTGGCGAATCTTGTTGGAGAATCCGAATGTTGAACCGTCGACGTTTTGATTTTTGGAGGTGAGCCTTATAGGAGATCGCGGAAGCTTATGGAGACTTTTTTGAAGGAAAATATGGAATCATCAATTATAACAAGCGATAAATAACCGAATGCATGTACGAACAGCTAAGAACCTATTTGAATAAAGTCACATCTGCTAATATTTCAGATGAGGAATTTCAATTTTTCAAGGAAGCCTTTAGCGCCAAAAAGCTAAAGAAAAAGCAGTACTTATTACACGAGGGCGCAATATGCCGGTACATGGCATTTATTGCCAAAGGTGCCATGCGCCAATATACAATAGATGATAAGGGTATAGAGCATATAGCCCGCTTTGGGATCGAGGAATGGTGGATGAGCGATAGGGAAAGTTTACTGTCTCTTACGCCTTCCAGGTATAATATCGAAGCTCTTGAGGATTGTCACCTGTTGGTGGCCACCAACGAAAAATTGATATTGCTGAGAGAGCAATCCCCTTTATTTGTCAAACTGGGTCAAACATTAGATGAGAAAAGCTATATCGCTTCACAAAAAAGGATCGATGTTACGATAAGCTATACCGCAGAAGAAAAGGTTATTTACCTGATGGAGAATCACCCGCAGTTCCTGCACCGTTTCCCGCAAAGCATGCTGGCTTCTTACCTGGGGCTTACCCCCGAAACCTTGAGCAGGGTAAGAAAACAGTTGTTACAAAAATGAGCAGGCTTCCTGTTAGCAACTTCTGCTTGATCTAAATCAAGCCGATTTCTTATTTTAAATCATTTAGCTGTGCAGTCTGTAGAATCACCTTTGTATAAAATATCATTTATACAAGTTATGCTAAACAAAGAAAATATCATCCTGGTAACCGGTGCAACCGGAGCACAGGGCGGGGCAGTCGCAAAAGCCTTAATAAAAAATGGAAATACGGTAAGGATTATTGTTCGCGAGTCATCCGGGCGCCCGAATGTGGCCGAAGAACTGGAAAGAGCAGGAGCAGAAATTATTACTGCTGATATGGAAGATCCGGCTTCACTCGAAGTGGCACTAAAGGCTGTCTATGGCGTATTTTCCGTTCAGGGCATGGATGACGGGACCGACTCGGAACGGCGTCAGGCCACCAACCTGCTAACTGCAGCATTTAAGGCAGGCGTTCAACACGTAGTACACGCTTCTGTTAATCAAACAGGTAATCATTTACAGTTCCATAATTTAGATAAATGGAACAAAAAGTACTGGCTGGATAAACAGTTTGGCGAAGATGCCCTTCGCAATGCGGGTTTTAAGTATTGGACGATACTGAGACCTGTATTCTTTATGGATAATTTCATCACACCTAGAGTTGCTTTTATGTTCCCCAATCTGGCAAAAGGAGAGATTGTTACAGCCTGGAAACCAAACGCAAAGCTCCAGCTGATTGCTGTAGACGATACCGGAGCTTTTGCTACTACTGCGTTTAATAACCCTGAAAAATTTAATGAACAAATAATTAACCTGGCCGGTGATGAACTGACTATTGGAGATATTGCCGAAAGTATCACCAATATAACCGGAAAAAACATTCATATCGATTATGTCAGCGAAGCGGAAGCTGTTCAACGAGGCACACATCCCGGTTTTGCCAACGCGCAGGAATGGAATAATGAGGTTGGTTATAATGCAGACATCCAGCAACTGAAAACCTATGGTTTGCCGGTGAAAAACTTCAGTGAATACCTGGAAAAAAACAAAAGCCTCTTGTCATTATAATCATGAGCAACAGTAGTATAGAAGGATGAATTGGTTCGAGAATAACCCATTATCAGCAACAAACGGCATTAGCGTTGCGCTAATGCCGTTTGTTGTTTTTGATCAATTTTCACCCTGCGTTTAATTACTGGAGAATAACCTCAGGCATGCCATTTATTGAACTATTACACTTTCTTAAATTAGGATAATAGCTTTATAGGTTTTAACTATTTCTTCATAGAAATTATCGATTATGATTATAAGCTCTAATATCCTAATTTCATATTCTTCTGAATTGTCAGGCACAAAACAAGTTCAATACATTAAACCTACAAAAATGGAAAACGAATCAAATGACATCAGCAAATGTCCGTTTCTAAACGGCGGTATGAAACACAATGTTGGCGGTGGCGGCACCAGGAACCGCGACTGGTGGCCCAACCAGTTAAAGCTGAATATCCTGCGTCAGCAATCTTCGTTATCAAACCCGATGGGTGAAGGTTTTAATTATACGGAAGCATTTAAAAGCCTTGACCTGGAAGCTGTGAAAAAAGACCTTCACACGCTGATGACCGACTCACAGGACTGGTGGCCTGCAGATTTTGGCCACTATGGCGGGTTGTTTATACGCATGGCCTGGCATAGTGCCGGGACTTACCGTGTAGGGGATGGCCGCGGCGGTGCAGGGGCGGGGCTGCAACGTTTTGCACCACTTAATAGCTGGCCTGACAATGTGAGCCTCGATAAAGCCCGCAGGCTGCTTTGGCCCATCAAACAAAAATATGGCCGTAAAATTTCCTGGGCCGATCTGATGATCCTTGCCGGTAACATAGCACTTGAATCAATGGGTTTTAAAACCTTTGGCTTCGCCGGTGGGCGCGAAGATGTGTGGGAGGCGGATGAGTCTGTGTATTGGGGCGCTGAAACTACGTGGCTGGGTAACGATAAGCGTTATCCGGATGGTTCACCGGGTGTAGAGGGACATGGCGTACTGGTATCCGATGAGGATGCTGATGGCGATATCCACTCCCGCAACCTGGAAAAACCACTTGCTGCTGCACATATGGGTTTAATCTACGTTAATCCTGAGGGCCCTGATGGTAACCCCGACCCTATTATGGCAGCCAGGGACATTCGCGAAACCTTTGGCCGCATGGCCATGAACGATGAGGAAACAGTTGCCCTGATAGCCGGTGGCCACAGCTTTGGCAAAACCCATGGTGCAGCTCCTTCAGACAATGTAGG
>NZ_JAQBOI010000197.1 GCF_028288105.1 Mucilaginibacter sp. | reverse complement strand
GTACTAACTGCATCAGGTTCAAAGGGTATTTCTCAGCACAAGGCACCCCTAAAGTTTTTTGTAAAGGTATAGAAATATTATTCGCAATAAAAAATTGTTTTCATTCTATTTCTCTGCTATATGTTTATTGTGGTATAGCGTCATCATTAGAATATTGCTATGAATACCATTATGATTGTGGTATCCGCTTCCGTTATTTCGAACGACGGCACACCCCGAACCCAATTATGAATTGGCTTTTGTTGGTACAGGTTTTATGCCGTTCTCACTTCCAAAACTGGGGTGTTTGTCGGGCCTACTTGCCGATACAAAAAGTGATTATACTATGATTATCAGCGAGTTATGAAGTATGAGTAACAAATGAGTAACAGAAATAATATAAACATTATTTTATTGATAATCAAGGTGTTAATAACTTTTTTTCAAGTACTTTCTAAAAGATAATAACATAGCGCTAAATATCAATTAGTTAGCCATTTTTGAGTAACAATAGAGTAACAAAAATCGTATATCCAGTTTTTAGATGATAACATTTTGTTAAACAATAATTCCGGGCATGGCAAGCCATGTTTAGCGTTCTGAATAACAGATCAAACCTGAAAACTTTGAATAATGATATGAATATCAGGTGTCGGCAGACGCTGTCGCTCATCGATCAATGTCTGGTGAGCTGTTTTAACAACGGGCACTAAAATAAGAGTATATACGTATGAATATAGAATAACAGCGGTAGAAATTGGCATCAGAACTTTTACGGGTTGTGGTACCAATTTGGCCAAAGAAGCAAAACCATTGACCGCACTTTGGCAGCAAGGATCTTCCTCAGCCATTACAGTATGCAATTGATGGTCTTGTTAGTTTTGAAAGGAAAGATCGGAATGAAGCTCCGTCAATACCAGCATGATATAATTAGCATAGGGCATATCCATAAACATCATGCCGATCAGTACTACCGGAATTGTTAAAACCGTTGCCCAGATAATATTCTTTTTTAGCTTATTATATCGGTGCAGTTGTGCTTCTTCCTGCTTTTCCTTTCCGTTAACCGTATCGATGATCAGGTCGTATCCGATTGCCTGAACGGAATGCTGCAAATTTATAGCCTATACCAATTCAGGGTAAAATGCAACTTTTACCGATTGTGTGGCATAATTGACTTCTGCTTTTTCTACCCCTTTTTGGCTGCCTATCATAGATTCCACGCTGGATGCGCAAGCGGCACAAGTCATGCCGGTAACGGGAAAAGTCAGTGTCTGTAAATTTGTTCTTTCCATGATGATGATTTAACGATACAAAATTAATCAGCAATCCCGCATGTAATTTTATAGCATTCCGTTTGTTTTTTACATAATTTTACCTTGTTTATTGACCAGGATCAAACCCTATGCGAAACTTGTTTGCTTTACTGTTGCTATGCTTTATCAGTTGGAATACTGCAACTGCCCAAACTTCTTTTCAGGGTCGCCAGCCGCAGGTCGCTAAGGATGCAGCCGGTGTGCTCAGGTTGGTCTATGGCCGAATGGACAGCATCTTTTGTACGACCTCTACAGATGCGGGTAAAGCCTTTTCAAAACCAGTTTTAGTAGGTATCGTGCCCGATATGCATCTTGGCATGGCCAGAGGCCCGCAACTGGCCAGTTCGGTAAATTATAGTCTCGTGACGGCTATCGACAAAAAGGGAGATATTCATTATTTCACGCTTAACCATCGATCAAGGCAAGGCTGGAAGGTGATGGGCTTTTTAAACGACCAGCGTTCGTCAGCACCTGAAGGATTAATGCATATCGCTTCGGATATGCAGGACCATTTTTATGCGGTATGGCTGGACACCCGCATTGCTAAAAACAATAATATTTACTTCTCCTCCTTAACACCGAAATCAAATAAATGGAGCCGTAATAGGTTGGCTTATCAGTCACCCGACGGCCACGTATGTGAATGTTGTCGCCCAAGTATCGCGGTGGACGGAGGCCGGGTAGCGATCATGTTCCGCAATTGGTTGATGGGTTCGAGAGATCTATACCTCGTCAGATCAGACAACAAGGGAATTACTTTTGGCGCTGCACAGAAATTAGGGACCGGTACCTGGAAACTGAACGCATGCCCAATGGATGGCGGCGGTTTGACATTCAATACAGACCATTCCATAAGTACCAGCTGGAAAAGGCAGGGAAAGCTATTTTATGCAAAGCCGGACAATGATGAAGTTGAAATAGGTACAGGGCGCGATTGTAGTATCAGTTCATTAGGTGGTCAAAGCGTTGTTTCATTTTCCGAGAATGGTAACCTGAAAATAAAATATATCGGCACCAATAAGGTGATCGATATAGGAAAAGGCAGTTATTTAAAAACTATGGGCTTGCCGAAAAACAAATTGTTATTGGTATGGGAGGACGCTGAACAGGTGAAGTCAAAGACTTTTTGAGGTGGCTACAAGAATACAAATTTCTTCTGTCACCCCAAAAAATTAAAACTAAACGCATTAATAATATTCCGTCTTTACCCTTAAAATAAATATGAAAAACGCACTAATCAGTCAGTTCTATTATCTTCGATTACACAATGCTATGCTAATCTATTTATGCAACCAGAAAGTATTCCCTTATGTAATTCAGACAGATGAAGTCACTAATGGGAGTTTCCTTATTCCGTTTTAACAAAATTTCGAATTGATTACCCCCTGGTTAGGCCCGAACCTGAAACCACACTTTTTCATGCTTCTTCATTTTACCACTTATGACATTGCTGTTTAACTGAATAAGCTTTTATTCTCACAATGATTTAATATCACCAGCAATTATAGTCATGTCATTGTTAAGCTGATGATCATCCCTTGTTATTTCACGAACGTTTGTCCGCGTAATAGACTGTAAACGGAACAAATATAATCAGCTCGAAAGTTGTTCTGACAGCAAAATTCGTCGATACTCAAATTGCTGTCAGCACTTCATTAGTGATTAACATCTTGTTAACCGGGCTGGCAAAGCGTTGTATTGATAAGCAAAAAATAAATTATGTTTACAAGTTCTACAGCAAAAAACAGGGATGAGGAGGTAAAAGTGACGTTTACCTATATTTCGCTACTTGTTCGTATCCGCCTACAAATTATATAACAGTATCGTTATACAGCAATTCGATAAATAGTCCTACTATTTTAACTTATCATTCAAGGACGTCGCCATATCAAGGTGGTGTTGAAGTACGGGAACACCTTTAGCAGCAAACGCTTTAATATCAACATCTTTTCCGTCTTTTGCCTCTTTCGTGAACTCGCTTATATCCTCTTTATGATCTCCAACCATAAAACTTATATATGCTTTGTCAAACTCAATTCCTTTTTTACTGGTTATCTCGTTGATATGCTTCCGGAAATCTTCACCGGTTTGAGCAGGTATAGTAATTTTTTTTTCTGCTGCTAGTTTTTTTAATGTTTCCTTGTCTTTACTATGATCCTTCACCATGTTTTCTCCAAACATTTTCACACCCGCAGTTACGGCATGTTCAGAAGCATACTGCCCTAATTCCGTTTCCATGGTAACGCCACTGGTAGCTTTTACTACGAATTTGCTATCGCCTTCAATTTTCTCCAGTGCCTTACTGCTATCCGCTTTCTGGGTATTATTTTGCTCAGCAACTTTTTCACTGTCTTTTCTGCCGGTATTATTACAGGCGCTAAACAGTACAAGTAAGGCAGGAACAACTAATAAATATCTTTTAGTTTTCATCTCGTTATGTTTATATATAAAGGTTCAAATAATATGCCAACGGCGCTCTCCAAGAGTATTGTTTTCCTTGTTTTGGGCTATAAAAATTGCTGGAATAATTAAGTGAGCTACCTGCTACGGTTAATTTTGGATGCCTCGATATCTGTCGGTTTCTTTTAAATAAAGATAGCTGACCGCAGATAAACATAAAAGCCCTAACAATAGGCCGCCCAGCACATCTGTGAACCAATGGGCACCGAGATAGATCCGTGAAAATGGAATTGAAAATATCAATAATAGGGAAGCAACCGCAATTATCGTTCGTAAATATTTAGGAATAGCTGTTAGTTGGTACATCAATAAAGTTAAGAAGCCAAAAAATGTAACATAGAAAAGCACATGTCCGCTTGGAAAACTTTGTTGTTGTGTTTTTTCAAGGATCCTGACCAAAGATTGGGAAGGTCTTGGACGGTTAATAAGCAGCTTAACCAGAGAACTTACAAGTCCCGAAATCAAAGTTAAGACGACAAATATTGCCTCCCTTTTATATTTAGCTAAGAAAAACATAAATGCCGTGCCAAGAACAATGATAGGCGAATTGGGCATATAACCAAACCAACTAATCACTTTCATCACAGTGTCTAAGAACTGATTCTGATGCTCCTGAACTTCTTCTGAAAATTCTCGATCTATGATAGAAAGAGGAAGGAAGAAAACAAATGCTGTAAGCAATAAGAAGCCTACTGTTATAGTTCCTATCACATACAGCATTCTGCGTTTATGTTTTTTATTAAAAGGCATGTATATTTAGTCCTCTTTTATAAAAACTCCTTTTTCATCAAAAATTAGGTCCCCACCTTTTATTTCAGCCTCATACATGGTTTTGCCAGCGGCATCGGTAACCTTTCCGGCCTCTTTTATTTTTGCACCTTTATAATGTGTAGCGACATAGGGCGCGACAGCGGGCGGCAATGCACTAATTGCAATAGCTTGTACAATTTCAACAAATGAACCGGCTGGGGTAAATACAACAGAATTATCTTCACCGGACCTCCCACCCCAGTTAGCTTCATAATTGCCTTTTTCCTTTTCCCAACTCACTTTGGTGGCTTTAGGATACTTTCTGCTCAGCGCAGTTTTAACAGCGGTTGGTACCGCGGAACTTTTTAAATCTTGCGCCATTAAATTTCCTGCCAACAAAGCAGCAATAAATCCAAACAATAATTTCCTTTTCATATTCATGGTTTCTATCAAGTATAGCTAATTAATCTGTAGGAAATTTGTACAGATAGTTTTTCGAACAGCCCAATCGTTCTCAAGGTCCTTTTATTGGGATAGTAAAGAAGATAAACAAGATTATAGCATTATTAAGATACTGCAATTGCGAACGCATCGCGATCTTAAGGCAAAACATTTTAATTGAAGATACAAGGTTGTAATTTTGATTTAGCACAAAAAGAATCCTTGTCCATTTTAACTGACAAGGACTTTTTTTAGCTCATTAAATCTGTCAACGTATTTTAGGACGACTCAATTAAATGTATTTCAGCATTAAAAATTAAATCCGATCCTGGCAAAAAATCTGCGGCCGTTGCCACCCATTTGCACAGCATCAAACGGGCCTGATGGTTCGTTGTTGTAAGCATAACCTTTAGCGCCGGCTACGTAAGCAAGATCAGGGTGAACGTTGAAAACGTTATCGGCACCTAAAGAGAACCTGGTTGATTTATTAAGCCTGTATGAGAAATACACATCGCTTACTGCTTTACCGCTATAAATATACTGATCTGGAAGTTGCGCAGAACCATCGTCGGTTGGTACAGTTGGCGTAAGCGTAGAGCCGTCGCCATAGCCCAACAGGTCTATTTTGCCGAAATAGGTTACCCGCGCACCCACCGTAAAGCTTTTATGGCCATACTCCGGATTTAAAGCAAATTTTTGTGGCGGGGCAGATGCCAATATAAATTTCTTTTCGCGTGAACTTAAAAAGGTTTCCCTTAGCGCCGCTGTTGTGCTTAATATTGGCGGATAGTTAATATCATCAATATCCATGCTTTGGAAGTTACCTGTAAATAACAATCTGTAACGGTTAACACCAACATTTTTAGTATAATCTATCACCACATCCAAACCGCGATTGGTTGTATTTACCGCATTAGCAAAAAACTGTGCCGAACCTACATTCAAGCTGTTTAAGGTTGCTGTAAAAGCAGGATCAAGGGTTGGATCTGATGCGCTGAACTGGCCGGAAAGTACTACCCTATCTTTCACTTTGATCAGGTACCCATCAACCGTAAAACTTAATTCTGGTATTGGTCTATAAGTAAACCCGGCACCTGCATTTTTAGATTTTTCCTGTTTAAGGGTAGGTATGCCCGCCGCACGGGTAATAGGGCTGTAATTAGGCGCTATCTTTACTTCTGATATCACAGTGCCCTGTACATTGGTGAATGTAGAGCTATAGTTGATCTGTTGTAAAGATGGTGCACGGAAACCTGTTCCTACCGATCCACGGAAATTCAGGTTATCAGTGATCTTATAACGGGTAGCGAATTTGGTATTAAAATTTGATCCAAAATCACTGTAGTGTTCATAACGGTTGGCAAAATTCACCAGCCATTTTTTGGTAACATCCAATTCCATATCCACATAGCCCCCAAAAACAGAGCGGTTGTCGCTTATGGCATCAGCAGGCTGGAAGCCAGGGAAACCCTGAGATCCCGCTGCTTTGATGCCGGCGGGATCGTAATTTTTATAGGATGCCTCCTCCCCTGCAAATATTTTATAACGCTCAAACCTATACTCGCTGCCAAAGCCCAGGTTAAACCCGGATAAAACTTTTGAGAAACGTTTATTGATATTCAAGTTGGCTGTGTTTTGTAAAAATTCCGATCCTCCGTCATCAAAATGAGTTTTATCGGCCCCTAATGAGGCATTAAAAGTTTTTTCACCAAAAAAATGAAATTTATTATTACCTACATTATTACTTAGGTCCCAGTCCCATGAATCGCCAAATGTGCCTTTCAATCCTGCTGCAAATGCAATATCTGCATTGTGGGTTTGAATAAGCGGGTTGTAATAAGAGTCACCATCAGGATCCTGGAAGATAATACCGGGCACGATGATCAGATCTGTACCATTCGTTGGAAAGCGCTCCGGCCTGCCAGAAAAATTACGGGTAAATGCATAAGCCTCCCCTGCTTTATAACTGTAACCACCAAAACTGTAAAACGATGTTTTGGTACCGCTAAATGGAATTTCGCTATTGTAAAAGAATGCGCCCGATTCTGATGACCCATCACCATTGGCACGTCTGTATGGGTTAAATGGCAATGCATTTGGGTTAGCTAAAGCGGTATCACGTGTTTGCCGGTAAGTTTTACCGTTTTTGGCATAATCACCGGTAAAGTTTATAAAACCATCTGTACCAATAGCCAAACCATAGTTAGCATCAATAGTGATACCGTTGCCATCAATAGCGCCACCGTGTGGGTAAAAGCCGGATACCATGCTTTTGCCACTATTAAAAGCCGGATCATAATAACCCGAATAACCTACATTTGCAGTAAATTCACCTGTGTTTTTCTTTAAAACCAAGTTGATGACACCGGCGATAGCATCTGATCCGTATTGTGCGGAAGCACCATCGCGCAATATCTCTACCCTGTCAATTGAAGCTGTTGGTATAGAACTTAGATCAACACCGGAGTTACCCCGGCCGCGTGTACCAAATACCGAAACAAATGCAGTAGAGTGACGTCGTTTTCCGTTGACCAATACCAGGGTCTGATCCGGGCCAAGGCCTCTCAATGTCCCTAATTCTACATGATCGGCACCATCAGAGCCTGACTGCTTGTTGTAATTAAAAGAAGGCGCAGCGTAGTTTAAGATATCCGTAAGATCCAAACGGCCTGTGTTTGATGATGCCTTACTTATATTCACTACATCAACCGGGACCGCAGTTTCCAACTTAACACGCCCGGCAGACCGTGTACCGATTAAAACCACTTCATTCAACTGGTTAACATCGCTTGTTAAAGAGACATCGATATTAGTACGGCCGCTTATAGAAACAGTAAGTGCTTTATAACCGGTGTAGGTGAATATCAACTCGGCATTTGAGGATGCATTAATGGTATACATACCCATTTGGTTAGTACTTGCACCACCGGCAGCACCCTTAACCCTTACGGTAACACCCGCAATAGGCGTAGAACTAACCGCATCCGTTACAACGCCCGTTACGGTTTGTGCTGTGGCAATATAGCCGGTGCACGTAAAAGCAATAGCAATAAGTAAATTTTTGATCATAAAAGCTTGGCTATGTTAGTTATACTAATTTAAATGTAAGTTAATGATTATTATGGATATAATAACAAAAACTAAAATTACCTGCAATTCTTTTAATAAAATCATTAAACTACCTTCTGTAAATTGAACTTGCGTTCCACCAACACCTCTTACCAGCCAATAATACACCCAAAGTCATTATAAACCACCCCCCAATGCATCAGAAAGTGGAGCAGGCATTTTTCGGCGGAAGACGCAGCGGAAGCCCGGTTCGATATTACTGGAACGTCCTTATACGTTCCTGAATTAAAATTATTCCTCATCGCGGCCAGGGCAAATGGCGGTCAAAAAGCAGCGCGATTGATTTATAAAGGAGATCACTAAGAATTTTGAGTTTCTCTTTTAATAAAGAAACATCGCCGCCACCAGAAAGGCAAGCGAAATGGCCCCACCGAATGAATTAGCGAGCCGGCTGAGAAAAGCGTGGTGAAGGAAGGCTTTTCTTTAAGAAAAAGGTTCAATATGGATCAGTACATCCTTAATGGAAAGCTTGCTGTCCATTAATTTATCCTTAACTAAATGCGCGATGCGGTGCCCCTCTGCGACTGATAAATCCGGAGCAACCTGTATATGCAGATCAACAAAATAATCGAAGCCCATCTTTCTCACGTAGCATTTCTCTATAAACAATACTTCATCAGCCTCTGCGGCTAATGCTCTGACCTGATCCACAATCTCGCCAGATGGCGCAGCATCCATAATTTCAGCCAGGCCAGGGCGTAAAAGCTGGATTGCGTTATAAAAGACAATGCCGGAGGCTAAAAGCGCAGCCCAGTCGTCGGCACCTTCGTACCCCTTACCTG
>NZ_JAQBOI010000190.1 GCF_028288105.1 Mucilaginibacter sp. | reverse complement strand
TCCCTGATCCATTATTCGCGATACAAAAGATGAAGGATATTATGGCAAAAGATGGATATATAAGTTTTGAAGTAGGTGTTGTGGGCGGTATCTCTACATTTTGGTATAAATTATTTCCTTTAGGCTTGCCCCAGCACCGTTGGCTATACTCCGAAAAATCGCTTAAAAAATTACTGGAACAAGCAAAGCTCAATGTTGTGCACAAAACAACGCATTCGCTCGCCCCTTATCTGTTTTTGAAAAAAATATCTGGTTTGGTTTTGATAGGAGTATTGAAAAGACTATTAAACCCTGTTATAGGTAAGCGCGCTGCAATGTTTGTTGATCTGCATAATAATTTCACCAATTTTTTAAGATATAGTGTAGGCAGGTACTTCCCTAATTTGGGTCCTTTAACGGTTTTATACATTGCAAAGTCTGAAGAATAGATGCAGAAATTAAAGATAGGTATTACCGGGGCCGGGGGGTTTATAGGATCGCATTTGGTTGAACACCTCGCCACGGAACATGTTGAAACTGTTTTAATAAGCGGGCCCCACGGAAATGTAAAAAATTATCCGGACGCTTTTATTGCTGATATTTGCGATTTTGACCAGTTGAAACAGCATTTACACTATGTGGATATTGTAGTGCATTTGGCTGGCCTCAATAGCGTCCGCAATTCTTTTACAAACCCTGCCGAAACCTTAAAAGTAAATACCATAGGTACAGCCACCTTGCTGAATGTTTGTAAAGAATTGAGTATTAAAAAAGTGGTTATGATCTCATCGGCCGAGGTTTATGGCAGGCCTTTATCGAATCCGGTTTCCGAAAACGATATTTTAAAACCGCTGTCGCCATATGGGGTATCTAAAGTGGCAATAGAACAGATGTGCTTTGTTTATCATGTGGCACATGATATGAATTTTAAGGTCCTCAGGCCTTTTTCTGTTTATGGACCAGGTATGTCAACAAAATCTTTAATAAAAGAAATATACAACCAGGTTAAGGTACAAAAGGATATTGCTTTATTTAATTGCACATCGGTACGCGATTATTGCTTTGTAGGTGACCTCGCCGTGTCTATTAAAAAGGCAATGTATGCTGATTTTACGGGATTTGAAATTTATAATGTGGCAAGTGGCGTTGGCACTAATTCAAAACAGCTGGCCCAACTTATTCAATCTATCATGAAAATTAGCGGAGGGATTTCGGAAAATCCTTCGCCAGACAGGCCCAGGAAGGCTGATGTAGATAACCTGGTGGCAAATATTGAAAAGGTGGGCGAAGAGTTAAACTGGAAACCGGAAACGTCGTTATTTGACGGCTTAAAGAAAACAATTCAATTTTTTACACATGAATAAACGCGTACTGATAACCGGGGCTCAGGGCTTTTTAGGGAGGTATTTAACAGCCGCTCTAATAAACGGGGATAAGGACCTGGAAGTGATAGGCATTGGCCGCTCACCACGTTTAGACGATTGTTTTACGCATTCGCTATGTATAAAAAACAATCAAACCATACCTGCACCTCTTCCTGCAGGCATTGTTGAAGCTTTGCATGGGCGATACAAGTATTTCATGGTAGATACCAACGATAAAAAACATATCGAAGAATTATTAAAAGCTCAACAACCTACGGCTATTATTCACCTGGCATCTGGTTTAAAAGGCGACCACTGCAGCAAACTGCTGAATACTAATATTATCGGCACATTAAATTTATTATCAGCCTGCAAGAAGTACCTTACAGATGTTCCGTTTATAGGCGTATCCAGCGGCGGGGTTTATGGTTTCCCATCCAAATCAGAAGATCTTCCGTTCAGGGAATCTTATCCCTGTAATCCGGAAGAATCCTATCAATTAACTAAAGCTGCTGAAGAAAAGATCGTAAAAGAGTTTTGTGAACATTTTGATATTCCGTGGATGGCTTTAAGGGTTTTTAATATTATTGGCCCTGGCCAGGATGAACGTCATGTATGCGGTCGTTTTGTAAGCGAATTGATGAGTATTAAAAATGGCTATAAAGATCCTCATTTAAAAACTTCGGGATTAACGTCGGTAAGGGATTTTGTTGATGTGAGGGACGTGGCCAGCAACATTGTCCAATTATTAGCAAACGAGCAATACAATCAGATTTTTAATATTGCTTCCGGGAAGCCGGTTATGATAAAAGACGTTTTGGACTGCTGTTTAAATGCAGTATTTGGAAATGAGAAGGGGGGAATCAAAATTGATAGCGGGCAGCAAACTTTTTTAAGTGATCAAAAGATAGATCAGCATTATGGTGATAATACAAAGTTGCTTGATGTGGGAGGTTCGATAGATTTTAGCCTGGCCTCCAGCATTAAAGATATGGTATCTTATTATGGTTTGATAGATCGGTAACACCAACTTAATCGCCAGAAAGCGAAGGGGACACCGGCGTTTCAACCACCACGAGATGCATCTCTTCGTGGCCCGTATTTATCAACTGATGGGTGCCGCCAATAGGGTTAACAATTACATCCCCCTTTGTAACCTGGCAAAGTTGCCCGTTAACGATCATTTCACCTTCCCCCGAAATGATGATATATATTTCCTGATTATCGACCGTATGTGTATGCTTCCCGATAGTGGCTGCCACCGGTACTTTTACAAAATCTAAAAAATTAAAAGCAAACTCTGGTGACAAGCCGGATACCCGCGAAAAATAAATAGGCGCTATACCATCGTGCGCTATATCATAGTTGTAATGCAAGTTTTCAAATGAGTATTTCATTTTTTATTGTTTTAAGAGATATCGGAGCATTGGCATTTAAAGATAAATTAACAGCGTCAACTAATGTCTGCGTTTTAATGGCATCTGTTGTATCAGACAGGATAAGTGACGGATCGTTATTGATAACCGCATTGAAAAAGCTACCGGCTTCCAGATCAAAAATTTCCTGAGCTGATAAAGCTGATAGGGCGATATCTGCAGGTCCAATAAGATTAAAATCCCATCCGCTTAAATTGATCTTATTCTCTGATGTGTACAGATCAAGCCCTATGCTTTTTGTGGCAGCGTCGCAGCTATATAGAATATTCCCAACTGCTCCGTTTTCAAACTTTAACGCGATACTGATTGTGGTAGCGAAATCTAAAGAATTATCACTACTGGTGGCATATACCTCTTTAACTTCGCCCATTATATACCGGTTAAGGTCCAGCAGATGGGTTGCCTGTTCATTTAGTGGGCCGCCAGATTCCTGCACGTTCCCCCACCACGGCACCTGGTACATTTTGTTTATCCAATAGCTGGAAATACCTAAGAACGCACCGCCTTTTATGTGTAGGATACTGGGGCGGTACCTATTCATATAACCCACAGCGTTTATCAGCCCTTTTTCTTTTATCGTATTTTGCAAGCCCAACAAACCACCGGCATTAACAGAAAGCGGTTTTTCAATAAGGAACGGCAAATGGTGTTCAATAGCAAAAGCAATATGAGCCAAATGAAAGCAAGGTGGAGAACAAATAAAAATCACATCAACATTATCTACTGGCAAATCTTTCAGGTTTGTATAGGTCCGTGTCTTTGGAAACTGTTCTTTTATCTCCGCTAATCGTTGATCGTCTGTATCCAAAACAGCAGTAAGTTGATGGCCGCAATTTTTAGTGGCTTCTGCCCTTATCTTGCCCATTCTACCCCAGCCTATGATACCTACATTAAGTGTTTGCATATTCTTCTTCTTTTTGATGACTACCTATAATAAATTGCTGAATAGCAGCTAATTCCGACCCCCGAATTAGCGGATCCCGCTCCAAAGCTTCCTTCACATTTTGCGGAGTTGGATCTAATGCCGCTTTTAACACCGCCTTTTCGTGTTCCAAAAATATTTCTATCCATTTCAGCACCCGCACAGGTATTTGTGCTGATCTAATGGTTTCTATGGCTCCTTTGCTAATGAGCGTTTTACTTTCGATAGTAATACCGGTTTCGTTTGCCATGTTAATTACTAAAGGCTGCGGATTCATAGAATTTATAGCGTTAAGCAACGGTATTACTCCCTTTTCGTACCAATCCATGTTCCTGTCCTTCAAGCTTTCGGGAGACAGATTGGTTTTTAAAGAAAGTTCGCGTATGATTCTGTCTCCAATTAATTTTACCTGCAGTGCCCTCCCTTCGGCGTGATGGGATTGCGAGAACAGGTGGAAGTATTTAAGGGGGATAGCGCCTAAATCTTCTATTTCAGTACGGGTAAACCCATTAAAACCTGAACTGCTTATCTTTTCAAGGAATTTCGGGAATAGGGTTTCCCCTGCAAAAGTCAGATTATAAATAAAGCCCCGGTGATTAAGCCCGGTATAGTCCCAATTAATTTGCGAGGCCGGGAGCTTGATTATTTCCGCCACTTTTACAAAAGTCACCGTAGGTAGTTCGCAAACACCTAAAACCTTCTTAACGCCCCAGTGGTGAAGAATTGAAACAGCGATACTTAAGGGGTTGGTTAAATTGATCAGCAGAGCACCAGGACATAAAGCAAGTATTTTTTTGGCCAAGGCTTTCAGGCAGGGCGCCATCCTGATAGCCGATTTTAAACCGCATGGCCCCAGTGTTTCATCGGCTGTAAACCCAAATTGTTGTGCAAATAGCTCATCTTCAAGTCGACCCTCCAGGCCCCCGTACCTGTTTTGATGAATAATTACTTCGGCACCTTCAAGGGCATTATCTAAATCTATATTGCTTTCAACATACCATCCGGCTTTAGTTAAATGATGCCGGGAATAGTTAGCGATCAATTCAAGCCGCTTATCATTTCTGCCATAAAGAACCAGATGAGAGACTTGTGTGAAATTTTTAGAAACGAATTGATCTATAAGCTGAATGGTGAACGGACTACTGCCGCCAAGAATAACAAGTTTAGGTAAATTGAGGCTGTTCATGTGTTAAAAAATTGCCGCACATTCTCAGATACATAGTCTACTTCATTCGCTGTCATGTCGGGCCTTAGCGGTAAACATAAAAGCTCCTTTGCCAATGCTTCAGCTACTGGGAACTCCCCTTGTTTCCAGCCCTCCTTTTCAAAAGCCGGTTGTAAGTGAATAGGGGTAGGGTAGCGAATAACGGCATCAATACCCTTGTTGGTAAGAGAGGCCAGAAGTTCATCCCGCCTTGTGGTTCTTACCGTAAATTGATGATAGGTGTGCAGTTCATTATTGCTCCGTAGCTGAAATTTTATAGGCAATCCGTTCAGCCTTTCTATATAATTATTTACTATCCGGTTCCTGGCTTTATTCCAGCTATCTAAAAAAGGAAGCTTCCAGTCAAGTATCCTGGCTTGTATCGCATCCAGCTTGCTGTTGAATCCTAAAACAACGTGATTATTTTGCCCGTTTTGCCCAAGAGCACTTATCCTCAAGCTTTTTATATACAAATCCTCGTCATTCGTTACCAGGCATCCCCCATCGCCGGCCGCGGCTAAATTTTTACTGGGATGAAAGCTAAAACAGCCAATTTTTCCGAAAGTGCCTATGCACTGCCCGTCTAATTTAGAGCCATGGGCTTGGGCGCAGTCTTCTATAACAAGAAGGTTATGTTTATCGGCCAGGTTCATTATCTCTTGCATAGGCGAGGGTTTGCCATAAAGGTGCACCGGAATTATCGCCTTTGTTTTACCCGTAATTTTATCCTCCAGCTGATGTGTATTTATTAAATAAGTTTCTTCATCTGCATCAACCAATACAGGGGTGGCGCCAACAAATTTTATAGCAGCCACCGTGGCATAAAAAGTATTGGCGTGAGTTATCACTTCATCGCCGGGGCCTATATTTAGCACTTTCATCGCAAGAATGAGTGCATCCGTACCTGAATTAGTACCACATGCGTAGCGTGCATCTGTATACATGGCGAAGTTTTTCAGGAAAGTGGATACTTCTTCGGTAAGCACATAATTTCCGTTTAATATCATCCTTTTTAGGTCAATAAACAGTTCATCAGGATGCTCTCCGAATTGCTTTTCGTACATGTATCTACCTATTTTCATATATCGAATTATTGATGGCGTTCGAAAAAATACCGGCTCCTATTAAGCCCATTTCTGTTTCTTCAGGTCCTATTTTGATCATTTCATCCCAATTTTGGCCAAGATCCCAGCAAAAATCCCCGGCAAATTCAGCAATGCTTTTTCGATAAGTTTCTCCTAAGGCTATTGAAAACCCACCAATAATGATAAAAAGTTCCATGCCGGTAGTGGTGTGGATCAGAGCGATTACTTTAGCCAGTTGCTTTGCTGTTTTATCAATAACTGTTTTTGCCCATTCATCATTTGCCGAGTAAGCGGTAACAAGTGCCTCATTAGTTATTTCAGTATAATTTGGACGGATTTTTCCTACATGGGAGATTTCGAATGCTTTTGGTTCAAGCATTGCCTGCATTTTGGCATGAGCCAGAGCACCCCTGCCAGAACTGATACCCCCCAGGTGGCCTTTACCCCCGCATTCACACATCAAGGCTTCGTCTGATGTGTCGCTAACCCAATGCCCTATTTCGCCGCCCCGCCCCATAATGCCTGTATAAGGTTTGCCATTAATAAATAATTTACTGCCAATTCCGGAACTGACGGTAATCACACAAAAATCTTCTGAATAATGATCCTTTAAAAAGTATCCGGCGGCAGAAACATCATTTATAACATTAACTTTTGAATGAGGCCAAAAACTTTGGAGATAGGAGATAAGCGATGCGGAGCCTTTAAATTGATCTCCCCAAATGGTTGGGGTGCTTAAAATTTCGCCGGCAGGAGTAATAGGGCCGGGGAAACCAATGGTAACAATTCCCGGTTCTTCATCAGGAAATAACGCCTTGCCCAGTTCTATCATTCCTTTTATTAATGTGTCATAAGGCAAACCGTTTGAAACAGTATTCCAGATGTTGGGTGTGTTTTTCTTTTTTGTGCTCACCAATTTTTGCTGGCTCAATGAGTATCGGCCTGCGCGTAAATTTGTACCACCAACATCAAATACTAAAGCATCGGGTATATATACCGGTTTTGGTAGGTAACCAGGATCAGGACGGTTATTATTTGATGAATTGTGGCTATGTTCCATTACATTCATTGCACCACAGGCATACTCCATATCAGTGAAACTCATCGTTTTTATAAAAAAAGGATCCCCTATTTTGTATAATGCCACGATACTGAAATTGCCTCCTTTGTGCCTGCTAATAGCTTCCCGCTTAGCGTAAAGCTTTTGGCAAGACAGTGACTTATGCCAGTAAGGAAGATTTAATTTGTCAAAAACCCCATTAAAGTCTTCATAATCTTTAACGTTCATAAGCCCCCGGCTGTAAGCCATATTGTTTGAAAGCCGCATTCCTATTCCCACAGCCTCACCGTGTGAAAGCTCAAAATCTGTGATGATCTCAATTAAATGTCCAAACTCGTGGCCATAATCCACAATACGGTATAAATTATCCTCAAGCAAATTGGTGCTCAGTTCTTCGGTCATAAAAGCGATAGAACGATCAATTAATTCAACCACTTCCAAATCGAAATCTTTATCTATAAATTTGTTAATATTCCTTTTAAGCAGGCTCCAGGTACCTTTGTCTTTTAACGCGATGATCTTGATCATCTCTACCAGACCATTCTTGATCTCTTTTTCCGAAAGTGTTTTAAGGAATTTCAGGTCTATGAAAACAACCGTCGGGGGATAAAAGGTTCCTAAGGAGTTTTTACTATCGGCATAATTAACACCATTTTTAATGCCTACTCCTGCATCTATCATTCCGCATAATGTTGTGGGAATCTTAATACAAGGGGTGCCCCGCCTTAGCAGGTTAGCCGACATTCCCCCTAGGTCGCAGACAATGCCTCCGCCAAACGCGATGATCGGATCACGGCGGCCAATTTCATGTTTAAAACAAAAAGCGGTGAAATCTATAATTGATTGTATGTTTTTATTTTTTTCAGATACTTCAACAAAAAAGTAATGGGCTTCGATATCGTTCTTTTGAAAATAGACCTTAAGAGAAGAGGCGTAATCAGCCAGATTTTGATCAATAATGCAGAATGTTTTTTTTGTTTTAATATAATCAGAAAGCGCAGGGTTGGTTATATCGAAAAGATTTGAAACTCTTTTTATCTCATAAGTTATCAAACTTTCAAAAGACATCTTAAAAACTCGCTCCATATATAATGATTATTGGATACGTTAACAGTTTCAACCGGTATATAACTAACTAATTGAAATGTTCCTTCAAACAAAAGTTATGCTTTAAACTACGTTGGTTTGATCTGGCGCCTCAATGGTGTAATGATAACCACATAGGCCCCGATGGTATTCATTTTAGATAGAATAGTAATTCGAAATTACAGTTAAAAACAGCTTGTCAAACATCAATTTTAGCACATAATGTTTCACATTTCATAAAAATGAAACTTGGATAAAACAGAGTAAAAAACGCCCCCAGAACATTAAGAAATTTCTCTTTCCATCTCCGGCGTATATTCTCCGCGCCTTGCTTTGCTGTTACACCATGCCCGGTGATAAAGTAGCTTTTGCGCTATGGCCACATTTTTGTCGTCTCCTTTCCAAGCCTCTAAAGCGGGTTGCTGGATAGCCCGTGAAAAAGAGAAGGTGAGCTCCCAGGGCATTTTATCTTTAAACCTGGTATGCATGGCATTGAGCCTTTCTGAAGCTAATTGTTCGGATTGGCCGCCGGATAGGAAAGCGATACCCGGTACGGCAGCAGGTACACATCTCAAAAAACACTGCACTGTTGCATCTGCCACCGCCTCTATATTGTCCTGAACAGGGCTTTCCAGGCCTGGCAATATCATATTGGGCTTCAATATCATTCCTTCAAATTCTACATGCTGTTCAAATAGTGCATTAAAAACGGCATGTAATACCTGGTGGGTTACTTCAGAACATTGTTGAAGCGAATGGTTGCCCTCCATTAAAACTTCTGGTTCTACAATTGGTACCAGACCGGCCTGTTGGCATAATACAGCGTACCGGGCCAGGTTATAAGCGTTTGTTTTAATAGCTGTAAGGGTTGGGATGCCTGCACCAATGGTGATCACTGCACGCCATTTGGCAAAGCGTGCCCCCTTATTGTAATAGTCGGCCAGGCGCTTACCTAAGCCGTCCAGCCCCTCTGTTATTTTTTCTCCCGGGAAACGATCAAGCACAATAGCGCCTTCGTCAACTTTAATTCCCGGTATAATTCCTTTTTTCTTTAAAACATCTATCATTAGTGTACCATCCTCAATTGATTGATCGATGGTTTCATCAAACAGGATCGCGCCGCTGATACATTCTTCCAGGCGTGGCGTTGTAACTATCAATTCCCGGTATTTCCGGCGGTATTCTTCCGTTTGCGGGATACCCAGTGCTTCAAAGCGTTTATTGCAGGTCCCTGTGCTTTCATCCATAGCCAGTAAACCTTTGTTTTTATTCATTAAACTCTCGGCGGTTCTTTTCAGATCTGATGTTTTCATGTGGATTTGTCTAAAATGGTTATTTGTAATAACTGACAAATAATGAACAGCGCTAATCACTGGTGGTTTTTAATTTAGCTAAAATGGTCAGTTTCCTGTTTAAGCTTTCACATATAGGAACATTCATTTATTAAAACGAAATATTTGAAATATACTGTGCTTTTATTTTTACCTTTTCTGTTATGAACTGCTGGATAAGGGCTATCCGGCCTTGCAAAATGAACTCAAATTTGTTAGTTTAGTTAGCTCAATCACAATGATCAACATTAAAAATACATTATAATGGAAAAAATAAAGTTGCGCGTGATGCTATCTGTTTTGATGATG